>JAOUBJ010000002.1:0-300000 GCA_029860345.1 Candidatus Zixiibacteriota bacterium | reverse complement strand
AATTATTGCCTCTCCCCCATTGATGACACCAGGCGCAGCAAGCGCTCAGGCTCTGTCTCCACAGACAATTGTTCCGCCTTGGCCACGGTTGCATACTGTAATCATAACATTGGCGGGCTGCGACTTTTTCCGACACCGATAGAAACTGAAGCGATCATTCGCAACGGTAGACTGTCGGCCATTAAACATGGTCACGGTGCCATACAAAAGGTCGACCGATGGTTCGGTCCCTGGCGGCTTTCCGGAGGTTGGTGGCAGAGTGGTTTTGACCGTCTCTACTATGAGCTACACACCGACGACCGGCGTCAGTATCTTTTCTTTTTTGATCGCACATGTTCACAATGGTTTTTGCAAGGTGTTTTCGACTAGTGCACACAAGTGTGTTACTGTGCGTGGTGTACGTCCTCATACGCCACGCGGATTTGTCTGTGCTGTCAGGTGACTCGCCTGACAGCCTTTGGACTATACAACAAGTGTGTTACTGTGCGTGGTGTACGTCCTCATGCGCCACGGTACCAGTAGGGCAGGATCCCTGTGATCCTGCCGAAGTTGGCGGATTCGAAGACGGACCCGCCCACGAGTCATGGGTGGCCCATAGCTTGCTGTGGGGTTTTTGGTTTGTCGAGACCCGTCCTTCGACTGCGCTCAGGACGACCCTTCGGGCCAGGGGTTTCGACCTACAAAACCGTGCGCGTTGCAACCTCATGCTTCGACTGCGCTCAGCATGACACTACAACGCCGCCAAGCGCGAAAAAGTGATTTATCACCTATGAACTACGTTGAACTACACGCCCACACCAATTTCTCCTTCCTTGATGGCGCCGTACACCCGGAAGACCTTGTCGTGCGCGCCGCTGAGTTGGGCTATGGCTCCCTGGCCATCACCGACCACAACGGTTTATATGGTATCGTCAGATTCCACCAGGCTGCTGTCGCACATGGGATCAAACCGATTTTCGGCGCCGAGATCACACTCACCCACGGACACCATCTTGTGCTGTTGGTCAAGAACTCAGTCGGCTATGCCAACCTATCGCAATTGCTCTCAGAAGCCCATTTGCAAAACAAAAAGAACGAAGCAACAATCACTCGCGACATTTTGGCGCGACACTCTGAAGGATTGATCGCGCTCTCCGGTTGTATCCTGGGAGAAATACCGACGGCCCTATTGAACGATGATTATACCGAAGCACGACGTATAGCCGCACAATATCGCGACCTGTTCGGGCTGAACAATTTCTACCTGGAACTACAACACCATAATCTACCAACACATGAAACCCTGTGCGACCAACTGACACAACTCGGACACACTTTGTCGATTCCAACCGTGGCGACCAACAATGTCCATCACGCCACTCGCGACGGACGCCGCTTGCAGGATGTGCTTACCTGTATCAAGAACCACACCACGCTCGACGCGGCCAATGACTTGCTGTATCCCAATGCCGAAAGATACCTGAAAGCACCATCGCAAATGGTACGGCTGTTCCGACGCTACCCCGAGGCAATCGCCAACAGCGTTGCTATCGCCGAGCGCTGCAACTTTTCTCTGGAAGAGTTGAACACGACGTTACCCGACTTTGAAGTGCCGCCGCATGAAACTACACACAGCTATCTCAGACGCCTCACTTACCTGGGCGCCGACCGCCGCTACGACCAGATGACGCCGCAGGTATTCACACAACTGGAACATGAACTGCACATAATTGAGAAACTCCAATTGTCCGGATACTTTTTGATCGTCTGGGACATCGCTCGTTTCTGCAATGAGAACGGTATTCTCTGCCAGGGACGCGGCTCGGCGGCCAACTCGGCCGTTTGCTATTGTCTTGAGATAACCGCGGTCGATCCGATCAAGCTAAAACTTTTGTTCGAGCGATTCGTCTCCGAGGAGCGCACCGAACCACCCGATATCGATATCGACATCGCCAACAACCGGCGTGAAGAAGTCATCCAGTATGTTTACAACAAGTACGGTCGTCGTCATGCCGCTATGGTCTGTGAAGTAATCAGCTATCGTGGACGCTCGGCGGTGCGCGATGTCGGCAAGGCGCTCGGGTTCTCTCTGGACGAAGTCGACAAGCTGGCCAAGCTGCTGGATCATTTTTCGAGCGGCGATGATATGGATGAACAGATTATCGACGCCGGTTTCAACCGCCGCGACCGTCGCGTACAACTCCTGGTGCATCTCTGCGCCGAGATCGCCCGCTTCCCGCGTCACCTGGGTATCCATGTCGGCGGTATGATTATTACCAAACAACCGTTGTGGGAGGTGGTGCCGATCGAGAATGCCACCATGCCGGAGCGGTCCGTTATCCAATGGGACAAAGACGATGCCGAGGCAACCCGCTGCGTGAAGATCGATCTACTCGGACTGGGCATGCTTTCGCTTTTGGACGAAGCGTTCACACTGATCAAAGAGCAACGCGGCGTCACTATAGACCCGGCCAAACTGTCCTACGATGATCCACGGGTGTACGATCTGATTTGCGCCGCCGACACGGTTGGAGTGTTTCAGGTGGAATCGCGCGCCCAGATGAACCCCCTGCCCCGCCACAAACCGCGAAGGTTCTATGACCTGGTCGTCGAGGTCGCCCTGATCCGACCGGGACCTATCCAGGGTGACATGGTGCATCCCTATCTCAGGCGACGCAACGGCGAGGAAGCAATCACCTACCCGCATCCCTGCCTCGAACCGATTCTCGAACGGACTTTGGGTATCCCCCTGTTTCAGGAACAGGGGATGCAGGTTGCTGTGGCCGCGGCCGGATTCACACCCAGCGAGGCGGATGAACTGCGCCGCGCCATGGGGCACAAACGTTCGCACGAAAAGATGCGAGCCTTGGGTGAACGGTTGATCAACGGCATGAAAAACAAAGGTATCCCCCACGAAGCCGCCCTGCGCATTTTCGATCAACTGTCCGCCTTTGCCGATTTCGGATTCGCCGAATCGCACGCTGCCTCGTTCGCTCTTTTGGTTTATGTCTCGGCTTATCTCAAAGTGTACTACCCGCAGGAATTCTATTGTTCGCTTTTGAACTCGCAACCGATGGGCTTCTACAATCCGTCGACCGTGGTCTACGAGGCGCAACGACGCGGTTTGGAATTCTTGCCGGTCGATGTTGCGATAAGCCGATGGGATTGTACCGTGGAAGGCAAATCGATTCGCCTCGGGTTTTGCCAGGTGAAGAGTTTGGGCGAGGCGGCCAGGGATCTGATCGAGCGGGAGCTTGACGCCGGGCCGTTTGCCTCGATCGAGGATTTTATGCACCGCACCAAACTCAACCAGGGCGCGCTGGAACAACTGGCTATGACCGGCGCTTTTGATTGTTTCGGATACAGCCGCCGTCAGGCGCTTTGGCAAATACTCTCACTGGTGCACCAGGAACAGGGCGCTTTGTCGATGGATACCGATGAGCGGGGTGACAAACTGCTTGATGAGATGACCACGATGGAAACATTGGTCGCCGACTTCAAGGGACTGGACTTGTCGACCCTGCCGCATCTGATGAGCATGATGCGTCCATCGCTTAAAGCGCGCGGTATTGCTTCGGCGGCTGATCTTTTTGAGATGTCGACAAGGAAGATCGTTCGAACGGCCGGGGTGGTAATAATCCGTCAACGTCCGATGACGGCCAAGGGGTTTATGTTCATCACACTTGAGGACGAGACCGGGTTTGCCAATATCGTGGTCAAGCCGAACATGCTGACTCGTTTCCGCAAGGTGATTGTGCGTTCGCGGGCACTTTTGGTAAAAGGAACACTTGAAAAAAAGGACGGCGTAGCCAACGTGATCGGCGTCCACTTCGAACCAATGACCTTGAACGGTGAAAGAATCAAGTTAAAGAGCAGGGACTTTCGGTGACATCGAGTAAAACGCCTTGTCATTCCGGGCTTTGACCCGGAATCCAGTCTTCGCACAGACAACTGGATGCCGGATCAAGTCCGGCATGACAGAAACCGACAAGTCTGCTGATATCTCATCATCTCGAAACCCGGACTAAAGTCCGGGTCACCCCCCCACCAAAACAACGGCAGCACCATAGAGATGCTGCCGTCCAATCATCCATCAGTCTTCGAGGACAGGAGTGCCCTCACTCCTGCCGCGTGTGGCAGGTCTGCCGGGTGCCCCACAGCTTGCTGTGGGATCTCCGGATGTCGAAACCCGCCTCCGGCCGTCCTTCGGACCAGGGGTTTCGACCTACATAAGAATCCGGTCGGCTACTCACCCTTCGGGAAAGTGATCATGCCGAACGTCGCGCCGCCCGGGTCCTGAACGACACAAAAACGACCAACACCCGGAATGTCCGCCGGTCCGTGCATGACCTGGCCGCCCAGTTCCGGCGCTTTGGCCGCAGCCGCATCAACATCGTCTACGGTAACATATGACATCCAGTGCGCTGGTACTTGTTCCGGGACTTCCGGCGGCATCGTCATCATGCCACCGGCATCTTTGTCACCGACTTTCATCAGCGTGTATTTCATGCCGGGCATGCCTGAGTCGGTCGGGCTCCAGCCCAACAACTCGGAGTAGAACTTGGAAGCGCCTTCGGTGTCGCGGGTCATCAATTCGTTCCAACAGAACATACCGGCGGTAGGTTTTCCTTCTGACATTAATTACTCCTTTCAAATTGCCAAGCCGAAACCGACTGAGCTTCGACCTACACGATTGGTTAGTGATGTCAGCAAGTATACGTACAGGGGAGCAGGAAGTCTATCACATTTTTTGCACCAGCATTCAGGTGCTGTTGGGCGACCCCGCCCGATAGCTACCGTGCTACACCGAGAAAGGCAGGCACGTCGCCTGACTGCACCTAACAACTGTTAAGGCCGGGTACCCGATTCATAGCCCGCACACTCAGGTTGACCGAAGGCTTCGCAGGTCGTAACTTGTGCGCAGAAGTAGGGCAGAACCGTTTCTGGTTCTGCTGTTCCTCCATGGCGGATTCACGCCGCGGCGCGCAGGCTAAGACGGACCCGCCCTACTTGGACCGCCGATGGTGAAACCGCTGAGATGGTTTCATTGTACGAGATCAAAGATTGGATTCCTGCTTTCGCAGGAATGACACACGTCAAGAAGGAACGTTTTATGGTAACACTGATGCGATGGATTGACCGCAAGTTCAACTTTGATTTCCCGGTCGGGATGCTCCCCTGCATAGTTGAACGATTGCGTGGCATGCCGTTCAGGTTGGAAGAGATGACGCAATCACTGTCGGAGGAAGCTCTGGGGCGGCATATTGACAACGGCTGGTCGATCAAAGAGCACATCGGGCATCTGTCCGATGTACATCCGTTGTGGGACGCACGCCTTGAGCAGCTATTGTCGGGTGTCGACGAATTGGTCGCGGCTGACATGTCAAACCGCAAAACACAAGAAGCCGATCACAACGCGCGTGCGCTGCCGGACCTGTTGGCCGACTTCGGTCGGTTGCGTTTGAACTTTGTGGCCCGGCTGGAGCGGTTATCGGATGACGATGCCGCCCGCTCGGCCATGCATCCGCGGTTGAGTCAACCGATGCGAATCGTCGACCTCGCCTTCTTCGCCGCCGAACATGACGACCAGCATGCCGCCCTGATCACACAGTTAATCAAAGCCCTGCCCGGTGGAACGAAGTGACCATGGCGACGGTTATCAAATGGCGTGACCGAGCCTTCACGTTTGAAGCTCCCGCGGGATTGTTCCCCGGCTTTGTCGAGCGACTGCGCGGTACTCCGGTCCGTCTGGAAACTCTGGTGCACTTTTGTCCTAAGACTTCAATGACCAGAAGACCGGTCGGTGGCTGGTGCCTCAACGAGCAGCTCGGCCACCTGATCAATGCCGATGTCGTGTTCAACCGGCGCCTTGACATGTACCTGGAAGCAGCCCAGCCGGAGAGTCTCATCGACGTAATCAAAGCGTTGAAAGAGGTTGCTGATTACCGCGACGATGCGACGACTGAATTGTTAACCGAGTTCCGACGGCAGCGCGAGGCCTTCGTGCGCAGGTTGGAAAAACTCGACGAGGCCCAGGTGCTGAAGTCCATCGAACTTCCCGACATTAAGATGACCATGCGGCTTTTGGACCTGGCCTGGTTCATCGGTGAACACGACGACCAACATCTGGCGGAAACAACAAGACTGATTCGAAGCCTATCGTGAGTCGCCGGGCAAACTGGTGTCACTTGCAATACCGTCGCCGGGTTGGTACTCTTCCATCAATTTGCTGTCCGGATGACCACCAAACCAGATGTTCCAGGTGGTGTTGAGAAACGGCATTGGTTGCACCATACGTCCGGCGTACTGACCGGCGATCCCCCATAGTACGCAACCGCAACCGAACCCGGCCTGACCCAGATTGACCGGATACCATATTGTCTCGGTCTCGTAATCATAGAGGACAAACAGATCGTCATACAGCCACCCGCTGGCCGACAGAGTGAGGACATTACCGTCTATCTCGCGGCCGTACACGACGGCCTGCCCGGCTATCGGTCAGTAGGTGGCGGCAACGAAGATGCTGTCGAAAAAGTCGTCATCGACGATTTCACGCGACAGCATGTCCTTGAGCTTATAGGCTCGGCTCTCACCCAGCAGAGTGATACCAAGCATGGGAAAGTCCTCGTCCGGTTCCGGATAATCGCCGTCACCGGGCGAGGAAAACACCGGGTCTATGATCGGTTCCAACGAGAACGGCCCGTAACCACCATGGAAATCGTGCACATCCATACCGTAATAATGTACACCGTATGAAATGTCCCATGGCTTGCCGGTATTGTCGACTATGACCACCGTGTCGTACACGTCGATTCGTGCCGGTGCACACGCCGGGGGCGGCGAACCGTTGCGCATCATGAAGTCGACCAGGAACACCAAATCGGCAATGTCGATACGTCCGCTGGCGTCCAGATCGGCTTCGTTGGTGCAGAATGGATGGGCTCCTCCTGTGAAAACAAAGTCGACCAGAAAGACCAGGTCTGCAATGTCGACGCTCTCGGCAGTATCCCCATCGACATTCCCCGTTGATCCCCCACAACAGGGATACTCCACAACGAACACATCGGTATGCTCCGCTCCGGCCTGCCAGTCTCCGCCCTCCGGCGCCAGCATCTGCAGGTAATCGAAAGTTACCAACGATTCCGGCTGATCAGCCGCCCATTGCGCATAGCTCCATCGTTCGCCCGAGTACCAGGCCCATCTGCCTTCAACGACAACATCGGAGCCACCTATCCAAGCCGTATCCTCGGAGGCCAGCAAAGCTAAGACCAAATCCTGCTCGGCCTGAGATGTGATGGCCGCAAGCTGTCCCCCCAGCGCGAGGGCCGAGTCGCGCGCTACGAGCCATGAAATCGGTTCATCGGTGCGAACTACCTGGTAGTTGGATTCGGACGCGGACGCCGACTGGCAGGCAGAGGCTGCCCAGCAGAACACGGCCAACGACAAGATAGCCACGAACACCCCGGAAGACCCTGCCAATGAAGATTTATCTTTCCCACCCAAAGTAGCTCGGTCGCTCATGATGCACGTTCCTTGTTGCTGGTGAGCGTATACTCTGTTGCTACAGTTGGTACGTTATCATGCAACCATTGGTTGGCGGTTCGACTGATGGGACGAGCAGCTGGTGTCTTCTCAAATGTTGGGAATGGCACCGGCAAGTTCGGTGAGGTCGGCCAGCTCTGCGTCCGGTCGGATGGTGTCATCGCCTGTCCTGCCGTCGCGGTTGATCCACGCTGAGAACATCCCGATTCCCAACGCCCCTGAGATATCCGTTCTGAGATTGTCACCGACCATGACCGCAGCATCGACCGTCAGACCCAATCGTTTCAACGTCAGGTCGAATACTTGTCGATCAGGTTTGCCGATGCCGATTTCACCTGATACTGTAACCACTTCGAAGTGGTGTCGCAATCCGGACAGGTCCAGCTTCTCGTTTTGAAGACCGACTTCGCCGTTGGTAAGTAGAGCCAGGCGGTACGATTCCTTGAGGTGATTCAGAACAGTTTCAATCTCCGGAAATGGACCGGCTCGCCTTCTTCGTTCGGTTGGAAAGGTCGCCGCCAGATGTTCGGCAAGACCTTCTTCTTCGATCCCCTGTCGTTTCAGCGCCGAACGCCAGGCATGAAGGCGATACTCAGGCAACCATTCGCTTAGCTGTCGAGCTTCATCACTGTTTGCCACAGGCGTGGCCCATAGTCCTTCATACGAGGCTATGCCTACCCGTTCGCAGTATGGGTGTAGGTCCGATGCGCGCCATATTTCGCGAGCCGTACTTCGCATGGTCACCACCAGTTCATCCGGCGCTTTGTCATAGCGCTCAGCCACCGGCGTCAGCGTTGCGCTTAGTGCTCTGAGGACATCTCGCACACTGGGAATCAGCGTGTCGTCCAGATCGAAAATCACAGCTTTGGTTTTCACTTTTCTCTCAGTTGAAGTTGTTGGGGATGGCGAGATATCCTATGTGAACGAACAGATCGGCGGCACATCATCCGAACATCTCGCTGACACTTTCGCGGTTGTAAATACGTTTCATAGCATCACCGAATAGCGGCGCCACCGACACCGTCTCAATTTTGTCTGAAAAGGTCACCGGCTGATTCTCAATACTATCAGTAATCAATAGCTTGGTGATGGGGCTTTCGTGAATTCGCTCGATGGACCCAGCCCCCAGTACACCATGAGCCACCATCGCATACACGCCGCGCGCGCCATGCTTGATAAGCTGCTCCGCCACAGCCGTCAATGTGCCGCCGGATATAGTGAAGTCATCCACGATCAAGGCGGTCTTGTCCCGGACATCGCCGATGACCGCCATCACCGCGGCCGTCTCATCGTGGGCGGTCCGTTCTTTGTCGGCGATGGTCAACGAGACCCCGAGATGCCGGGCGTACTTGCGCGCCTGCTTAACGAAACCTGAGTCCGGAGAGACAACCACCAAATTGTCCAGCCCGAGTTTTTCCACGCGGTCACACAGCGCCGGTAGCGCGTACAGATTGTCGACAGGGACACGAAAGAACCCTTGAATCTGCGGGGCGTGCAGGTCCATCGTCACAACCCGATCGACGCCGGCCGCTTCGATTGCATCGGCCACGACGCGCGCTCGGATCGAAACGCGCGGCTCGTCTTTTTTGTCACCTTTGCCGTAGCTGAAATACGGTATCACCGCCGTCACCGACTCGGCACTGGCCCGTTTGAAGGCATCTATCCAGAACAGCAGTTCAACCAGGTTATCATTGGCCGGGAAAACCGTTGACTGTACGATGAAGACATCTCGTCCGCGCACGTTTTCAAGTATGCGCACAAAAGTGTTACCTTCGGAGAACTGAATCGCTTCACCATTCCCCATCGGCACGCCGAGCCAGGTGCAGATCGCCCTGGTGAGCTTACGACTGCCGCTGCCCGCAAAGATCATCATGTTATCACCATTCATGTTCATTCTACTGCCCTTAGATACACCTCCGGCCGGATGCCCCGCGACCAGATGCAATGATCATCGACCCAGAGGTATCTTCCATTTAAGTTCACCTACCTGTCCCTCACTCTCACGAATAAACGCTATGTGGTCAACGACAAACCTCCAGTTGTAGGTCTCAAAAGCCAGTTCGCTCATAGCCTGCCGAAGATTCTCTCTGTCTACATCCTCGTAGGCAAGACTAATGTGGGGCACCCATACTTCGGGAGCGTACAACAGGCTTAGGTCATCGCATGCCCCTGCGACCGTTTGCCAAAGCTGTTTATGCAGACCGGATAGAGCCTCATTTCGGACAACCACCATGTACACCACCGGATTCTCGCCGGTGAACAGCCCCAGCCCGGCTGTGCTTGCTGGAAAGGGAGCTATATCCGTGGATAGCTGCCGGACCAAATCTTCCAACCGCTCGAAGTCATAATGTTCGGCAATATTCCAGGAAAAGTGCGGGTACGGCGTAACTCGAATCCCGTTCAGTCCGCACCGTTGTTCAAGGCGATCCCAGATCGCTTCGACCTGTTCGTAGAATGGATCCGGCAACAATGTGACCAGTCCGTGCATCGTGCCCGCTCCTATTCCTTCTGTGCCATAATCGCAAAGTACTTCTGAACATGCTTTACCATGTGCTCCTCGGTCCCCGGTTCCGGGTTTGACAGATGATAATGGTGTCGCGGGTCCTCCCAGACACCGTCAATTCTGAATCCAAGTTCACAAAGACCGTTGAACACATCGGATAGGTGATGGCGGAACTCTCTTCCATCAGCCTCCACCATCTCGCCACCGAAATAGATGCCCTTGACAACGTAACCGTCATCGCACACAGTTGTATCATCCACAACCTGCGTTGCTGCCAGGCAATGGCCGACTCGATAGCAACCGCCCGGTTTCAGAACGCGACTAACCTCACGGTAGACTTCGCGAACATCAGGCACGAATACGATTGAGATCGCTTGATAGACCAGGTCGAATGAAACGTCCTCGAACGCTGACAAATCACGCATGTCCCCCTGGATTGTCGTGGCATGGTAGCCGTGATGGGAAGCCGCTTCCCGATCGGCGGCCAACTGCTCATCGGTCAAATCAAGTATTGTCACATCGGCACCCAGCAATCCGAACACAGCCGACTGCTGACCGCCACCGGTAGCCAGACAAAGAACTTTCTTCCCTGCAACCGCTTCCAACACTCGGCGTGGATACACATACATGTACGGCCTTGGCAGTACTTCGATACGCCCTTCAACGAAGTCCTCCAGCAGGTCCCTTTTCAGGTCCAGCCAGGGAGTTGTGTATTGGTCGTTGTCGCCGGCCCAACTCTTCCACAACGCCTTGTTAACCTGGGCTATGTCATCGCGCTCGTTCACGGTGTCAGTCCTTCGGCGTTTCATAATAAAAGCGACTCTTGGCGCACTCTTCATAGCTGTCGGATAAGAGCTTGCCTTCAACGCCCACATTATCATAGGGATGCTCACACAGATGGATGACCGGTAACCAGTGCGTATGTCCGACACATTGGGTGAACGCCTGAGACAGAGTTGCTGCCAGTTTCTGTTTGACGGATCGTTTCAATCGCGGGCTGTACAGCAGAAAGTGCAGATACGGTCGCGTGTCTCCGCCGTCCCACAGCGTGCCGCCTGCGGATGCCGTGCCCGGTTCGTATTCGCGAAAATGAACGCCGAATATCTCAGCCGGAAAGCCGGAGGCTGCCGCGAAGGCTTCCGTCAGCTTGTCGGCCAGTTGCACCTTCGTCTCCCTGTCGACCTTCGGCATTGCTATCTCAAGACAAGGCATATTGATCACTCCATTCAATGGTTGGGTGCAATATACAGGCTGTCGTAACAAATGGAAGTGAAATGATCGAGGCCGTTGCCCAGGCTACGGATATTTCCTGATCCGATGTACCAGTATATGGTGCTTGGCCAGTTTCCCCAGCTCTGAAGCCAGCCGTTCCGACAGGTGGACATTTCGCAACGCTTCCTGGGCCACATCGTAACCATCGCTGTAAGTTGCTTCGATTATAGCCAGGTCGGCATCTTTAACCAATGCTTCCAGGTCGGCATTGCTGCCGGTGTCACCGCTGATCGCTACTGTCTCGTCGGCGGACGATATTCGGTAGCCATTGGCCGGGATTGGCGCCATTACGCCGGAGCCAGAGACGCTTCCACAGTGGATGACATCGAATGCTTCGATAGTCATACCTGCGCAGCCAAATGTCTCGCGGTCGCCAAGTTCGTGGATGTTCACACGAAAGGGAATTGAGTCGGGGTAACTGCGGTGGAAGTTTTCGACGATTCCGAGCATCTCCGTACAGTTCTTTGGTGCGATCACTTCAAGCGGTTGGTCACGTCCCACCATACGCAGGTATCCCAAAAGCGAGTGCAAACCTCCGACATGATCGAAGTGGCCGTGTGTGATAACAACTCCCGTAACGCCTCGTGGATTCAGCCCTTCGGTCAGCATATCACGCAGTGTTCCATCGCCGACATCCACCAGCAAACCGCCGCTTCCGCTATCTATCCAGATTTGCTGTGCCACCCCCGCGGCGGTAAAGAGGACTTGTACCGAGAGGTCGTTCCCGCGCCAGTGGGTATCGGGGTTGTCTGACATCCTGTTCATACCCCCTACACCTTAACTGTCAGCCAGCGTCCCCGCCGGTAATAAATGTAGAAAACTACCGAGATAAGGGCGCCGGCAATACTGATCGTCCACCATATAGCTCTTTGATCAAATCCCAAAATGTTGGTAAACAAAAGAATAGGACCAACCTGAAACACCCAGGCGTGAATGATGTCCATGACCATAGCCGGGGTGTTGAGTCCGACGCCGAGATGAATCTCCTCGATCATCATATAGCCGCCGAAGAACGGCAGGCCGAGCGCCATGATTTTCAGCATGGTGACTCCGTAACTGATGGTCACTTCGTTTTCGAAGAACATTTGCATAATAGGACGGGCAAACAGAAACGATACGGCGCCGAAAAACACCATGGTGCCGATCCCCAACAGCACCGCCTGGTCGGCCGTTTTCTTGGCCCGCTTTAGCTTTCCGCCACCCATGTTGTGGCCTATCAAGGCCGACAAACCCAGACCGATGCCCACAAGGATCATGATACCGAAATGGGTAACCTGGTTGCCTACCCCATAGGCCGCGACCACCTCGGTGCCGAACACCGCGATCAACGGCGTGATCACCAGCCGGGCGCTGGAGAACGACATCGACCCCAGCCAGGCCGGAATACCTATTTTAAGCATCTTCCACATCGACTCAAATGACACCGGGACTCTGCCGCTCAGGGTCAGCCTCACATTGGTGTGACCCCCATACATCAAAAACAGACCGACGGCAAAAGTAATGGAGTATGCGATTACCGAAGCCCACGCTGCACCCTCAATACCCATCGCCGGCAGTCCGAACCAACCGAACATCATAATCGGATCGAGCACCATGTTGAGTCCGTTGGAGGCCACCATGAGGATCATCGCCATGGCCGGGTTGGCCACCGAGCGCATGGCGGTGTAACATGAAAAAGTGGCATACATGATGCCCATCCCCAGAAACATGATCCGCCCATAGACGGTCCCGGCTGCGAGCGCTTCCCCTCGTGCACCCAGAAGATAGAGCATGTAATGAACCGTGAAAAAGCCGACAACACCAAAGATCAACCCAAAAAAGAGCTTGAGCAACAGCGTTTCCTTGATCGCTTTCTCGGTACGGTGATACGCTTGTTCACCATAGCGCCGCGAAATAATCGCCACCGAGCCGGGTCCGACCAATTGGTTGAACGAAAAAAAGAACCAGAGTATGGTGGCAAAAAAAGTGACCGCCGCCACCCCTGTCTCTTTTATGGGTAACTTGGAAACCCAATAGGTGTCCACCAACGAATAAACGTTCTGGCTCAAAAAACCGAACATCGACGGCAACCCCATTTTGAGGATGGACCCTATTATGGAGCCTTCGGTGTAATCGGCCCGCTTCTTCTTTGCGGTGTCGGTCAGGTTGACTTTTGTCACGGAGGCAAAGGTAGTCAATAGGCAGCAGCTGTCAAAGCGATATCGCTCAGACGGCTGAAAACGTGATGTGAGTGCGCTCTGATTGGTGGTCGGCGGAGGTCGATCGAACTAAGGCGTGTTGTGCGCGACCTTCTGCTCGGACATTAGCTGAAGCATAACATAAGTCAAAAGATCCTGGTCTTGTTCCGAGATATTTCTTAGCCTGTATCCAGATTCATACCAACCGCGGGTAGTGTCTTTCTTGCACCAAACGCATTCAGCGTCAAAAACGAATTCATCGCAATCGAGAATAACTCGGGGCAATTCAACACGGCACTTTGCAGTTGTTGATATCTCGACTGGTTCCCTGGTGATTATCATGGCGCCTTCCGGCGTCAGGTTGGCCAGTCCACCGATGTGTTCATCTGTTTCCCGATTGAAGACCATCAGCAGGTCCTCGGTTTCGTATCTGGGGTATTTTCGCGTTTCGGACATAATTACCCTCCTGGGGGCTTAAAGTCACAGAGCATCCTACCATATCAAAATCGGCAGAAAGTCGTATTCCTAAAGGGACGAATCGACCCACAATCGCCATGAATTGCGACGCGCTGCAATTACGCTAACCGACTGCACTAAAATATGTTACAAGCCTAAGCCGAACAATGACTTTAGGTCATGCAAAGTACCCGGCGGTACAGGTAAGTTAATTTGAAGAAGCGAACCGGGGCTGTGCCAGCATCTGGTTGCAGTCGGGATAATCGCAGCAGGTATTACACACTCGCTTGTGTGAATCGAAGCCGAGCAGTTCGATCTCCGGGGCCAGGTAGCCGTCACGCACCGGTTCTTTGCGAAGAAGATCAGTGCTGAGATACTTCTTGTTGCTGTCGGCAAAAAGCGTGACTACGATCGTTTCGGGCGACATTCGTTCCTGCACTTTGAGCGCCGCGATGAAATTCGCCCCGGACGAGATACCCACGGCCAGCCCTAACTGCGCAGCCAGTTTCTGAGCCATGATAATGGCATCACCGTCGTGAACGTCTATGATCTCATCGAGAAAATCCAAATCCAGAATCGAGGGAATGAATTCATCTGAGATGCCTTGAATTCGATGCTGTCCAATCTTGTGACCGGTGCGCAAAGTAGGTGATTCAGCCGGTTCCATCGGGTGAGCTTTGATATCTTCCGATTGCGCCTTCAGGAAACTGCCCACCCCCATAATACTGCCACCCGTCCCCACGCCGGCCACGAAGGCGTCCGGTTTAAGCTGCATGAAATGAAGTTGCCACCATAGTTCCGGACCGGTCGTCTCAGCGTGCGCTTCGATATTGTCCTTGTTTGAAAACTGACAGGGAAGAAAACTGTCCGGATTCTCTTGGGCCAGCTTCTCGGCCATCTCAATACTCCCCAGAAAGCCACCCTCCTGCCGGGTGACCGGACGAATAACAGCGCCAAGGCTTTCGATCAAGGCCACCCTCTCACGGCTCATCCAATCGGGCATGAAAATCGTCACCGGATGGCCCAGCGCCCGACCGATTCCCGCAAACGATATTCCGGTATTGCCAGAGGTCGCTTCGATGATCGTCTGTCCCTTTCGCAGCTTCCCCTTCTCATAGGCTCGCTTGAGAATATGCAACGCCATCCTGTCCTTGATGCTGCCGGTCATGTTCATGTGCTCGGCCTTGACAAAAAGGCGACGACGGCTGCCTTTGAACTCGAAGGAAATCTCCAGAAGTGGAGTGTTGCCTACCAGATGGCTGAGCGACTGGAATCTACAGTCAGTCTCCGTTTTCATCTGTCAATCCTTCGTTTCACGGCAGCTAAGATAAAAAGAATTGACCATCTGTCAACTAGAACCGCCGATCTACGGTTGGAATAGCGCCGGACTGTCACCCCGAGCGGAGTCGAGGGGTGCACACGCCATACACTCTTTGCTTTGGGTGGCCGACTCAAACCTTGTTTGGGTCGGGTTACTGCCGGATTCACCCCCAAGCAAGGCTTGAGGGTGCCACTCTAACACATTTGGTGCGTGGTGTACGTCCTCGTGCGCCACGCGGGGCGGTGTCGGGTCACACCCACGCCTTCGGCGAGTCCAAGACCCGACACAACGGTACAGGGTGCAGACGGGGCCAGCTGCCACCCCCGGAAAGGATTCGCCGTAGCAGGTTTGCGCGTTTAGGGTTATGGCAGATTGGGTTCGTTTTGGGTACTTTTGTTTTTTGTGCTAAGTGACCTCCTCGTGCTTTGCGAATCTGGGACCTTACCCTTACCGAGACGGTCATGGTTTTGCGCAGGAATTGCCGGGAAATAGCAAGCACAGTCACCCCGAGCGGAGTCGAGGGGCGCTTACCACTAATACTTGACAGAAGAGACCACAACATCTTATAGTACAACCCTGTAGTACGAACGACATTGGGATGCGACTTTGCAACTAATCCAAGGGAGTTCTACATAAGTGGCAGATAGAGGACCTAATAAGGCAATTGTGGGCGGGGCTCGCGCAGCGGTGCTTTGGCAGAGTCACTTGGGATAGGCTTGAGGGGAAAAGTAGGTCGAAACCCCTGTGGTTTCGACATCCCGCGCTTCGCGGGATTCTTTGCTCTGGTGACCTCAATTGTCGAAACCTCGTCCTTCGACTGCGCTCAGGACGACCCCTTCGGGACAGGAGTCCTGACCTACGATATAGAAGAGGCCACAAGAGAAGACGAGATTGCCGCGTCGCTTCGCTCCTGGCAATGACGACCGCCAGCCCGCTCCCACATTTCCCCCACAACTTTGGTGTAGAATGTATCTGCAGACTGTTCTGAAAAGGATAGGTCTATGGCGGCGAGTAAGAGACAAATTGCGTCCAACAGGCGGAATGCTCAAAAATCGACCGGGCCGGTCACGCCCGAAGGGAAGTTGGTGGCCAGTCGAAACGCAATCAAGCACGGGCTTCATGCCTGTGATGCGATTCTCAAATCGGCTCACCTGACCGAGGATAGAGAACAGTATGAAGTACTAGTTGACTCGCTGGTGGAGGAGCTTAAACCGGTAGGTATCCTTCAGGAACATCTCGTGCTGAAAATCATCAACGCGATGTGGCGTTATCGACGTGTTATCAATGCCGAAACCTCACGTATCAACCGTCAGTTGGAAGATGCCGCCGATGATATCGAACGTGGCAACTTTTTCGGATTCCAGGGCGATGCCGATGAGATCGATGATGAAACTGTCGCGCAACATAACGCGAATCTTGTCGGTTCCAAGTCTGTGCCGGGGGAGTCGTTTCGCAAGAGTCTGATGTTCTATGAGATGCGTCTTGATCGGCAATTGACGCGGGCGATTCGGCTGCTGCAACGGTTGCAGGAGAAGATGGATTCCGGGTCAAAGCCCGGAATGACAGAGACGGAGAAGATGGATTCCGGTGCAGGTCACCCCTCGACTCCGCTCGGGGTGAAAAGTGATGAGGGGGACCCTTCGACTGCGCTCAGGGTGACATCCATGAATCGTCCTTATGGGTTACGGGGGTGGCCGGGGCCACAGGAGTCCTGAACTGGCGTAGGCGAAGGCTGGTTTCTGGCCTTCGCCAGAATGACTAAGTAGAGAGAAGATGGACTCTGGCCTTCGCCAGAATGACTAAGTAGAGAGAAGATGGATTCCCACCTTCGCAGATAACTAAACTGGGTTCATGCTTCGACTCCGCTCAGCATGAGGTTGTGCCGCCTTGCCTGACCGACAATGACATTGCCTTTTCTGGCTTTTCCCCTATATTAACAGGATGAAGAACAGTCGCCCGAGACACTGTTTCGAGTAGCTCGGGGAGTTTGGTTTTGCTGCGCGATATTAAGCTGAGAGGTGCCTGTGCGTGTAGTTGCCAAGACAATAGCACTACTGATCGTCGGGGGAGCGCTGATGGCGTGGGCACAAGTGCCTACCACCATAGACGATTTCTTCTTGCCGGGATCACAGCCGGGTGAGACTGGCAATCTTGAAACACCGGACAAATGCGATAACTGTCACGGCGGTTATGACCCGACCGTAGAACAGGCCTTCGTCTGGCGCGGCAGCATGATGTCGCAAGCTATGCGAGACCCGCTGTTTCTGGCCACGATGACGATCGCCAATCAGGATGCTCCGGAAAGCGGCGATCTGTGTATTCGCTGTCACACACCTCAAGGTTGGCTGGAGGGTCGCTCGATACCCACCGATGGATCGGCTCTTACTGCAAGCGACCGGGAAGGAGTTACATGCGATTTCTGCCACAAGCTGGTGACACCGTCGCCGGTGGGCGTGAATCCGTACCCCAACGATTCCGCCTATAACGCAGAAACATTCGCCGCAGATCAAAACTACCTGGCCACCATGAGTACCATCCCGACGCATGCTGCCAACGGCATGTACATCACAGATTCCGACAATTCCAAACGCGGCCCGTATGTCGAGGCTGAGGCACGGCATCAGTATCTTTACTCTCCCCTGCATCCTTCGTCGGCATTATGCGGAACCTGCCACGATGTCAGTAATCCTGCCTTCACGCGGGACAGTAGTGGCGCTTACGTTCCCAACACTTTCGGTTCACCCGCACCTGATTTTGATCCACGCAGTATGTTCCCGGTTGAGCGCACCTACAGCGAATGGCTACACAGCGCCTACAACACGCCCGAAGGAGTCTATGCCCCACAGTTCGGCGGTAACAAAGACACGGTGAGGACGTGCCAGGATTGTCATCTTAAAGATGTCACCGGCGTTGGCTGCAACAAGAACGGCGCGCCGGAGCGCGACGATCTCCCGCTGCATGACATGACCGGCGGCAATACTTTCGTGCCTCTCATCATTGAGTCTGTCTTTCCCGGTGAGACAGACCCGGCGGCATTGGATGCTGGTATTGCGCGAGCGCGGGGTATGCTTCAGAAAGCAGCCAGTATGCAACTGACAGTTACGGAATCAGGCGACAGTCTCGCCTTGACAGTTCGTGTTGTGAATGAAACCGGTCACAAACTGCCATCGGGCTATCCGGAAGGGAGACGTATCTGGCTCAACATCCAGGTCTTCGACAGCAGCGACCAGTTGATCTATGAGTCAGGCGCCTACGACAGCACCACGGCAGTTCTGACCCACGATGCCGCGGCCAAAGTTTACGAGATCAAACCGGGTATCTCAAACAGTCTAAGCGGCATCATCGGCTTGCCCGCAGGTCCGTCATTTCACTTTGTGCTGAATGACACCGTGTATAGCGACAACCGCATTCCACCGCGCGGGTTTACCAATGTCGACTACACCACAATACAATCTCCTCCGGTAGCCTATAGTTATGCCGATGGACAATTCTGGGACGACACCGACTATATGATTTCTCCAGGCGCAGTCAGGATATTCGCGAAGCTTCTGTATCAGACTACGAGCAAGGAATACATCGAGTTCCTGCGCGACGAGAACGTGACCGATGACTGGGGTGATACTCTGTACAGCCTCTGGTCGACGTTTGGTATGTCGGCGCCGGAGGTCATGCTGTTCGATAGCTTGCTGGTCACACCGCCGAGTGAGACTTGCTGCGAAGACAGGCGTGGTAACGTGGACGGCATCATCGACGGCAATGTCGACATCGACATCGGCGATCTGGTTTGGTTAGTCGACTACATGTTCACAGGAGGGCCGGTTCCGCCGTGCACCGAAGAGGCCAACATCGACGGTAGTTGTTGTGCCGTCGGGACGGCTGAAAGCCTGTCCGACATTGATATCGCCGACCTGGTCACTCTTGTAGACTTCATGTTCACCGGTGGTCCACCGCCTGTGGATTGTCCGTAGATGCGGCACGAGAACCCGGTAGCGCCAGGGTCGCATCTCTGCGCCGAAGGTCCGCCGCAGGAGGGGTGCCCCATCCGCTTGCGGTGGGAGATTTGGGTGGTGTTTGCACGGGAGGCGTCGGGCGGGGTCGCCCAACGCCACCAAAGAAAAGCGACTTAATCAACCTGCCCCAAAGTCCGGGCCACGCCCATTGGCGGGTTCACGCCGCGGCGCGCAGGCGAAGACGGACCCGCCCTACGAAGACTAAAAATCCATATTGGCTGGCTCGAAATGCTCAAGTCCATGAGCGCAGCAGGGACACTTGCCCGGTGGCTCGGTGCCTTCATGAATGTATCCGCAGACCGAACATTTCCACTTGATCGGCTCGTCGCGCTTGTACACCGTCCCGGTCTTGACCATCTCAAGAAGCTTTCGGTACCGGTCTCGATGGTGGGCTTCGATCTTGGCGATCAGTTTGAATAGCGCCGCCGCTTTCTTGTTGCCCTCTTCGGCTGCTTCCTTGGCGAAAGTCGGATACATCTCGACTGTCTCGTAATGTTCACCCTCGGCGGCTGCCTGCAGGTTGGCGGCAGTGTCGCCGATTCCGTCGAGCAGGGCGAATTCGTCTTTGGCGTGACGCATCTCGTTGGCCGCTGTTTCTTCAAAAATCTTGGCGATATAGTGGTAGCCCTCTTTCTTGGCTACTTTCGCCCAGAATTGGTACTTGTTACGGGCCTGCGATTCACCGGCGAAGGCGGCTTTTAAGTTTTCCTCTGTCTTGCTCATTGTATTCCTCTCTGTCTATTGGCGACTGCTTCATGTTTTCAGTTTTTGGCGGGTTCACGCCGCGGCGCGCAGGCGAAGACGGACCCGCCCTACAGGATCAGGGTCTTTGGCGGGTTCGAGGCCCACCCTGCCGGACTATCGAGTAAACGTCATTGCCGAGTCGGTAAATATCCATAAACTGCTGTCGGATATGTGCCCTACCAAAGCATCGAACCTGAGTGTGGTTGCGTCGGTCATTTGAACAATTGCCGTCTTGAGCAAAAGGTCATGGTGATCCATCAGATGATATCCATGCACCTGCCCGTCGGGTTCTATCTGATCAAACCGGCGGTTCAAAGCACCATCGGTGACCGGCGTGAATTTGTAAGTTCCGGCTGGAAGAGCATGTACCGACGTCCCCATCGATATCACCTGCCTGGCGGCTTCCTGGTTGTGCCAGACCAAGGCCAAATGCGGATCCTCCGGGTAAGGACGAGGTGAATCCGGATTGAACCAGATTCCCTGGGCGGTCCCGGCAACATCCTGGGCGATCCATCCACATGGATAGTTGTCTCCGTGGACGGTGTCGCGCTGCATGATGGCGTAGAGTGATTCTTTGACGGCGCCGGGTGCATAATACTCAAGCGGACAGACGGCGTGGAGGTAGTTGCTGTTTGTCCAGGTCCCGGCCGCCGCCGCGGTAGCATGAGTCACACGGGTGTCATAGACTCCGATGTCCAGCGCTCCTTGACGAGGATTTCCTCCCGCTGTTCCGAGAATCGTGCCGGCCGAAAGGACTG
This sequence comes from Candidatus Zixiibacteriota bacterium, assembly GCA_029860345.1. Classification (NCBI taxonomy): domain Bacteria; kingdom Pseudomonadati; phylum Candidatus Zixiibacteriota; species Candidatus Zixiibacteriota bacterium. The sequence goes on along the minus strand of JAOUBJ010000002.1, from coordinate 279,238 downwards.
TGTCGGCCGGTTTGCGCCACATTCGATAGGTCTCTCCCCCGGTTGTATATTCCTGCAATAAGGTAAAACCGGCGAAACCGGTAACATCGCCAAAAACCGATTGTTCGAGAGATGAAGCATGAGAGAACTCAAGTGTTACGCCAGACTGCAACTCAAAGCCAATTCGGTAATCGGTGATGTTGGCGCCAACGTGTTCAAAGGCGTTGATTTCAGTTAGCCGCAGATTTCCGGGGCAATATAAAGTCACCACGTGGGATCTGTAAGCGCCAGGGTCGGTGGGCAGGTACATGTAACAGTGGTCGGTAGGGAAAACGTGTCCACTGGGATTGAGATTGCCCAAGGGGACAAAACCGGTAACGGAGTCAATGGACAGTGGTGATACGGTGAGCAGAGTGTCGGCCGCGATGGTGTCGCCCGGGTTGGTTGAGTTGGTTGGAGATGTGTCCTCATCGCCGCATCTAATCAGGATCACACTCAACGACACCAACATCAGAGTGATAGTATCTCGACTTAGACCTGTTCTACAATACTTCACACTACTACCTGCCTGCCTCGCTCATTAAGACTTTTTGCCGCTCGACGGCGCTCAGGGTGACACGATCAAGCCGCCCATAAACGGGTTTCATGCGCATCGCGTGTCTGAATAGTCTGCGACCGGCTATATGGTGAACTTGCCGTTCTTGTAGATCACCTTGCCGTCGGCGGTGATCTGGCTGTTCTTCTTCAGATCGCAAACCATGTCCCAGTGTAAGGCACTTTGGTTCTTGCCGCCGGCCTCAGGGATACCCTGGCCAACCGCCAGGTGACAAGTGCCGCCAATCTTTTCATCAAAAAGAATGTTCTTCGAGAACCGTTTGATCTGGTAGTTGGTCCCGATGGCAAACTCGCCGAGGAAGCGCGCACCTTTATCCATGTTGAGCATGGCGGTCAAGTAGGCCTGGTTTTTTCCGGCCGACTCGGCGATCACTTTGCCTTTCTTGAACTCAAGCCGTACATCTTCGACTTCGCGTCCGCCGTAAACGGCCGGGAAGCTGTAGTGGATGTACCCCTCGGCAGTGTTCTCAATCGGGCTGGTAAACACTTCGCCATCCGGGAAATTTTCGGTCCCGGCACAGTTGATCCATTTGCGACCTTTGACGTCGAGTCTCAGGTCGGTGTCTTTGGCCTGCACATGAATCTTGCCGCATCGGTTGAGAATCTTAATCAAACGGGCCTGCTCTTTGGCCACTTTCTTCCAATGGGCCACCGGGTCCTTGGCAGTTATATGCCCTGCGCCATAGACGAAATCTTCGTAATCCGACAGCGACATCTCGGCTTCCTGCGCGTCGGCCAAAGTGGGAAACTGCGTACCCACCCAGCGCAGTTCACCGGCGGCAAACCGCTTGAAGAATGTCTGCATGATCGACTTGGAGGACAGGCGGTAAAGCGCCTGACGTTTGGGGTCGACTCCGGACATGTTCCGCGTGTTTTCCGAACCCCAGATGCCTACATAAGCATCAATCTTCTTGATCTCCATACTGGCCATCGGCGGCAGATACTTCAACTGCGCATCGCTGCCCAATTTCATCAAGGTCTCTTCGTTGTCCGACACTCTGATCTGAGTGATCGGGTGCGCGCCCACTTTGACTGCTTCTTTGAACACAGCCTTGATTAAGGGCAGCCCGGCCGTTTCACCGACGATTTTGACCAACTGTCCCTTTTTCAAGGCGATAGAATAGTGTACCAGTACTTTCGCCAGTTTTTCAATGCGCGGATCCATCTACAATCTCCAGTTCACAATCAGGTTCTATTTGCGTTGAGAACGATACACGAAAACGGGGTTACCCGTTTACATGCTTCCTTCCAGTTTCAACAGTTTCTTTTTCAGCGGTAGACCGCCACCGTAACCACCCAGACCGTTGGATGCCACTACTCGGTGGCACGGAATTACCAGCGGCAGGTTGTTTTTTGCATTGGCACTGCCGACGGCGCGAGCCGCACCAGGGCTGCCTATTGCATGGGCAATCTCACCATAGGTGCAGGTCTTGCCGTAAGGAATCCGTGACACCTGCTTGAGCGCCTTCTTCTGGAAGCTGGTGCCGATGATTTCCAGGGGCAGATCGAATTCGGCCAGTTTACCATCAAGGTAGGCAGTGATTTGCTTTTCGGCCTTCCGATTGATCTTGCCGCCCTGAGCCAGCGTGTGATCACCGAACAGGGTTGCGATTCTGTCTTCGTAGTACTTGCGGGACTCACTTGGCAGTGTGATCAAGACCAATTGTCCGGCGGTGGCAGCGGTACGCACAGTGCCTACACTTGTTTTGAACGAGTTTAGATACAACCTCTTCATGACGACCTCCGAAAAAGCAAACTTCCACACACAAGTCTGTGGGCGGCAGATGTCCTCATCGGCTCCTGTTTCGACTGCGCTTACCCTTCGACTGCGCTCAGGGTGACATGCGCCTGACTCTGAGGACGTACACCAGGCACAAGTTTTCGGTCCAGCCCAATCACAAGTTGTGCGTTCACTTCTTTTTCATCCTCCCTTGTTTTGATCCAGCCCCAACAACTGGGGTAACTGCCTAATGTCTTCGATATAGTGATCCGGTCGAGATGCAACCAGTTGATCGCTCTTGCCGTATGGAGATGCCACCGCCGTAACGGCCATCGGCACCGCCCTGGCTGCCAGGACGTCGTTGATGGTGTCGCCGACTACCATAGACTCGGACGGATGAGCGTTCAAGCGCTTAAGAGCAATGTGAAATATGGCCGGGTCCGGTTTGAATCGAACAGCTTCGTCCCCTCCGACCGATACATCGAAATAGTTCTGCCACCCCAGTTTCTCCACGATGCCATCGACATGCACTTTGATCTTGGTGGTAGCCACTGCCAACTTGAAATCAGTTTCATGCAACTGCGCCAACAGTTCCTCAACATGAGGCAAAGCTGTGGTCGAGGCCACCACTGTCTCGGCCGCCTTCACTTTGAAGTGCGCGTAGAGTTCTTGATATGGGGCCTCGGTGAAATCGGGATACATCTGTTCAAGTGGAAAGCCGATATAGGGCTTGATGACTTCGGGAGGTTGCTCAGTCTCGCCCATTCGGATGAGCGAATAGTTAACCGCTTCGACGACTCCATCGGATGAATCAATGAGGGTACCGTCGAGATCAAAGATCAGATGTTTGTACATATCAAAACAGCTTGTCTACTTTGCCGAGCAGTTGCGTCAACTGGACCTCGTACACGTTTTCAACCGATCCCAGGTTGACCGTTGCCACCAAGATAGAGTATCGCCCGGCCAGGGTCAACGGCCAATCTCCCCGCAGACTGATACCCAGCGGACCATCACGCACATCCGGAACGCCATCGACCACCAGCAATCCGTCGGCGATCACCACCTCCTCCGCGGGTAATCCGACGATGAGTCCGGTGCGACGACGGCCGCCGTCATCGACAAAGCGCACAATATCGAATCGCTCCGGGAAACTGTGCAGTATGGGCAGGTCGACAAAAGCTATATTGACCGTGTAGTCCAGCCTGTCCGCCTTGAGAATGTCGCCGGTGGCGAATCTGGGGTTGAGCCGGTTGTTCTGCATGGTATAGATTTCCGGTCTGTTGCGCCATCCAAAATTGAGCATCGCTGCCGGCGACACGACCTGATAAACCAAGCCGACTAACAGCATGATAATCATCGAGCGAGCGGAGCGATTCAACGAGGGACGTTTCAGCTTGACCGTGCGAGCCAGGTCCACAAAGGTGAAGGCATAGAAAAGAATGGGTAGCCACAATATCAGGAACTCGGCATACCAAGGCAAAGGAACAAAAAACACGGCCACATATAAAACCGATGCCAGCAGTGCAATCAGATAAATGAACAGCCCGAATGAGAACTCCCGCCAATAGAAATGGCCCAGCCCCGGTAAGAGGAGATTCAACAACCAGGCAAGAATGAGACTACTTGGGAACCGCATACGCTTTTATCATACGGGATTGTTCACGGAATGGACATTCTTTTTTGCCGAGGTTGCCGTCAATCAGGATAAACCGATAGACTTAAGTAGCTTAGTCCCGTTGGTCCTTTTCGGAGTCGAAAACGGCCCCTCGGATACTTGTTGCGATTTGTATAGCGCTTTGTTAAACATTTGAAAGGCAATGAATTGCCGGGAATCGACCGTCTCAATTAAACACGGCGGCAACCAAACCGGCGTGATAAGCGTATAAAGTTCAAAGAGATACACATCGTCCTCAACCGGCGTCTATCTTGACAAAGCACAACATAGTGTTATTTTGGTGTCGAGTTGAAGCGAGCACCCTGTTTTGGAGGTTTTGATGATTCGTTATAGCGTCATTTTGTTCGGAATTACGGTTTTCGCCCTCGTAGCTATTTGGCAGATTGGGTCCATCGAAGCCTCTCAGTCAAGTAACGACGAATCGGTGCTGTGGGCAGATACATCTCATATCAAAATAGAGTCCGGCAGCGACAATCCCAAGGAGTCACCCCGAAAAAAACGAGACAGCTTTCTCAAAGAAGTGAAAAAGCTCTCATCGACTGCCTTCAACATCCGGAATCAGTACATGGAAGAGGTCGACACCGACGAGATTATCAAGGCCGGGATTCGTGGCATGATGACCGACCTGGACAGGTACTCTGTCTTGCTGGAGCAGTCGTCGTATGAAGCCCTGATGGAATCCACTCACGGCAAGTACGAAGGTCTGGGTATGCAGATCGATTCTCGTGAGAACCGAATCATCATCATCACTCCCATCGAAGGGACGCCGGCCTACCGCAAAGGTCTGCGGGCCGGTGACATAATTTGGGAAATCGACGGCAAGTCCACCGAAGGGATGAAAACATCCGATGGCGCCAAACTGATGCGTGGTCAGGCCGGGACATCGGTCATTTTGACGATTAAGAGGGCGGGCATCGCCGACATGATGGAGTTTGAAGTTGATCGGGCCGTGATTGAATTGAAGTCGGTGCCCTACGCCGGAGTGATTCCAGGGACCACTATCGGGTATGTTCGTCTGTCGCGGTTTGCCGAAGAGACATCGCATGAATTGAGAGAAGCATTAGCCGACCTGAGCGATCAGAACGTCTCAGGTTTGATCTTCGACCTGCGCAGCAACGGCGGCGGGCTTCTGGATCAGGCCAAAGAAACGGCCGAACTGTTCCTGCAGGAAGGCCGTGAGATCGTTTACACCAAAGGTCGTTATGAATCCAGCGAACGGCATTTCTACTCCGAACGAGCGCCACTCTTCGCCGACAAACCGCTGGTGGTTCTGGTCAACGAAGGTACCGCCTCGGCCAGTGAGATTGTTGCCGGGGCCGTGCAGGACTGGGATCGCGGGCTGATTGTAGGCGCGCCGACCTACGGCAAGGGGCTGGTTCAGCAAATATTCCAGATTGCCAACGACGGCTCGATGGCCCTCAAGCTCACCACAGCCAAATACTATGTGCCGTCGGGACGCTGCATTCAGAAGCCGGAGAAACAGGCCAAGCGCGGTTCGCATGCCGACCAGATGCTGGCTGAGGAAGCTGAGAAAGAAGGCGATACGCTGGCCGTTACCGAAGAAGAAGATGTTTTCTATACCAACGGCGGTCGGATCGTCTATGGCGGTGGGGGGATCATTCCGGACACCGAGATTGAGTCGGACCTGTACAAACCGATCGAGATAAACCTGGAACGTAAGTCTTTGTTCTTTGATTTCGCCATCAAGTATGTGGCCGAGCATCCTGACATCAAACCGGGATTTGAAGTCACCGACGCGATGGTCAGTCAGTTTCGTGATTTCACGGTGGAAAACGAGTTCGAGTATAAGACCTCGCTGCAGGTTGCTTTGGAGGACCTTCGCGAAACGGTGGCGGAAGAAGAGTCAGAAGAATTGTTTGCGGGCAGCCTGGCCGACATGGACAAGCTGGTTGAGCAGGAAAAGAGTGAAGATTTCGAACGGTCCAGAGAGTACATCAAACGCTCGATCAAACGAGAGATTCTCTCCTCAATTGTGGGTCAGCGTGGTGTCTATGATGAACTGATTCTCAAAACCGACAAGACGGTGCTCAAAGCGGTTGAAATCCTCTCGACCCCGGGCCAGTATTCGGATATGATCAAACGCGGTCAGACCAAGGCCGAGCTTAACTGAGTCCGAACAACGTAGATACTTCCAAAGAGCGCCCTGGTGGGCGCTCTTTTTTTTTATGCGCAGGTAGGTCGAGACCCCTGGTCCGAAGGACCGCCGCAGGCGGGTTTCGACATCCGATGCAAGATAGTAGCTCGGGACCCGCCACCGTGTATCGTGACCCGCGCTATTGGGTGGCACCCTCAAAGCTTCTTTGGGGGTGACTCTTGCTCGTCTCCCGGCCCAGACAAGGTTTGAGGCGGCCACCAAGCGCTCGGCATGAAGCTGCAAATGTAGGCACTCTTGAAAAATCCTATAGCAAGCTGTGGGCCATCTCGTCACCCCGAGCGGAGTCGAGGGGTGAACAGCCTCAAATCTCGCTTTGAAAATAAGACATCCTCTGCTGAAACTTCCATAAGTGCCGCCCGTAGAACCATGTAAGCCCCGCAGGTGACAAGAATTAGTTGACATTGAACAAGCATTGGTGTTAGATCGTCAATAGACACAAAGACAGATAGAGTGTTCACCTCATTCGCGGGGTCAGTATGCCTTCACCGCAAACTTTAACCAGAACCATAACGTTGGTTGCGCTGGCCGTTGTTATCGCTGCCGGCAGCACTTTTTCACAGGAATTCACGCTTTGGGGCAACCTTGAACCGGGCCAGTACGGTGTCGGTTTCGAGACCCTCGAACAGTACGACCGGTCACGCACGTTCCGCAGTCCCACCGACTATTTCGGTAACCCGCAGGATGGTCAGACAGCTCGGCCGATCCAGGCCTGTATTTGGTACCCGGCTCAGGCGTCGGACGGCCAGCTACCCATGGTCTACGGCGAGTATGCTTTCCCGTATCCGTCCGACGGCGAGTTTTTCAATCTGGCCTCGGCCATGCATAATCGTGAACTCCGCACGGTAGGCATGTTTTTGCGCGGCAATGCCAACATGCTGAAGGCGATGGACCTTACCCTGATGGGGGTACGAGATGCCGCGTGGGCCGATGGCTCTTTCCCGGTGATTGTATTCCATCCCGGATTTCGTGGCGCCTACTGTCAGAACGTTGTTCTGTGCGAGTATCTGGCCAGTCACGGTTTCGTCGTGATAACGACGCACCCGCTGGGGACCACGGTCAACGACGCCGCAGCCGATCTACGCGATCTGGAAACCAGTGTGCGTGATAAAGAATTCGCGGTCAGCCTGCTCACTCAGCGCCCGGGCGCCGATCTCAGCCGTATCGGTACGCTCGGATTTGCCACCGGCGGACTGGGTGCGTTGATCCATCAGATGCGCAACCCGGGTATAGCTGCGGTGGCTATCATGCAGGGAGACTTTGCGCCCGATGCAGCAAGCGACCAGGGATTGGTCAATCCGTCCATGGATCCGTTGGCGGCCGGCAGACCACTTTTGCATATCCACGTCGGGAGCACTCCGGAAGATTTTCACGACTACATTGACACGCTCCAATATGCGCATCACCATCTGATTCAGCTTGACGGACCCACCGCCCTGGACATGACTTCGTATGGTCTATTGGCCTTGACCGTGCGCGACAGCACCGGACCGCCGCCTGCGGTTACGCGTAATACTTACGAGGCAGCTTGCACCGCTCTCAACAGTTTTTTCAAAGCGCACGTGGACGGCAACGAGAAGGCGGACGATCCGGAGCATGGTCCCAAGTTTATCCAAAGCACGATGGATAGATTCAGCAAGATGGAGAACCCGCCCACGGTGTCCCATCGCCCCGGCGATCCTGTGCCGCCCACCGCCGTGCAGTTCACCCGGATTGTTCGGGAGAATGGTCCCGATGTGGCTGCTGAATTGGTCGAGAAGTTTGACCTCTGCAATCCGGAGCATCCTATACTGCCGGGGCCGAATTTCACGGGCCTCGGCTACGAGTATCTGCAATCCGGCCGGACCGAGCCTGCTTTGAAAGTATTCAAAATGGGTGTCACGGCCTATCCCAACTCGGCAAACGCCTGGGACAGCTATGGTGAGGCCAACTCGGCAAACGGCGAGTTGCATCAGGCTGTCACCTGCTATGAGAAAGCGCTGTCACTTTTAGATTCCGACCCTCGGATTACTCCGGGGTTGCGAGATGCAATAAACACCAATGCGCCTCAGATCATCGCACGCCTAAAAGAACGCATCGCCGAGCAGGATGCCAACCAATAGCACCGGCTTGGTTATGATTACGAGAATAAAGAGTAATATCCGAGATACCCTGGAGAAACACCATGAGTGAGCAAAACTCAGACTTCACCCGGAGGAAATTCATTGCGACCTCTGTCGGCTGCCTGGCCGCCGCGTCTCTGGCCGGCGTCGCGCCCGGTGTAGCCACCGCCGAGGACAAAAAGAGCACAGCGACCAAAGGCAAAATGGTCGAACGCAAACTGGGCAAGACCGGCTTGACCCTGCCGATAGTTTCGATGGGTGCCGGCGCCGCCAACGACCCCGGACTGGTGGTTGCCTGCTACGAAGCCGGGATGCGCCACTTCGACACCGCCGTGTCGTATGCATACGGGCGCAACGAGCAGATGGTCGGACAGGCATTGGCTAAGATGGGCGTGCGCAAGCAGTCCGTCATCGCCACCAAACTGCACACCACCGCCCAACGAGCCTCGATCACCTCGCCTGCCCAATCGAAAAAGATGATGGCCTCCACAATGGAGGCATCGCTCAAGCGTCTCAAGACAGACTACGTTGACATCCTGTACATCCATGACGTTCGCGACGCCGCCACCTGCACCGACGAAGCTATCATGGAAGGCTTAGCGGAGATCAAAAAGCAGGGCAAGGCGCGGTTCATAGGTATCTCCACCCATTCCGACATGGCCAATGTAGTCAACGCCACCACCGACGCAGGTATCTATGATGTTGTTCTGACATCGATCAACTTTACCATGGTCAACGACACCGCTCTCTTGAATGCCATCAAGAAAGCGGCCGACAAAGGGCTCGGTGTTATCGGCATGAAGACACAAGCCGGTGGCGGTAACTTCCCCAACCCGGACACACAGCGGGACTATTCGGGCGAAGTGATCAACTCGGCTGCCTTTAAGTGGGCCATGCGCAACGAGAACATCTGCACCGCTATCACCGGTATCAGCAATCATGACCACATGCGGTTCAACACCGGCTATGCAGCCGATCTCGATATGACAGCCGAGGAATCGAAGTTCCTCGCCGACAACAGTATTATTCTCAGCATGGGTTTCTGTAGTCAATGCCGCCAATGCCTGGCCAGTTGTCCAAAGAACAGTGAGATACCTGATCTGATGCGGACACACATGTATGCCACGCAATATGCCGACTTCGCCAAGGCGAAGAGAACTCTCAAGACAATCCCAAACGGATTGGGACTGGATGCCTGCGCTTCTTGTCCATCGTGCACGGCGTCATGCGCGAACTCGGTGGACATTCCGAAAAAGATCGAGCAGTTGAAAGAGATTTACGCGTAGGGAATTGACGACACCATCGTTGATAATTCAAAGGCAGGAGTCTCAGGCTCCTGCCTGTTTTGTGTGGGCGGTCCGCATTCTGTCATGCCGGACTTGATCCGGCATCCAGTCTTTGACTTGAGTGGTGTTGGGCGACCCCGCCCGTCACAGGCAGACCTTCTTCGCCCGTTTTACACGGAAGATGGATTCCCGCCTGCGCGGGAATGACGGAGGGACGCGGGAATGACGGAGGGACGCGGGTATGACATAGCGCCTGACCGACGTCCTCCTCTGCACCAGATTCATGCTTCGACTTTGTGTGGTCGGCAAGTGGAAGCCACTTGTGGCCGTCCTCGTCTGCCCCAGATATAGTGCCTGGCAGATGTCCACATCTGCCGTGGTTTCATGGTTCGACTCCGCTCACCATGACACGGTCAAGCCGCCCATTTATGGGTCATTCATGCCTTAACGCTGTCACCGGGTCGACTCGGGCGGCGCGACCGGATGGGTACAGACCGGCCAGCACGGCGACTACAACACCAACGGTCAATGCAGCCAGAATCAACCAGAGCGGCATGGCAAACAACTCGACCGGGTCGACACCCTCACGTTCCATTATCGTCCGCGCGATATATGACGCCAGCCGTGCAATCAACCAGCCGAAAACAATTCCCGCCCCGGCGCCGACCAAACCGATGACACCGGATTCGACCAGGAACAACAGCCGGATATCGCGCTCGTCGGCACCGAGCGATTTGAGCACACCGATCTCGCGGGTGCGTTCCATGATCGACATAACCATAGTGTTGACAATGCCCAACGACGCGGTCGTGAGTGCGATCAATCCAATCATGGCCAAGGCCATGTTGAAGTAAATAAAGATGCGTCTAATCTCTGCAAACTCTTCAGCGTAGCTAAAGGCTTCAAAACCCATCGCCTCGACTGAATCGCGCACCGGCTCGTAGGCTGCGGTAGGTTCCAGATCGAGAGTAACGCGGGGGTAGCTTCGGGCAGAGGCGTTATTGTCATCAAGAAAAGCACCGCGTCTGATGGCCGAGATCAGTTCGATCGGATCGGCGGTCAAGCCACCGGCATCCAGTTTGAGCGCAGTGGCCAACGGAATAATCAAAGGTTCTATACTGGTGCGGCCGTGGCGGCGCTCCTTGAGGACGCCACTTATCGTCAGTGTGTCGCTGATCGTTTCCTGGGCGTTCATATAACCGTCGAAAAACCGCTGGGCGGCGGCGCTGAACTCCTGCCGGGCCAATCGTTCAACGAATTCGCCGTTCATGAGTGAATCGAATCTCAAGCCGCGCAGCCGCTCTCTGACTTTGCCGCCTTTGTCGTAGAAAATATGGGCCAGCCCACTGTCGAGACTCGACAGGGAGATCGACAGCACAATCGGTAGGCCGATTGCCGAATCGGCATGTTCGATGCCGACCTGTTCGAGCAGTTCTTCGGTCACGAGAGCTTGATCTGTCGAGTCGGACTCGATTGAATGGCCGGCCACCAACTGCGAGAGCAGCTTCGTTTGCAAGGCGGCGACCGGCAGAGTTTGTGCTTTGGTTTGGGCTGAACTATCCCCTATTTGTACCGTTAATCCAAACGCCTCCAGCGGATAGGCAAGCTTGACGCCCGGGACTTTCGATAGCCTGGTTACAACGGTTTGGTCCAGCACCACTTTGGACGTGTCGCCGTTGGACTCGGTTTGACGCTGCGGATAGACGATGACCGTGGAGAGCAGCCCCAGTTTTTCAAACTGCTCGGTGACCAGTTTCTGATTGCCGGCCCCGAACGAAAGCATCGACACAAAAGCTGCTATGGCGATCACTACACCCGAGACAGTCAAAAACGACCGGAGTTTCATCCGCCACAGATTGCCCAGCGAGATAGCCAACCTGTCATAAGTCGTCATGCTGTCTCCCCCGCCTCCGACTCAGGCGGCACGACGCGGCCGTACTGCATTCGGTATATCTGGTGGGCATGCTTCCTGGCCAGTTCGAGATCGTGCGTGACCATGACCACGGTCAACCCATCTTTGTTAAGTTCGGTCAGGAGGGCAACGATATCGCGGCTGTTTTCAAAATCGAGATTGCCGGTCGGTTCGTCGGCAAAGAGTAGTTGCGGTTGCTTGACCAGAGCGCGCGCGATAGCCACGCGCTGCTGTTCGCCACCGGAAAGATCGGCCGGTCGGTGGTCCAGCCGGTCACTCAAACCGAGCCGTTCGAGTATCTCGGTGGCTTTTTGTTGCCGAGCACGGCGTGGCGTATCGTCGAAATACAGAGCCAGTTCGACATTGCCAAGAGCTGTGCGATGTCCGATCAGGTTGAATGTTTGAAAGACCATGCCCACTCGTTGAGCACGATACTCCGACAGTTCGCGGCGGTTGAGAGATTCCAGGGTGGCTTTGTCGACCACGACCGAACCCGATGTCGGCGTGTCCAGCCCGGCCATCAGATTCAAAACTGTCGACTTGCCGGAACCTGAGGCGCCGACAATACCGACGAATTCGCCGCGATTAATCGAAATGTTCACGTTGTCCACAGCCCGTACTTCGTGCGGGCCGGGTCGATAGTAGCGACAGAGGTCGACGGTGCGGACGAACACAGTGTTGCTCGATTTGGTAGTGTCGTTGGACATTATAGTATATTACGGGAGTTGCGACAAAACGGCTACAATAAATGATGCCAGGACTTCACCCTTCGACTCCGCTCAGGGTGAGGTGGCAAGGCGCGGTCTTGTAGGTCAGGTCCTTTCCGGACCTGACACCATGTCAGGACCACAAGGGTCGTGACCTACTATCTGCGCGTAATGCTATTCGGAGGGCTGGGTAGTGCAAAAGATGCGGCAATTGCCCTGGTCGAGCTGAGCAAACGGTTGAAATAGGGACTCCTTGACAACTCAAAGCGCTTCTGGTATGTTTGTGAGGTTCAAGAGGACATGTTAGGAACTTGCGACAGTCAAAACATTGAAAGTTTTTTGTCAATGTGGAGATGACCTTGTCGATCATTCGGACATGGCTATTCGAGTTCAGACGCGATAGATGCAGGCCAAACAGCCACGAGCCTCGAGGGTGAGCCGTACCCGTGGAGCAAGCAACAACCTTGGTTTATGTTACAGCATGGCCTTAAAGTGGCAAGCAAACGAAGAACGCTGGGAGATGTGTAATGAACAACCCGAAGAACAAGCAAGGCGCCACTGATCCCGAAAGCCCGAAGGGCTCAACGAAATGGCAGGAGAATCTTCTGCCTTTTCTCCAGCGCGTGGTACTACTGCTAATCCTTGCCTTCCTGGTGGTTTCCGCCATTGAAACGTACACCCTGAAGAAACACATATACAACAACAATGCGCAATCACTGCCGGAGTCACTCGCGGCGCTCGACAGTCTTTTCACGAAAGGTCGGCAACTCCAATCGGCCGAGGCCATGAACTGGTACACGCGCGTGGCCCTTGAAGAACAGGCATTAACGAAGCGATACGACCAGGCACGCTCGGTCCTTTTGTTCAGCATCTATACGCGATTCCTGGGTTTTTATACGGGCATGATCCTTGCCCTGGTGGGGACGTTATTCGTACTTGGCAAAATCGAAGATTCCGGCTCAGAAATCGAAGTCGAGGGAGCTTTTGGTAAGGCCATGGCGCAAGGCTCTCCGGGTATTATCATGGCTGTGCTTGGAACCGTGCTTATGCTCACGACAATTGTCAAGGAGTTTGAGATACAGGTCACCGACCTGCCGCTCTTTGTCGGTGACCAGAGCATCGTTATTGAAGAAGCTGATTCCGTACCTATTATCCGCCCGCCGGCGGCCCTGTCAAAGGATGGTGAATAAAGGAGAATCGTGATGGTTTTACTTAAGCAGTCCAAATCTACGACTCATTGTCTTGTGGCTATCATAGTTCTGTTGGCATCGGTAATTGCAGACGCCGACCATGCAAGAGGAGATTCGTGTACCAAAAGCGCCAATGAAGCGTGGGAAGGTGAGCAATACAAACAGACTGTGGAGTTGTTGGCAGATTGTCGAGCAGACGAATTCGGACGAAATCTGGACGTCGATTACATGCTTGCCACGAGCTATTGTAGATTACCCGACACCAAGGACCTTGGCATCGAGTGGTTTAAGTGGATTCTTGACAGGTACGCGCTCGACAACACAACAAAAGAGATAATCGAAAGTGAGATGGAGGAGTGTGGAAAAAGCACTCAGGGCCGATTCAGAGGTCGACACGTCCGCAAGATAATTGCACACATTGCGGGTGGCCGCGCCGCAGGGATCGACTATAGAGGAAAGACATTCTTCAAGCCGGGCGTATCTCCGCTTCGTGGATCGCCACCCGAGTTTGTCGACCCAAGATCGCTCGAAGAGCTTCGAGATCGGATTGTGCCGCTTCGGGACTCCGCCGATGCACTCAAGCGATTGAATGCCGTTCTGGGAGACAGCCAGGACGCGGCCGGGAGCTTCAAAACCGAACATTTTCTGGTGAAGGCAATTGGAATGGGGCATATTAGCGAGTCCCATGTCGCCCAAGTCTTCGAACATGCGTATGTCACCTTGCTCCGACAATTCCAGGTCTCTGAGTTGGATAGCTACATAAACATCTATCTCGCGACCGGCCCCGATATGGTGGTACAACTGGCCCGGGACTTGCACGGTCTCAGAGTGGGCAATGGAACACTCGGTTACTCCTTCCGAGATGACCTTTGCCTGGTGGCATCGGTGGGGTACGAGACAGAATACCTTGGGACAGTTGTGCACGAACTGTTTCACTTGATGCTTCGTTCCAGCTTTGGCGACGTTCCCCCCTGGTTGGACGAAGGACTTGCTTCACTGTTTGAAGTTTCTGAGTATGATGGCCGGGATGTGATCAGAGGTGGACGAAACGAGTGGCGTGAAAATGTGTTGAACGATGGGTGGGAGGACCGTCCCCCCCTCAATGCTCTGGTGCGCATGAACTGGGATCGATTCGACGCCAGAGGAGCGGCCGAACAAGCATCCATTGCGTCATTGAACCAGGCGTATGCGCGGTATTTTCTGATGTATCTTCAGGAAAGAGGAAAGCTGAGGTCGACCTATCAAGCGATACTCCGCCAGACACCTGATTCGTTGAGGCCCAATGAATCATCAGGAGATTTGGTGGCCCGTGTATTGTCGGAGTCGCTAGACCAATCTGTTGACGAGGCTCAGCAAGACTTTGAACAATGGTACAACACAGAAATCCGAGATCGCTGAATACTGATAACCACTCGTTTTAGTTTCTCTCCGTATCATTGGCCACACGTCTGACGTCGTCATAGACCACATCAAGCGGTACGCCCGCACGCCGGGCGGCATCGCGGCAATCATCGTATTCCGGCGCATAGTTTCTCACTCGTTCACCCATCCGGCACACCTTGACCCGAATATCGCCGTAGCTTGTGGACACCGTGATGATCTCGCGCTCCAGCTTTCGACGCTCCATCCTTTGAACGCGCACACCCAGCGAGGTTGTCTGGGCCAGAACGATCTCGATCAAACGGTCGGCATCGTCGGCCGCCGCCAATACTGACAGCATAGTGGCCGGGCGGTTTTTCTTCATCTGAATGGGCGTGAACCAGACATCGAGAGCGCCGGCATCCAATAGTTGCTCGAAAACATAGCCCAGATGCTCACCGGTCATATCGTCGATGTTGCACTCAACCAGCGTTGCCTGATCGGTTTCAAGAGGGGCGGAAGAAGGTGTCCGACGCCCACAGATTACGCGCAGCAAATTCGGTATTTCCAAATCGCGACTGCCTGCGCCGTAACCGGTATTCTCAATGAACATTGGCGGCATCGGTCCGAACTCCCGGACCAACGTTTTGAGTATGGCCGCACCGGTCGGGGTGGTCAATTCTGACCTGATGCCGGTAGAAAAAGTCGGTACACCCTGCAAAATCTCAAGCGTGGCCGGTGCCGGCACCGGAATCTTGCCGTGCTCACACTTCACAAAACCGGTGCCGACGTGGATTGGTGAAGCACTCACCTGGTCGACCCCCAACAACTCAAGCCCTGTCACCGATCCTACAATGTCAATGATGGCATCCAGAGCGCCTACTTCGTGGAAGTGGATCTTGTCGGGCGTGGTATTGTGAACTTTGGCTTCAGCAGCGGCTAATGTCTGAAATATATCCGCGCTGCCGGTCTTAACGTTTTCGGTGAGATCACTTTTCTCGATGATCTCGGTAATATCTCTCAGATGTCGATGAACTTTTTGTTCCTCGGTAATAACCTCGATCTTGGTGCCCGAAATGCCGTTCTTGACCACTTTGTTCGCTTCAAGTTTGAAGCCTGTCACCTTGAGCTTGGCCAATTGGGCCGAGAGTTGGTCCAGACTCAGGCCGGCATCGACCAGGGCACCGAGAATCATGTCTCCGGCCACACCGGCGAAACAGTCGAAGTGGATCGATTTCACTTTTTGACACCCATCAGGTTAGTGACTGCCGCGAAATACCCGGCGCCGAATCCGTTGTCGATATTGACCACCGCGATGCCCGGCGAACAACTATTCAGCATTGACAATAGGGCGGCCAGTCCGTTGAAACTGGCCCCGTAGCCAATCGATGTCGGCACAGCAACCACCGGGCAATCGACCATCCCGCCCACCACTGAGGCCAACGCACCCTCCATACCAGCCACTACCACGACAACATTGGCCTTAAACAGAGTTTCCTTATTGTGTAGCAGGCGATGAATACCGGCAACGCCGATGTCGTAAAGCCGATCAACCGGGTTGCCCATGGCCTCAGCGGTCACGGCGGCCTCATCGGCCACCGGGATATCTGAGGTCCCGGCGCTTACTACCGCGATCTTCTTCTCGGTGCGCGGCTTAGGCAAGGGGCCGGTCAGAATAATCCCGGCCGATTCTTCATACCGAGCCTTCGGATGAGCCGTTTTGACCGCCGCGTACAGATCGGGCTCGGCTTTGGTGGCCATGACAATGCGATCACCGGTGGACAGCTTGTCGATAATCTGGATTACTTGTTCGGTGGTCTTCCCTTTGCAAAAAATCACTTCGGGAAAACCGCGCCTAAGATCGCGGTGGGTGTCAAGCTTGGCAAAGCCAATGTCTTCATAGGGCAGACCTTTTAGCTGCTCCAAAGCCTGATCTATGTCCAAACGCTGGTCCCGGATGCTCTCCAGAAGGTGGCGCAGCTTATTCTTGTCCATGTCGCTCTTTCGGCAAAGATTCGTTCAGGCTGCCGCTCCGAAAACCGAGCAGATCAACCGCTACGTAGCCATATCCGAATGACTTGAATTTCTCAGTGATTTCGCCCGCTCTGGCGCCTGCAAACAGCCTGCCGATATCCTCGACCGGAACTTCGATGCGCGCGACCTCGTCGTGGTCGCGCACGCGCAGGACCGAAAAGCCCAGTGTGCGCAGGTAGTTTTCACCTTGTTCGATACGGGTCAGCTTTTCTTTGGTGATGGGTGAGCCATACGGAATGCGCGACGACAGACATGGCGCCGCCGGCTTGTCCCAGGTGGTCAGGTTTATCTGCCTGGACAGGGCGCGGATATCTTCTTTGGTCAACCGAGCCTCTTTGAGCGGGCTGCTGACTGAGAATTCATCGACCGCCCTGAAGCCCGGACGGTAATCACTGAGGTCGTCAAAATTCGATCCTTCGACCACATTGGCCACACCGAGTTCTTCGGCCAGTTCCGTTAGCCGACCAAACAGCGTTTTCTTGCAATGGTAGCAGCGATCCGGCGGATTGGCCACGAATTCAGGGTCGCACATTTCATCGGTTCGTACAACCAGGTGACGAACGCCGAAGGCTAAAGCAGATGCAGAAGCGATCTCCAGTTCCGACGAAGCCAGTGTGTCTGACTCTGCGGTCACGGCAATGACCTGACTACCGAGCACTTCGGACGCGACTTTTAAGAGGAATGTGCTGTCCACGCCGCCGGAAAAGGCGACAATTACCGACCCATGATCGGCCAAAATCGATTTCAGTCTTTCCAGCTTGTCCATCAACTCACTACTGATCTGGTTGCTCGGTCTATCGGTTCGCTGTTGCGTCATGTCGTTTTTTCCTCAGGTTTTTCGTTCACAGCCTCAAGATACCGGATGAGGCATCTGCGGGCAAGTCCGTATAAGAGCGAGGCAGGGATAGCCGGTACTGCCCAAAAGACGTTGCCCGGTCCGCTTTATTTGTTTGACGGCTTTCCGGCCGTCCGGTTGTCTTTTTTGCGATTAACGGCGTCAGAGTGTGATAAACGGTGATCGCCGTCCGGGGTTTTCGTTGCCTACGGTGGTTGGGCTTCGAATTCTGTGTGGAATGGTTTTCAGGTTGGTCTGAAAAACCACGCCAGGAGGGCTTTTTTCTTAAAACAAAGCGACCCGTAAGTCTGTTTATATGGTAGGAACTTAACGGAGCTTCGCGTCACCGGTTGCCCAAAAGGGCGTGGGGGGCGTGACGTGAGTTCCTGATCGTGGTTGGGAAAGATGAATCTTAGCGAAATTAGAGTAGTTAAAGGGGGAAATTTTAGGCTTTTTTTGATTGACAAGGGTTGGCCGTATAGCGCACCCTTATATGTGCGAAAACTTACTTGTGGATATTTACGACCGCATGGATGTTGGACATATTTTCAAAGGAGGAAGAACACATAAGGAAGTAGCTAATTGTCCGTAACAGGAGCGTACGGAATATTAGAATCACACACAATACAATAGGAGCAATGTAATGAGACTGAAACTAATCCCGATTACCGTTCTTTTGCTGTTTCTGTCGGGCAGTCTTGTGTTCGGATCGGTGGTCGGCAAGATCACTGGTGAGATCACAGACGGCGATAGTGATCAGCCCGTTGTTGGTGCAACGGTAGCGGTGCAGGGCACCGACCTGGGAGGGGTCGCCGATCAGGACGGTGTCTATACTATTCACAACGTACCAGTGGGAGCTTACACACTGGTAATCACCGCCGTTGGTTTTGCCAATGTGGAAATCAGCAATGTCGAAGTGTCGGCCGATCTGGCCAGCTACCACGACATGGCTATGAGTTCCAAAGCGGCTGATCTCGGCACTACGATCAAAGTAACTGCCGAACGTCCGATGGTGATCAAAGACAAAACCACCACAGTGAACATCATCAAACGTGATGAACTACTATCTATGCCGACCCGTGGCATGGAGCAGGTAGTGGGTATTCAAAACAGTGTGGTGCGGGCCAACTCCGGCAGTTTCACTACTCGCAACAGAGGTCAGCGTCCGGGCGCCGAGTCGGCAACCGGTCAGGAACTGAACTTGCGCGGTGGCCGGCCCTCTGAAGTGGCCTACTACGTTGACGGATTCTCCCAGCAGGACCCGCTGACCGGTGCTTCAACGGCCAAGATCAACCAGAACGCCATTAAGGAAATCTCGGTCACTTCGGGCGCCTTCTCGGCTGAGTATGGCCATGTTTCCTCAGGCATCGTCAACGTCGTCACCAACTCCGGTTCCTCCGACTACCACGGCAACGTGGAAGTGGTGACCGACAACGTCCTGAGTGAAAACTACGATCACAACTACTACACCGCCGACATTGGCGGCCCCGTGCCTGGCTTGGAGAATGCCTTCTTCTTCCTCTCGGGCGAGCGCCGTTTCCTGCGCGACAGGACACCGTCCTCTATGACTAAGGACATGCACGAAGCGCAGGGCATGGAATTCGGACTTGACACTCTGTACGAAGACGATCCGCAACGGCTGCCGGCCAACAGCCACAGCGGTTGGTCCTACCAGGGTAAGATCGACTATCGCATGGGACCTAACACCAAGTTGCAGTTTTCGGGCACCGGCTCACAGGACTTCTGGCGCGAGTACCGTCAGCAGTGGGCCCTCAATACCGAACACATGCCGCGATTTGAAGACAAGAACATCGGCCTGAATGCCAAGATCGTGCACACTTTGAATGCCAATACGTTTTTCAATCTGAGCGGATCTTACTTCATGACCGAACGTCTTCGTGGAGACGGCGTCGTGTTCGACGACTATGAAGCTTACGAGCGCCAGTATATCTGGGATGACGGATGGGTCTCCGACGTTAGCAACCCTGAATACGATGAGTACGATCTATTCTGGATTACCGACGAGGACCTCAACGTCTTTTCACGTCCTGACACCACGATCACCGGTACCGACACCGTGATCACTATTGACACGACGGTTGTAAACCGAGATTCATACTACGGCGGATATCTGCATCGCAAGTCGGCCTATATCGGTGTCAAAGGTGACTGGAACAGCCAGGTTGATGAGCGCAACACTCTGAAGTTCGGTTTCGATTTCCAGCGGCACACACTCCGCTATTTCCGGAATCTCGACGCCACCAAGGGTTTTCATGAAAACCGCGTCAATCGCTACGGTTTTGACAGCCTGGGCAATGAGTCGGATGATGAAGGTATCTTCAACGATACTAAACATCCGATCAACCTGGGCACCTATATTCAGGATCGTTTTGAATGGCGTGGCGTTATTATCAACGCCGGTCTGCGCTTTGACTACTTCGATTACAAAACGAAGCGCATCAAAGACTCCATCAATCCTATGATTCTGGGAGATGATGAGAAGAAGATCGACGAAGAAGACCTGGAGGACAGCGAGAAGTTCTATCGGGTGTCGCCGAGGTTGGGAGTCTCCTTCCCGGTCTCAGACGTGACACAGATGTACATGAACTTCGGCAAGTTCTACCAGCGCCCTGACCTGGACAAGCTGTATGTCGGTTACGATTTCTGGGGTGAGCGAGTGGGAGCCGGTTCTTACTTCCCATTTGCCAATCCAGGCCTCAAGCCGGAGAAAACGACTCAGTACGAAGTTGGTGTGACGCATCAACTGGCGGAGAATCTGGCCTTTACTATCGGCGCTTACTACAAGGATATCCAGGACCTGACCCAGATTCATACCGTGGACAGTGTCGGCGGAAATCTCCAGACTTACTCGATCTTCGACAACATCGACTATGGCACAATCAAGGGACTTGATGTGTCGATGACGATGCGTCGGACACGCAATGTGCGTCTGGACCTGAAATACACTCTCAGCTATGCCACCGGTACCGGTTCTTATGCTCAAACCGGGTACGTCATCAACTGGTCGAACCCGAAGGGCACGCCTAAGACCACCAACCCGTTGGCTTACGATCAGCGTCACAACTTCACGGGTCTCTTCGATATGCGCCTGGGTCGCCAGGAGGGTCCGCAGGTCGGTGATGTTTTCCCGCTTGAGAACACCAATCTGAACTTCATCCTCTATGCCGGCAGCGGCACCCCGTACACTCCGCTGTTGATCGATGATGAAGTCACGGAAGCTGCTTTCAAACCTACGCCTCGCGCTGGAGTCAACTCGGCCACCAAGCCTTGGATCTTCCAGCTTGACGTTAAGCTCGAACGTTCGTTCAGGATAGGCAATTACGACTTGATCCCATACGTCTGGGTCAAGAACCTGTTCGACCGCGAAAACGTCATAGGTGTATACGAAGGCACCGGAGAACCGGGAACGACAGGATATCTCGGGACACCGGCCGGCCAGACGGCTGCCGCCTCCGGAGATTATCAAGAGAGATATGAGTTGAAGCAATTCAACGCCACCAACTGGTCCAATCCGCGTATGGTCTTTGTTGGCATGCGTGCGTCCTTTTAACGAATGAGGTATTGGACAATGAAAACAAAACTACTAGCATTTTTGCTGATGTTCATTGTGGCACTGCCGTTGTCCGCGGCTCCGCCATACAAGAAACAAACGCCTGGTTATATGTCGGCATCGGTTGACAATGATACTTATATCAATGTAAACCGGATACTGATGTTCGTCACAAACCATGGTAATTTCGGGCGCGACCTCTCGGGCGTCTTTGGGCTTGATGCCGGGACGTTCTTCCCCTACAGCACCAACGAGGCCATTCAAAGCGGTCTCAGCGCCAATTACTGTCTGTATGCAAGTGGACTTTGGATTGGCGGTAAGGTTCAGGGGCAAACACGCGTCGCCATATCGGAGTATAGCTCCGAATATGTACCCGGCCCGATGCAAAACGGCACCTTCTCGCCCGATAAAGCGGAATACAAGGTGTACAAGTTGTATCGAGACAGCCTGGCCGACAACCCGAACCAGGACTACCTGAACTGGCCTTATGATCAGGGCGCACCGGCCACTACGGACGGTGATGGCAATCAGATCCCCGACATGATCGGTGATCAGATGCTTTGGTCGGTCTGCAACGATGCCGACCCCGACGAACACAATAACGATGCCGGCGAAACAGAACCGCTGGGATTGGAGATTCGTCAGACCACCTTCGGCTTTGACCGTCAAGGTGCCTTGGGTAACATCATCTTCGTTCGGTACCGCGTCTACAACAAAGGCGCGAACACTATCAATAATTGTTACATTTCGCTCTGGTCCGACCCGGATTTGGGTGAATACACAGACGACTTCGTGGGTTGCGACACCAACCTGTCACTCGGTTACGTGTACAACTCGGATGACGACGACGCCGGATTCTACGAGGACAAGGCTCCTTGTACCGGTTACGACTTCTTCCAGGGTCCTCTCATTGAAACCGGTAACAATGCCGACACCGGCCGCATGTGGGGTGAGTTGTGGCCCGGCTATACCAACATGGGTATGGTTTCGTTCAATAAGTACATCAACGGTACCGACCCGAACGACTTCAACGAGACCTACAACTACCAGCAGGGTCTCGACGCCAGTGGCGAACCTTATGTGTACGCCGGCGACACTCTGCTTTATATGCACAGCGGTGACCCGGTGGAAGGAACCGGTGACTTAGACATCGATCCGGCCGACCGTCGCTGGATGCAGTCGACTGGTCCTATCACCTTCGCGCCCGGCGATTCGACCGAGATTCTCGCGGCGATCATTGTCGGTCAGGGTGGCAACCGCTTCGAGTCGATTACCGTCACCAAGGAACTTGACGATTTCGCGCAGCGGGTATACGAGAACAACTTCAACCCGCCACGCCCACCGGCCAAACCGATTGTAGCGCCTACCCATTGGCCGGAAGAAATCGTCCTGACCTGGGACGACATTTCCGAACGTGAACCGGGCGATTTCGCCTTTGAAGGTTACTCGGTCTGGCAGGGTGATGGTCCTACCGGCCCATGGACGCTGTTGAAGACCTTCGACCTGGCCTCAACTACTGAGTTGGCCTTGATCGACTCCGTTCGTGATCCCGATGCCGGTCTGGTTATTCCGTGGATCAGAAGAGCCCTGACCAACCAGGGACTGGAGTATAAGTACCACATTACTGAGGACAAGGTCAACGGTGGCCCCTTGAGAGAGCAGAAGACCTACTATTTCCGGGTGACTGCTTTCTCTTTCAGTTTCTGGCAGTTCTTCGAGAACGGCGACAGCGCCCGTGTCCCCAATGCGGACAGATTGCTCGAAAGCCAGACTGTAATGGCTATCATTCCGCAACCGCCGCCGGCCGGAGAGCATACCGACTTCGGGCCGGTGGATACTCTTCCTGTGGTCCACACAACGGGACCGTCTCAGGGTAGAGTATATCCAATCGTTACCGATCCCAGAAATCTCACCGGGCATACCTACCAGGTGGTCTTTGACACCCTGGCTGACGGTACCCCCTTCTGGAACCTGGTGGATGCTACCTTGGGCGAGGTGGTCATGGACAGCATGTTTGACCAGTCCGGCGCTCCGGGTTTGCGCATCGTTGACGGCATGTACCTCGATGTTCTGGGTGCAGCGGTCGACTTCCTGAGTTTCCAGGTGGTGGCGAACGGCGCCGGTGACCTCGACCCGCCGGTGGCCGGCGCACTTGATTTCGGCGGCTTCCCGACCGGCGTCGATGCCGACGGCGTAGCCCTCCGACCTGATGAGACTCAGCAGGTCGGCGACGGTATGTGGGGCTTCCACACGGCTGACAACGGCGGTTCGTCCGGCGGCGGAGAGCGGGGTGGTTATTCCGCCTTCCTGTCTCGCGCCACTCGTGACGGCGCCAATTTTGATGTCATCGGCTCTTTCGACTATGAAATGCGCTTCACCGGCGACAACGCCACGCCGGGCACCGGCGGCAGTTACGCCATTGAAGCCTTCAATGATGACAATGTCTTTTGGGTACCGTTTGAATTGTGGAACATCGGTATGGACACACCCGATGACCCCAGTGACGACGTCCGCCTGTTCCCGCTTATAATCGACGATGGCGATGACAACACCTATAACCTCGAATCATGGGGAACTGCCGCCAACGGTGGCGGTGATCTTGAGCACTCGGTGTCGGGCGCTGACAACGATCCGTTCACCGATTGGGTCTATTGGTATACCCCGACCGACATGTCACCGGGTGAAGCCGGATACCTGGAAAACGAAGCCGATTTTCTCGGTGCGAAAACGTACAATTTCTTGGCTGACGAAGTCCTGGCTCGGACCGTCCTGGTCAGTTGGAACGGTGGCGATGCGCCGCCATTCACGCAGGATCTGCCCGAACAAGGCACTGTGTTCCGCTTAACGACAACCAAGCCGAACACACCTCTGGATACCTTCACGTTCGTCGCTTCGGCGCCGACGATGGTTGCAGCGGAATCCGAACTGGATAACATCAAGGTCGTGCCGAACCCGTTCTACCTGTTCGGTCCCTACGATCAGGCGGTTGGCGCTTACGAAATCAGGTTCCATAACCTGCCGGCTGAGTGCACAATCACCATATACAATTTGGCTGGTGAGTATATCCAGACCCTGGAGAAGGACGACGCAGCTACCAACTTCGCCACGTGGGACGCTCTGACACAGAACGAACTACCTGTGGCGTCGGGTATCTACCTGTGGGTGGTCGATGCACCCGGGTTCGGACAAAAGATCGGTAAAATGGCAGTCTTCACAGAAGTCGAAGTTCTGAAGACTTACTAGGCGAAAGGACACAAACTGATGAAAACGAAATATATTCTGCTTGTGCTGGTTATCCTCGCCGTAAGCCTCACTTCGGCTTATGCGGGAAACTCCAGGCGGATGGGAACGGCAGGAGCAGTTGAGCTTCTGATACCTATTGGCTCACGCGGCACCGCTATGGGCGGTGCGGTGGTGGCCAATGTGTCCGGACTTGAATCCGTATTCTGGAATCCGGCCGGGCTGGCATCGCTTGAGGGGACTGAGGTGATGTTTACGCATCAACCCTACCTGGCGGATGTCGACGTAAACTTTGGCGGTGTGGCCACTTTTATCGACGGATTCGGCACCATTGGTCTGTCGGCCAAAGTGGTTTCAATCGGCGACATGGAGGAAACGACCGAAGACTTCCCGAACGGTACCGGGCGGGTCTTCTCCCCCACACTGGCCGTTCTGGGCTTTTCATACGCCAAGGTTCTGACCTCCAACGTATCGCTGGGCCTTACAGGTATGTATATCCGAGAGGACATTTTTGAAGTCCAGGCATCGGGTATGGCTTTTGATATCGGGTTTATGTACGATCCACGCTGGCGTGGATTCACTCTGGGCCTGGCTATCAAGAACTACGGTCCGCAGATGTCATTCTCGGGACGTGGCTTCGATGTCGACCTGGAGGGCCGTCCCGGATCGGCTGAGTCCAAACCGTTTGAGCTTCCCAGCTCACTCAATATGGGCATGGCCTACGATTTCCTGGATGACGGACCAAACCTGGCCACGGCCTCGGCTAACTTCCGTTCAAACAACTTCTCTGATGACTACTATCAGGGTGGTGTGGAGTATGTGTACGACGGCAAGTACTCACTGCGGGCCGGATACAACTACGCCGAACAGGATGAGTGGCTGTATGGTGCTTCGGTGGGCGCAGGCGTCAAGTTTGCTTTGGGCAATACCGATTTGGCTATTGAGTATTGCTGGACTCAAACTGAAGTCTTCGATGCCAACCAATACTGGACATTGAAAGCCAACTTCTAAAAACGGCTTCGATAAAGCAGGAAAACCGGGTGCTTCGTGCATCCGGTTTTTTTTGTGTGTTGTATCAGGATCAGCCCGTCTGTTTGCTTTCGGCGATGAGAACACCTGTCAGAACGATCAGTCCACCCACCAGGAATGTTCCGGTCAACTGTTCACCCAGCCAGAGGGCCGCAATAAGGGTGGCCAGTACCGGCTGCACATTATGGAAGATGGCTATGCGCGACGCCTCCATGTATTTCAGCACCCAGTACCATAGCACATAGACCACCAACGACAAGCCCACGGCCATGTAGACAACGGCGGCCCATGCTTCGAGCGTAGCGACACTATAGTCGAAGCGAAGGGCATGATAGAGACCAAATGGAAAGTAGAGCGCCGACCCGGAAGCAAGGGCGTATGCCGTTATACGTAGCGCGCCGTATCTGCGCACCAACCGCTTGCCGATAATCGTGTAGTATGCCCAAGCCACCACCGACACCAAAATGATCAGATCACCAACCAAATACTGTCGCCTTACCTCGATATCGCCCGACAGCATGATTGTGGCAACGCCGGCCAAAGCGGCAATCACACCGATCAGTCGACGGTGGGTGTAGCGTTCACGCAGGTGGATCATGGCCAGTATGAAGATAAACATCGGTGTGGTGGCAAAAATGAAAGCGCCATGTCCGGCGGCGGTCATCGATTGCCCCAGCAGAAAGAGAGTCTGGTTGAGCGGTATTATGAGAACACCCAACAGGAAGACATGCTTGTAGTCTCGTTTGTCAATCGGCCTGTCGTGCTTCTTCAGGCGCGTCAGTAAGAGCAACAAGGAAGATGACAGCACGAATCGGTAGAAGGCAAAGGTGAACGGCTCAATAATGGCCAGGCCGTATTTGGCAATGGGATAGGCGAACGATGCCACAGCCTGCAAGATGCCAATAGCAGCAATAAGACGAACTGTGGAAGGTCTTGAAGCGCCGTTGATCCGATCACCCGCTTTCGAAATTAACAAACACCTATAACAAGCCGCGATGCAAACCGCCATCGACGGGGATACTGGCGCCCGTTATGTAGGCGGCTCTATCGCTGGCCAGAAAGGTGATCAGAGCCGCCAATTCGTCGGGTTGGCCCAGGCGACCGCTGGGTGCATTGTCGGCAAACTGCTGAAAGACGTCATGCCTGGACAAATTCTGTTCGGCGGCGATAGAATCGGCCAGGCTACTCAGCCGTTCAGTTGCTGTGTAGCCGGGGCAAACGGTGTTAAAGGTTACACCGTGCCCGGCATAGTTGTTGGAGAGAGTCTTGCACAAACCGGTCACTGCGGACCGGTAACTGTTCGACAGTATCAAATTGTCGATAGGCTGCAAAACGGCAACCGAGGTGATATAAATCACGCGGCCCCACTCATTCTTGATCATCGACGGCAAGGCGGCGCGGGTAAGGTGGGTGGCAGAACCAAGCAGCAAATCGTGGGCTTCATTCCACTGCTTAGCCGACATGTCAAGAAACTGACCCGGAGGAGGTCCGCCGGTGTTGCACACCAGTATGTCAACATCGCCGACACCAGCGACAACACGTTCGACATCGTCGGGCTTTGACATGTCCCCGATCAAGGTATGCGGTTTAACCGTAGTGGCCTCGGCAATTGTCTCCGCTGCCTTGTCAAGTCGGGCCTGATCGCGCCCGTTGATATAGACTGTGGCTCCCTCCAGGGCAAGCTGCTGTGCCGCCGCTGCGCCGAGACCGGTTGAAGCGCCGGTGACGAGCACACGTCTGTCGTTCAGGTTGAGATCCATCGTTATTTTACCGCGGCCAGGGCATCCGGCAATGCCGCCGCAGTTTTGCATCCACGTTCAAAATCGACGATCCGAAATCGTTCGTTGGGCGAATGCGTGTTATCGTCGTGTTGGGCAAAACCGATCAAGAGAGTATCCAAACCGAGCGTCTGTTTGAAATCGTTTACTATCGGAATAGACCCACCCTCCATCATGAAGACCGGCTCCTTGCCGAAGCCCTTCTTGATAGCCGCTGTCGCTCCATCGAGCCAGCGACTGTCGGTGGGGACAACCACCGCCTTGGCGCCACCCTGTTTGGAGACCGACACCTCGACCGAGCGAGGCGCGATCTTCTTCAGGTATTTTTCAATTTTATCACAAATATCATGGGGGTCTTGCCCCGGAACCAGCCGCATGGTTACTTTGCACGAGGCGAGTGAGGGGATAATCGTCTTGTGTCCTTCCCCCTGGTAGCCGCTGGTGATACCATTGATTTCGCAGGTCGGTCTCGCCCAGGTTCTCTCAAAAGGTGTGAATCCACTCTCACCGCCGAGAGCCTTGACCCCGATCGATTTCATGTGAGCAGCCTGGTTAAAGGGGAGCTTTTTGAACTGGGCTTTCATCCACTTGTTCGGCGGTTTGACTCCGGTGTAGAACCCGGGAATGCTGACCCGACCATTTTTGTCGTGCAACTGCGCCACCATATTACACAGCACGGTCGCCGGATTGGCAACTGCGCCGCCGAATGATCCGGAATGCAGATCGCGATTGGGTCCCTTCACAAACACTTCCACCGCCGCAATGCCGCGCAGTCCAAATGTCACTGCCGGTAGTGTCTTGGAAAACTGAGCGGTGTCGGAGACGACCACGATATCCGCTCTGAGCATCTTCTTGTGTTTCTTCAAGAAGGCCGGTAGATGTGAGGGATGGGTTTCCTCTTCGCCTTCGATGACCATCTTGACATTCACCGGCAGCGTACCGGTCGCTTTCAGTACTGCTTCGACTCCTTTGATCTGAGCGAAGGTCTGCCCTTTGTCATCGACCGCACCGCGGGCATAGATATATCCCGCGCGAATCTCCGGTTTGAATGGGGACGACTTCCACAGGTTGAGCGGTTCCACCGGTTGCACGTCGTAGTGACCATAGTAGAGCACGGTCGGGAGTTTCTTGTCGACAATATACTCGGCATAGACAATGGAGTGTCCGGCGGTGGGATAGACTCTGGCCTTGAATCCGATGCCGCTCAGGTGCTTCTTCAACCAGTCGGCACAGGCCACCAGTTCTTTTTTGTATTCGGACCGGGCCGAAACCGAAGCAAAGCGCAACCAGGCAAACAGGTCGTCCATGCGCTTCTTCTCTGTTTTTTTCAAATAATCAAATGGTGTCATTTTTTACTCCTTTAGGACTCCTCAACACACTTCGGGGAATATAGGCAGAACCGACCGACCTGTAAAGCGCGGCGATAACGATTTCCCCTTGCAAATTGTAATCTAATAGTCTTTGCGGTTGAACATAAACACAGTGACGTACATCAGCACCAGGGCAAAGGCTACCGATGTGTAAAACGGCATCCAGTCCACGGGATTGCCGCCGGCCAGGCGCAGAGTTGCCTCGGAAATCTCAATGGTCTTGGGAACTACGTAGTAGAAGACATCGACCAGCTTCCCCCAGAACGGGGAGTCGATGAGCTCACTAAAAGCATCATGCCAGGACAGTATCTGTTGCAGTATCCACATCAGAAACACCGCCAGAATACTCATCGGCGCCGAAGAACTCCAAACACCAGCGAAAGTGGTTACGACCAGCCAGATGAAGAAGGCTAGAAGATTCGAAAGCACGATGTAACCAAGGCCGGTATCGACAGCGCCAAAGGCCCACGCCCCCACCGAGCCGACCAGGATCATGATCAGGACCATCAAGCCGCCGTACACCATCCATACCGCGGCCATCTTGGTTAGAAGGTGTTGTCGTCTCGACAGAGGTTTCGATAGGTAAAAGTCAACTCGCCCCTTGGATAACATGTTTGGAATCAGTCCGGCCGTCACCAGGACCGACAAAAAGACCATGTAGTACATGAACTTATTGTAGAGCCAGAGGCGCGGTGACCACAGCTCGTTCATGGCCTGCATATTCAGACCCTCGGTCTGAAACTGCATTTCGACTGAGCGTGTTACCAGAATGGCCAACAGCCCCAGCAAGGCGACACCTGAGTAGACCCAGACCATTTTACGGTCAACCATCTCTGAAACAGTATCAGCCAGAATGCCTCTCATGGCTGGTTCTCCTGGTCGCTGGTGATTGTCTCCAGAAATGACTGCTCGAGGCTGACCTTGACCGGTGTGACCGCGGAGATGGGAATCTTTTTCATCCTCAGCATGTCGATGATGTGGTTTATGTATTCTTTTTTAGTCAACTCGACAGTCATGCTGCGAGCCGTTACGACGACAACTTTACCGATCTCCTCAGGAATCTCGATCAACCGACTGCCCATGTCGGCCTCAATGTCATACTGACTCTTGCGGCTGGTCAGTTCTTCGACTGTCCCCACCCTGACCAGACGTCCGCGCGACAATATGGCCACTCGGTCGGCGACCGACTCAACTTCCGAAAGCAGGTGGCTGTTCAGCACGATTGACTTGCCGCCGGCACGAATCCTTTCGAGCACTTTGCGCAGTTCTATTTTTCCCAGGGGATCGACGCCATCGGTAGGTTCATCCAACAGCAGCACCTCCGGGTCGGAAATCATAGCCTGGGCCAGCCCGATGCGTTGCCCCATACCTTTGGAGTAGTTTCTGATTTTGGTGTCGGCCCATTTGGTCATGCCGACCAGTTCCAGAAGCTCATCGGCGCGATGCTTGAACTCCAACGGCGGTATGCCATACATCCGGGCTGTGAATTCAAGCAGACCCATCCCGGTCAGGTGAAACGGAAAACGATGGTTTTCAGGCAGGTATCCGATCTGACTGCGCGACCGTGCCTCGACAGAGGGGCGACCGAAAATCTTGGCACCACCTGAAGTGGCTGCCGTAAGGCTCAACAAAACCCGGAATAGTGTTGTCTTGCCTGCGCCGTTGGGACCCAGCAGACCGAAAATCTCCCCCATGCCGATATTCAGGGTGAGGTTGTCGATGGCCACAATATCCCCTTTGCGCATGCCGGTGCGATATATTTTGGTCAGATCCTGTACTTCGATGACGGCCATTTATAAAATCATCCGCTGTTTCATACCATCAATACGCCTGTCAATCTAAGAGGTTGCTGTCTGGAAAGCAAGTCTGTGATTCCGGTAGTTGGCGCCCCTCATTCTTACCGCCCCGACCGCCGCCGGCGGAGTAGGGCGGCAATCTCATGCCTCGACTCCGCTCGGCATGACACGTGTGCAATGAATTGAGATTGCCACGGCACGCCAGGCGTGCCTCGCAACGACGTAGACCAAAGTTTATCGACAAGCCCATCGGACGGGGTGGCCACGACGTTAAGTCTTCACAACCCCACCCTGAGCGGACAGACTGTGTCGCAATCGTTTGCTCCATCGGTTCCTGCGTTTGCCGAAGGCGAGCGTGTGAACCGGTGGTTCTTGAGGTTGCTCTCTCACAACACGATGCCGAGAATCGCAGGGTCACAATCCCGACTGCGTCGAGATCAGGACCCTGCGAAACCCTATTGTGACACAGCCTGGGAGTCGAAGGGTGAGTCCGTCCGTGACTGACCTGAGGTTATGTGTCGGATCACAATTACGGCTTTGGCGTGCTTAAGACCCAACACAACGTAATCAGGTTGTATAAAAGTGAGATTTAGCCAGCGACCGGGATCGAACCGATGACCTGCTGATTACAAATCAGCTGCTCTACCAACTGAGCTACGCTGGCTGACCTTGGCGTGGATCAAGAAAATGATTTGTGGCCGGTTGTCAAGTATACACTATGGCCGGAACGGAAGACCAGCTTTACACTTTACGCTTATAACGGACCCCCTGCGGCGTATCCTCAAGGACAATCCCCTGGGCCAGCAAGTCGTCGCGAATCTTGTCGGCCATCGCGAAGTCTTTGCTCTGGCGCGCCTCTTGACGTTTTTGGATCAATATTTCGATCTCGCCATCAACCGCTTCGGCTGTTTGAGTGAAGTTCAACACGGTATCAAATCGTCGAATCGTCTTAAGCGCCTGGTCACGTTCGGCCACGGTCAACTTGTCTTCGGCCTTCAACCGGTTGACATCGCGAATAAAGTCAAAGACAGCCCCAAGCGCTCCTGAGATGTTCAGATCGTCATCCAGAGAGTCCTCGAAAGCAGTGGTGGCCTTGGCAATAAACTCAGCCGCTTTACCGCCCGAATCACTACCGGGGTAGTCGGTGAGATTATTGACAAAATCGTTGTAACGTTCCAGCGCTTTGGTCGCGGCATCCAATCCGTCGAAGGTAAAGTTGAGTTGCTGGCGGTAATGCGTGGCCAGTAGCAGGTAGCGTACCGCCACCGGCGTGTAGCCCTTGTCCAGCACATCGCGCAAGGTGTAGTAATTGCCGAGCGACTTTGACATCTTGCGCCCATCAACAATCAGATATTCACAGTGCATCCAGTAATCGACAAACTTCTCCCCGGTCGCTCCTTCTGTCTGAGCGATTTCGTTTTCATGGTGCGGGAACATGTTGTCAACACCGCCGGTGTGAATGTCGAAGTGGTTTCCGAGATACTTGGTCGACATGGCCGAACATTCGATATGCCAACCGGGCCGACCCTTGCCAAGTTCCGTCTCCCAGAAAACGTCGCCATCGGCCTCATCCCACGCTTTCCACAGCGCAAAGTCGGAAACCGAGTCTTTCTCGTATTCGTCCGCCGCTACCCGCGCCCCGGCCTTCAACCCTTTCATGTCCAGATTGGCCAACTTACCGTAGGCTGGGAACGCGGATATCTTAAAGTAGTGGTTGCCGTCGATTTCATAGGCCAAGCCGTTTTCGGTGAGCATCTTTATGATAGTTACCATCTCGGGAATATGATCGGTCGCGGCCGGATAGTGCTCTGCGCGCTCGATGCCCAGAGTGTCCAGGTCCTCGAAGAACGCCTTGATATAGCGATCGGTGTACTCTTTTAGCGTGATCCCTTCCGCTTGCGAATCGCGGATGGTTTTGTCATCGATATCGGTCAGGTTCATCACCTGGGTGACGTCGTAACCCTTGTACTTCAGATAACGCCTCAGCAAATCCTCAAACATGTACGCTCGGAAGTTACCGATATGGGCAAAGTCATAGACAGTCGGTCCACATGTGTACATGCGCACCTTGCCCTCTTCTATCGGTGTGAATTCTTCTTTAGTGCGCGTAAAACTGTTTTTGAACCTGAGGGCCATCTTCGGTTATCCTTCCGTGAACGACTGCACTGTCTTCTTGTCGAGTTTCTTGATCACTTCGGCGATTAGCTTCACCGTATTATCATAATCGGTCCGGTTCATGATTCCATTATGGGCATGAATATACCTGACCGGTGCACCCATATAAATGGTAGGCACACCCAAACGGGACAGATGCACCGGACCGCCGTCACCGGCGCCGCGTTCCATCACGGTGAGATGGAAGGGGATTTTCTTATCTTCGGCCGTCTTGACCACCAGGTCTCTCAGACCGAGGTTGGGAATCATGCGAGCATCATACATCAATACCGATGGTCCACCGCCCAGTTTTTCTCGCTTGGAAAAGGGTTCCGGCGGCAGGTCCTGGGCCACGCCGACATCGACACAGAAACAAACGTCGGGATCGATCAAATGGGCCAACGTCTGGGCGCCGCGCAGACCGACTTCCTCCTGCACCGTGCCCCCGGCAAAAATGGTGTTGGGATGTTTGGCACGTTGAAACTTGCGCACGACATCAAGGGCAACAGCGCAACCCATCCGGTTATCGAATGCTTTGCTGAGATACTGTTTGCGATTACCCATGACAGTAAACTCGCTGTCCGGTACTATCGGATCGCCTTCTTTGATGCCCAGTTTGGTGCGAACATTGAAACCCTGCTGAACGCCGACGTCGAGGATCATATCGGAGACCTTCATGACTTTGGCCCGCTCATCAGCCTCCAGAAGATGCGGCGGCTTGGAACCTACCACGCCGACCACCGGGCCTTTGGCCGTAATTACACGCATGCGCTGGCCCAAGGCGACATGCGGCCACCAGCCACCCAGAGGGAGGAATTTGATGTAGCCGGCCTTGGTGATTTCCTTGACCATAAAACCGATCTCATCCATGTGGCCGATCACCATAATGCGGGGGTCATCTGAGTTGCCCCGCTTGCGACCGACCACGGAGCCGGTCTTATCGCGAAGAATTTCGTCGACATTGCCTTCCAGTTCACGAGTCATGATCTTGCGGATCTCGTGCTCATACCCGGGGACACCGTTGGCTTCGGTGAGTTCTTTCAGAAGTTCTTCAGTGCGATCCATATCAAATCCTTGTAGTGTGTTGGCTGCGTCTCAGATTATCTGGACGGAATTGACAATTATACACGGACTCTACGGGTATGTCCATCGAAAAGTTTGTGGTGATGGTGCCGGGCAGGTCAATAATCGAAATGGTGCTCCAGGTCCGTGAGCGCCAAAACCTGCCGGGTCTCACCGAAAGGGTCATCCGGATAGTCGCGTCCTTCCTGAAACCTCAGGATAGCCGGCATCCCGATTTGGTTGGGACCGGAGATATCTTCAAGGTATCGATCTCCTATATAAACACACTCGCTCGGCGAGAAGCCGGCCAGATTGGCCGCCTTGTAGAAAATATCCGGGTGCGGTTTTCTAAGTCCAAAGGTCGAACTGAACAGCTTGAATGTCAGAAGCGAATCCAGCCCGAAACGCTTAAGCTCCTCCAGATGGATACGTTCCGGAAAGACAGTGTTGGAGACCAAGCCGACAACGCCATACCGGGCCATGATCCTGGTAAGTATCTCACAGGTGTCCTCGTACACATAGAGATACTGTCTGACCGGTTCGTAGTATGCATCGAATAACCTGTCCGCCGAGCCTTCATCGCCGTCTAAACCAAGCGATTCCAGGAGTTTCCCGATAACTTGCGGTACCGTCCATTCGACCAGCGTCTCGGCTGCAACGGCGCGGTGTTCTTGTCTGATCTGCCGGTATGCTGCGTAGAACGCTTCATCGTCGGGAACGTTCTGATTGGTGCGAAGAATGACCCTCCTGACAGCCGCCATGCAATCGACACTGACCTCCTCCCAGGTAGTTGATGGATAGTCGATCAGTGTTGAGCCAAGATCGAAAATGACAGCTTTGGGCGTGAGCTTATTCATTCTATCGATTTCTGTTGCCTAAAGCTGAGTCGAGGGCCATCTGCATCAATTGTGGAAAGTCAATTCCGTCGGCTTTGGCTGCCATCGGCACTAGCGACAGGTCGGTCATCCCGGGAACGCTGTTGAGTTCCAGACAGTAGAAGATACCGTCTCCTGAGAGCATGAAGTCCACACGCGCCAGCCCGGCGCATCCGATGACGCCAAAGAGTCTAGCCGCCGCCGCCTGCACACCCTCCGCTATAGATTGAGGTATCTCGGCCGGGCAGATATACTTCGATCCACCCTCGGTGTACTTGGCTTCATAGTCGTAAAGACCGCTCTTGGGGATTATCTCCACAACCGGGAAGGTGCGACCGTCCAGAAGCGCAACAGTGATCTCGCGCCCGTCGATATACTGCTCGACCAGAATGTCGGGAGACTCGGCCAGGGCCAGCTTCAACGCATCCTGTATCTCGTCGGGATGCTCCACTTTGGTAAGTCCAACAGTGGACCCGCTGTCGTTCGGTTTAACTATGATCGGCAGGTTGAATCGTTCGACTATCCCAGCGGCGAGACCATCCGGGACCCTGCCCTCCGGCATACGAAACTGCTCCCACTTCGGAGTTGGGATACTCTCGTTTTCGCAGAGCCGTTTTGTGATTGCTTTGTCCATAGACACGGCGCAAGCGGCCATGTTCGATCCGGTGAACTTTATCGAAGCCAGTTCCAGCAGGTTCTGTATGGAACCGTTCTCCCCCGTCCCACCGTGCAACGCGATGAAGGCAACGTCGACATCCCGCACGTCTTTGTGGTCCAGGCGCTGGGGAAACGATAGCGAGGTGGCTTCAGTGGCAGGAGCCATGTCGGATTTGCTGTCGTATCCCAGAAAGGACCCATCGGCTGCAAGCAGAGATTGACCCGAGGCCGGATCGACAGCCACCACCGAGTGACCAAGTTGCGCCAGGGCGTCGTGGACAGCCTTGCCGGACGTGAGCGATACTTTGCGTTCGCTGGAATTACCACCGGCTAACAACAGCACCTTCATGCGGGTTTCTCTTCCTTCCGTCTTGCGCGTACCTTGCGAATGACCCAAAAAACAATCAGCGCCGCCAACAGTGACAAGACTATCTGATTGTAGGTGCGAATATAATACTCTATCGTTTCCAGGTTCTCAACAAGTTTGAAGGCGGCAATGAACAACAGGGCGCAAAATATCAGATAAGATATCGTGGAGAAGACAACCATCCGACCAGCCGGATAGCGACTGATGCCGGCGGCCACAGCCAGTACGGCGCGCATTCCCACCATGAAACGTGACACTACCAGAACCAAAGCGCCCCATCGTTGAAACCGCGTGTCCATACGATCTATATCGGCCACTGAAAAGTATTTGAAATTCTTGCGGATGAAGTATCCCCGACCATACCGTCGGCCCAGACCGTACATGACCATCACCGAACCCATCCCTCCCAATATGATGACGAGCAGACTGATTACCATGTCCAGCCGACCGAGCGCCACCAATCCACCGGCGGCGACTATAAACGAATCGCCGGGAAACGGTGAGAACAGGTTCTCGGTGAAGCAGGCGACAAAAATCGCCAGGTAAACCCAGAAGGTTCCGTAGGTGAAGACCTGATCGAGAAACTCGTTGATCTGTAAGGGACTGTCAGTCATCGGATGCTATCAAACAGACGGCTTCGGCGACCATACCTTCCTCGCGCCCCACGAAACCGAGTTCCTCGGTGGTAGTTGCTTTGATATTGACACGTGACATTTCTATCGACAAAGTCTTTGCTATCCGCTGGCGCATGGTTGGCACATGGGGCGCCATCCTGGGTCGTTCGGCCATGATAGTCGCATCGATATTGACGATGGTCTTGTATCCTGCCGCGCGCACCAATCGTCCCACCTGCTGCAAAAGATCGAGCGAGACGACATCTTTATATGCTCTGTCCGATGGCGGGAAATGCTGACCGATGTCACCCAGACCGGCCGCGCCGAGAAGGGCGTCCATAATCGCATGCAACAACACATCGGCGTCGCTGTGGCCGTCCAAACCCATGTGGTGCTCTATCTCAACGCCACCGATGACCAACCGTCGTCCTGCTGTCAGCCGATGCACGTCGTAACCGTGTCCAACTCTCCATTCAGCCATCGCCGCGCTCCCGGATTATCATCCTGATGAGTTCAAGATCATCGTGGGTGGTCACTTTGAAATTAGGCGCGGAGGGAGCGACTACTTTCACCTTGAATCCGGACGCCTCGCACAGGGCGGCATCATCGGTGTAGCTTTCTGCGTTTCCTTCTGCAATTGCCTTTTCGCAGGCCGCCTTGAACAAATCGTATTGAAACACCTGCGGTGTTTGGGCCAGATACAATAACGAACGGTCCAGCGTGGCCAGTATAAATCCATCCTGGACACGTTTCACCGTATCGGGAACAGGAGCGGCCAACATGGCCGCCCTTTCCTGCTGCGCGGTTTGGACCACTCGGTCGATATCGGACGGCAGCACCAAAGGTCGGGCGCCATCATGGATTGCAACAAAACCGGTTGATAACGACAAGGACTTGACTCCGTTCCAGACCGATTCGAACCGGGTGGAGCCGCCCACCACGATTTTGAGAACCTTACCGAAATCGTAGGGGTCGACTACCCGCTCGCTGGTGTACAACAAATGCTCTTCGGATACGACCACGACGATCTGATCGATGCTGGAAGCGGTCTCGAACCGACTGACCGTTTCGGCCAACATGGGACGTCCGGACAGCTCCCGGAATTGCTTGGGGACGGTGCCGGCCATCCGGGTCGAGCTTCCGGCGGCGACGATGACAGCGCAGGTTTTCATAAGTTGGCAATATACGTCGTCGGTGAGCGGTTAGGCAACTGTTGAAACGGGGTGGTGCGTTGATATTGTCATTGCTTGGCTTTTCTGTCACCTGCGCGCCGGCGGGGGTCCATCTCGGCCCGCTTCCCGTAGGTTTACCCGTCGGCAAAACTCGCAAACCCACCGCGACAATAGGCTTCCGGAGCAACACTTTATGTTGCTCTCTCAGAGTTGAGGGCCTACATTAGAGCAATATGTGAAATGGCAACTTCAGAAGGGAGAAGGATATGGCAAAGAGCGTAGCTGACTTGCCGAAGTCGAAGGCACTTGGCGCTCGCCTGATTCATGCAGCATTGAGCGTCTTGTGCGAAAACGATAGAGAACTTAAGAGCAGGCAAGTGCTAGCTGAGGTAGAGAATCAGATGGACCTTGACGACTGGGCCAAGGAGCGCTATCAGAAGTCTGGATACATAAGATGGCAATCTATTCTTCACTTCTACAGTATTGGTTGCGTTAAAGCAGGTTTCATTGTGAAGAAAAAGGGCGTTTGGTATCTGACAGATGAAGGATACATTGCTGCCCAGTTGAGTGAGTTTGCTCTATATACTACCGTAAAGGAAGGATATAGCAAGTGGAAGGCCGAGCGGGATCAGTCCGGTACAGCCGACGATTCCGACGAAGAAGAAAGCGGAGACTCCATTGATCCAGCTATAACTGTGGATCGAGTTCAGCACCTTGCAGCCGACGGTATTAAGGAGTTCATAGCCGCAAAGAACGCTTATGAGTTCCAGGACCTTGTCGCAGCTCTTCTGAGAGGAATGGGCTACTACACCCCGTTCGTTGCACCCCGAGGCAAAGACGGCGGTGTGGATATATTGGCATACAGGGATCCATTCGGAATTGAGTCGCCAAGAATAAAAGTGCAGGTCAAGCATCGACAGGATTCCGCTTCAGTCCAGGAAATCAGACAACTAATGGGTATTCTACAGAAGGATGGGGATGTTGGAATATTCGTTTCAACTGGCGGTTACACTTCGGATGCTAAGTCGACCGCCACGGGGTCCCATATTCACGTGCAGTTGATCGATTTAGACGGCTTCATAAACCTATGGACAGATTTCTATCCAAAGCTGACCGATGAAGACAAGAGCCTGTTGCCGCTTACATCTGTGTATCTGGTCGCTCCCACGGACTGACAGACAGCAGGGTCACACCTTCACCTGCTGTGAAGCCAGGACCCTGCTGAACGTTCTAAGCATTGATCCGGACCATACAGCCCTCAGCCCCCAGTAGGTTGGAACCCCCTTGTGGGTTCCGACTTCGCAGTCTCAAGAGCAGTCTCAAGAGTCGGAACCGCTAAGAGGGTTCCGACCTACGGGACTGTCCCGCACCCCCAAACCGAGTTTGAGGGTGCCATCCGGCCCTCGATTCCGCTCGGGGTGACATGGTAGGGCAGGACCCTGTGATCCTGCTAATCCCGGCGGCATCGAAGGACTGTCCGACCTACTAAAATGAAGATGGATGCCGGATCAAGTCGGGTATGACATGTCGTTGCCATGGGGCGTCAAACTGTCAATTTTATCTGGACATTTTTCGAAAATCAGGTATATAATAAGTACACAGGAAAGGAGGTGGTCGGATGAATTATGACAAATGTGAGGTGACTGATACTTAGTCGCCCTAACCGCGCTGGTTGGAGCGCTAAGTAAATACCAACAGTTTACCGACCTGGCGGTTTCTACCAAGCCGCCAGGTTTTTTGTGCCATAGAATATTGACAAGTCAATGATTGCGACCACATTATAAAGCATGACCTTCCGCAAAATAGTCCTCCCGTTTATCACTTCCTTCCTGTTTGCCGGGAGTTTCGTGGCCGGCAAGTATACCAATATCGACCTGGGACCGCTGACTACGACACTTTTGCGGTATCTGATCGCCCTGCTCTTTCTGGCCTGCCTGTTGTTCAAATACGGCCGGGACTCGCTCAAAGTCCGCCGGAAAGACCTGTGGCAGATGTTTCTGCTGGGCGCTTTCGGAGTGGTTGGCTACCACTATTTCTTCTTCTCCAGCCTGCTTTACACCGATGCGGCCAACTCAGCGATAATCAACGCCACCAATCCGATCTACACCGGCACGCTGGCCGCTTTGTTTCTCGGAGAACGACTATCCCTGCGCAATTATCTGGGTGTTCTGGTCGCTATGGCCGGTGTTCTGTTTCTTTTGGTGCGAGGCGACTTGAGCGTGCTCACCAGGTTCGATTTCAATCGAGGAGAAATCCTGATGTTGCTCGGGGTGTTCTGCTGGGTGATCTATTCACTGATGATCAAAGGGCTATCGAAAACCTACTCGGGCTTTACTCTAACCTGGTACGCAGCAGTCTTCGGCGTCGTTCAGTTGTTGGTACTGGTCTTCTTGGAGCAGCCGGTCCAGCAGGTGCAACAGTTGTCGACCGCCTCGGTTTTGTCGCTGTTATATATGGGTATCCTCGCCTCCGGCGTGGGGTATTATCTGTTTGTGCTGTCGATCCAGGAAATAGGCCCCACCAGAACAGCCGGCTCGGTTTACAGCACGGTACCGGTCTTTGTCGCCGGGTTGGCCCTTATGTTCTTCGGTGAGCAGATCACCTGGATCATGGGAGCGAGCAGCCTGGCCATCATTGTCGGCCTGCGCTTTGCCCTGGTTGACAGGCCGATCAACTCCGGTCCTCGGCCCTGACCAATCGAACTCCTGAGTACAACCTGCTCCGATTAACGCTGTTCCTGCCGATAACTGTAAGGACACATGCGAATGAAGGGAATAGCGCGATGGCCATAATCAAGGGTTCACAACTCAAATCGGATCAGCCGACCGACGGCACGCCCGAGCAATCGATTTATGTTTCTAACTCCAAGATCGACAAAGAGGGCGAGGCCTGGACACGGCAAGCAGTCTGGCTGAGGCAGGAACACTTAAACAAACTCAAAGTGATTGCACATTTTCAAAACAAAACTATCGAGCAATTGCTTGACGGCGCGCTGGGTGACTTTGTCAACCGGATATGGGATAATACAATGGCCCGTGAGAAGTTGGTTGGAGACGGCACCGGTAAAGTCAAAACGCCCAATGAGCCCGGCCAATAAACCCAGCAGACCGAGCGGGTGGCGTCACAATCCGGACTATTGTGCCACTCTTGAACAGACAGCCTCGACCAGATCAATTCCCCCTGGATAAAAGCCGATAAAACCACTGTAGCTGCGGTGCGCCAAGACGCACCAGTAAGTGCAACCAGCAACTCCTGACCGGAGGTCCTTGATGTTGAAATCTGTGTTCGCCGTTATTGTATGCCTGGTCGTCCTCAGTCCACCAGCCGATCAATGTCGGGCCGAGGTTAACCTCGGAATATCAATCGATGAGGAAGGCGTTAAGGGATTCTACCTGGCCATCGGAGAGCATTTCGAAGTCGAGGCGCGCCGTGTCACCGCAGTCAAGAAAGCAGAGATCCCCGACGAAGAAATGCCGGTCGTCTTCTTTCTGGCCAAAAGATGCTACGTATCACCGAGTATCATAATCCGACACCGCCAGGCTGGTCTGAGTTGGATGGATATCTGTCTCAAGTATGGCCTCACTGCCGAGATATTCTGGGTCGATCTCAAGCAGACCCCCGGCCCCCCCTATGGCAAGGCGTGGGGACATTTCAAGAAGAAAAAGAAGAACAAGTGGGGCTCGATTCGCTTTACCGATATCGAGATCGTGAACTTCGTTAACCTGAAGTTCGTCAGTGAGCACTATGGTCACTCACCGGATGAAGTTGTCAAGATGCGGGGTAAGGGAACCAGCTTTGTGAAGATCCACGGCAACGTCAAGAAGGCCAAGTCCAAAAAGAAGGACCACGCCGGTCCGCCGCCGCCCAAGAAAGCCGGTAAACTCAAAGGCAAGCCGAAAAAGCGGTAAACGCTCGTTATCATCGAATTATCTACAACCGTCGGGCCGAAAGGCCGGGCGGTTTTTTTTATGCGATCTTGTTCAAAAACAGGACTAAAGCCGGGCCTGATCACACCGATCTGCACCTACAGGGCAGGTAATCGGCCGGGGCTCCCGCAGAACATGGAGTATGTCGACCAATTAAGAGCCTGATTGGTCGTGGTTATCCGACGCCCAACTCAAAAGGTGGTTAGTACGGTGATTGGCCGCCCGTTGAAGCGGCGGCAGTCTATTGAACAATAAGTTGTACCAACGTTACCAAACGGAAGGGGTCCCCATGAACGTTCTTGGAAACATGCGAATCAGGAGCAAACTGGGATTAATGCTGCTCTTGCCTCTGCTCGCACTTCTTTACATGTCGGTCAGCGAGCTGTCGTCGAGGTGGTCACTGAGCACGGAGATGGACAACCTGCGCTCGATGTCCGGTGTGGCGGTCAGCGCCAGCGCTTTGGTTCATGAACTTCAGAAAGAGCGCGGAGCGACAGCCGGTTTCATCGGCAGCAAAGGCAGCAAGTTCGGCAAGGAGCTCAACAGTCAGCGACGGGATACCGATTCAAAGCTGGCTGCATGGGAAAAAACATTGGCCGGTTTTGAGTCTGATCTGCTGCCACCTGGGGCGAGAAGCAAGCTGACCTCAGCGGTAAACGACCTTGCGAAACTCACCAATATCCGAAACCAGACGGACCAACAGAGTATTGCCGCCAAAGACGCCATTGGTTTCTACACCCGCACCAACGGTGAGTTCATTGACATGATCGGCGGCATGGTGGCCAAAACGTCCGATGCCGATTTCTCTCGGCAGCTTTCGGCTTATGCCAATTATCTGCTCGGCAAAGAACGAGCCGGGATCGAGCGGGCAGTCATGTCTAATACCTTTGCGGTGGGTCAATTCGACGAAGGTGTCTTTGCCAGATTCGTAAAACTGATCGCCCAACAGGACAGCTACATGCGTGTGTTCAATGCTCTGGCGATCAAAGAGCATCAGAACTTCTACAGTACCACCATGCGCGGCAAGAGTGTCGATGAGGTTGCACGGATGCGTCAGATCGCCATTGACAAGTCTGCCGATGGCGATTTCGGCGTCGATGCTACGTATTGGTTTCAGACAATTACGGCCAAGATCAACCAGTTGAAACAAGTCGAGGATTTCCTGGCCGCTGAACTCGATGCGCAGGCGGAAACACTGAGCAATAGTTCAAGCAGGACCTTTTGGCTGACTGCAACTATGGTTGGCTGTGTCCTGTTGGTCACCATTTTACTTGGCATTACCGTCGCAAGATCAATCTACGTACCTCTCAACAAAGTTGTGAAACTGACGGAAAAGATGAACAATGAATTCGCCGGATTTGAAACCGTTGTTGAAGCAATTGCTGCAAACGACCTGACCCAGCAACTGAATCAGACAGAAATGGAACAAATCGGCATAAACACAAAAGATGAGGTGGGTGAACTCGTGGCGTCGGTGGAAGCTACATTAGGGGCGAAGGATCGCATGGGCAGTTCGCTGACCAAAATGTTGGAGAATCTCAACAGCATGGTTTTGCAATTGACCGACAATGCCCGCGAATTGGGCAGCGCCGCCACCGAGATCGCATCAACGTCAGAAGAAATGTCGCGCGGTTCAACCGACCAGGCCCAGCAAGTAGCGCAGGTTTCTACCGCTATCGAACAAATGAGCGCCACTATTGTCGAGTCATCCAGAAACGCCGGTG
This sequence comes from Candidatus Zixiibacteriota bacterium, assembly GCA_029860345.1. Lineage (NCBI taxonomy): Bacteria > Pseudomonadati > Candidatus Zixiibacteriota > Candidatus Zixiibacteriota bacterium. Next base: position 236,316 of record JAOUBJ010000002.1, on the reverse strand, counting down.
AGGCCACCGAGGCTTCTCGCGGCGCCTCCGATACCGCCACCAGCGGAGGGCAATTGGTTAACGAGACGATTCAGGGAATGCAAAAGATTTCCGATGTCGTTCGTGAATCGTCCGAGTCGATCGGCAGACTGGCCAAGTCGGCAGATCAGATCGGCGAGATCGTCGGTGTTATTGATGACATCGCCGACCAGACCAACCTGCTGGCGCTGAATGCAGCAATCGAAGCAGCCCGCGCCGGCGAACAGGGCCGCGGTTTTGCCGTGGTGGCCGACGAAGTTCGCAAACTGGCCGAACGAACCGGCAAGGCAACCGGCGAGATCACCGACATGATCAAGGGTATCCAAACCGAAACTGAAGAGGCGGTTCAGTCGATGGAGACCGGTGTAACGGAAGTCGACAAGGGGCGTGAACTGGCCGACAACGCCGGCAACAGTCTGACTGAGATCGTCAACATGTCACAGCGTGTGATGGACATGATTCAGCAGATAGCCACCGCGACCGACGAACAGTCCACCGCCGCCGAGGAGATATCCAAGAACGTGGAAAACGTTGCATCGGTGACCAAAGAGACGGCTACCGGCGCCGAGCAGGCGGCCGCAGCTGCCGAACAGATGAATAAGAACGCCGAGGGTCTCCAACAGATCGTGGCGCAGTTCAAAGTGACGAGCGCGTCTTAAGATCGATATTTCGCTGTCCGCATCGCCGGGTGTAGACACCATGGCGAATAATGCTTGGTGGATCATTACGTCTTCGCTATATTACAGCGACCGCCAGAACGCAGAAGGACTCCGTGAAGCATTGGTCTATTTCGTGCATAGTTTCATGCATGGTTTTGTACAGTACCGGTTCGGTTGCAGCCGGGGTTATCCACGTACCTTCCGATCAGCCGACAATCCAGTCCGGCATTGATACCGCAACCGAAGGCGACACGGTGTTAGTTGCGCCGGGGACATATTTAGAGAATATTGACTTCGACGGCAAAATGCTTGTCGTTACAAGTTCAGGGGGCGCAGGCGCGACAACTATCCTTGCTTCAAATACGAGCATGGCGGTCGTGTCTTTTATTGGGGGGGAGCCCAAGGGCACGGAGATTTCCGGTTTCACCATCACAGGCAGCGGAGCTTGTGGCGTTTTCTGTGACGGTTCATCGCCGACAATCAAAGAAAACATTATCACGGGCAATACAAGCAGCAGGGACAATGATTCCCCCGGTATTGACCTGGACAACACTACCGGCGTCCTGATCAAGGGAAATGTGATACACTCCAATAACGCGAACACGTATGGGGCGGCGATACACCTGGAGTATAACAACCATGACGATACCATTTGCTACAATGTAATGTACGGGAACACAGGCGTCGGAGAAATCAGAGCTTTGGGCATAGCTTACGGCACCTTGATATACAACAATACAATCTCAGTAACAGTGCACAGTGGAATTCTTAATCAAAGCAGCGGCAGCCTAGATGCCCGAAACAACATCGTATTCTTTGCCCCAGCGTGGGCAATGAAAGGTGAATTCGTAGCCGAATACAACTGCACTTTCAACAACGCAAATGACTACGAATTCCCACCAGGTGCGGGCAACATCTATCAGCCGGCCCTGTTTGCAGATACTGCCAATCATGATTACCAACTTCTCCCAGCATCACCCTGCATCGATGCCGGTGATCCCGACCCTCAGTACAACGATTCGGACGGCACCAGAAACGACATGGGGGCGCTCCCGGCCGATTACAACTATCCAATCCCGGTGGGGCTCCATCTTTCGGCAGTGGATAGTATGCATGTCCTGAATCACACGCCAACCTTCTACTGGTCTTTTTTTGACACGATAGGCATGCAGGCGGCTTACGAGATCGAGGTTGGTACGGACGTGGATTGGGTAGTAGCCGAGATGTGGGCGTCGGGAGAAGTCTATTCTGCCGATAGTGCTGTGGTTTACGCCGGCGCACCGTTAATGGATGGTATCACCTACTTTTACCGACTGAGAGTGAATAATGGATCGGTATGGGGCGATTGGGTCGGGAATTTCCTGAGAATGAATAGCAGGCCAACCGTACCAGGTTTGGCCTGGCCAACGACATCGACTCCTTTGCGAAGAGAAGGCATAAGCTTGTTTGTGGACAATTCATTCGACGCCGAACTGGATACTCTGCTCTACGATTTTGAAGTATACAGAAATTCTGAGTTGACAGACCTTGCAGCCTTTGATTACGGCGTGGCAGAACAAACGGATCGTACTCAATCGAGAAATCTACCCGAGCTGTCGAGTGGCGTTTATTACTGGTGGCGGGCAAGGGTCACCGATCAACTTGAATACTCCGATTGGTCAATGCCGGTGTCATTCACAATGCCGGCCGGCCCTGTCTTCAACGTCCCAGCCGATGTCCCGACAATTCAGACAGCTATCGATATTGCGACCGACGGCGACACGGTATTAGTTGCGCCCGGAGTTTATCACGAGAATCTGGTTTTCTCACAGTTCTCAATCAGCGTGATAGGTGCGCTCGGCGCCGATTCTACTTTTCTTGAACCGGCCGTCCCGGACAGTACACATATTTTCTTCGGATCGGGTGACGGTGCCGGGACCGAATTGGCCGGGTTCACGATTTCAGGCAGTACCGCTAAGTACGGACTGTACGTGAACAATGGCTGCAAGACCTTGATACATGACAATGTCTTCCACGGTTACGCGGGAAGTCGCAACTTGATTCGGAGTGCCGGAGACAGCGCCTACAGCAGGATTTTTCACAACGTGTTCTGGGGAAACGGTGGAACCGCTTGCATCGGCCTGCTTGGTCTCGGTGGGGCGGCGGTGGACGTCATCAACAACACTTTTGACGGGAATAGCGGAGGGATTTACACTTTTGGCGGCATGGCCATAAATAATATTGTCACCAACACTCAGAGTACGGCCATTTCCGGGTTCTACCCAGTCGACTACAATTGTGTATGGAACAACAACCCGGACTACGACTGGGGTCAGCCTGTAGGTTATAGCAATCTGTCGGCGGACCCTATGTACGTCGATGCCGCCGCGCATGACTATCGATTGTTGCCGGGCTCACCCTGCGTGGATATGGGCAGTCCCGACCCGCTTCTCAACGACCCCGATGGCTCCAACAGCGATATCGGGACCTTTTCATACCAACACACGATCTACCCGGTGGCGACTACCATCGATTTTGCCCCAGAGCTTGACGATAACCGAGTCGGTTCGGAAACGCCGGAGATTATGTGGACCTATCTCGATACGGCGGTCACCGCTCAAACGCAATACCATCTTCAAATCGGCCATGATGACGATTGGAGCGAGGCCGAACTTTGGGACACCGGCCCCGTAACATCATCCGTCACTAATGTCCTGTACGACGGCGCCGTTTTGGAAACACACCACCGGTACTTCTTGAGAATACGAGTGCACAATGGCCTTGACTGGGGTGACTGGCGGCATAAATCGTTCGTGGTCTGGACCTGGATTAACTCCTTGATCCGAGTGCCGACGGACTTTCCGAACATAGGCGCGGCAATGTTCGTGGCTCAGCATGAGGATACAATTCTGCTGGCTCCGGGTACTTATTCCGGCGATGAGAACCGGGGATTTAACCTGGTCGCGCGACATATCACTTTTCTATCGGAAGCCGGGCCGGACAGCACGGTGATCCAGTTGGACGGTGGTTGTTTCCTGACGGCAGGTTCCGATACCCTTCCGGATGTTCAGCCTCTCGGTATTCCACACGGGGCAGGTCTTGCAACGATTAAGGAAATATGCTTTGAAAACGGAAACCCGTCGCTCAAGTATAATGGTTACTGGGTCTGGGGATCCATCAGTGCGCACCAGTGCCTCTTTCGACAGAATCCAATGGCGATGTTGGTTGAATATCCGGGTGCTGGAGGAGCCTTCGAGTGTCGGTTCGACAGTAACGGCACGGCTATACTGCTGGACGGCTTTCCGGAGTTCTTCCAGGCCTCCAACTCTGTGTTCGTCGGTAACACAATGGGGATTGTCTGCGAGAGCGTAAACAACTTCTTCACCGACAACATATTCGCGCATAACTCAGTGGGTTTCCAGTCCTTCGGATGGGGCACCGTTTTTCTCCATCGTAATGTTTTCTATGCCAACGGCGCCAGTGTCTGTGGATCACCGGATATGAGCTGTAACATCGTCTACGGTCATCCAACCGATTACTGCGCCGCTGCAGAACAGATTGGTCTGAACGGCAACATATCCGCGGACCCGCTCTTTTGTGATACAACATTAGCCATAACAGACGTCTACGCTCTCTCTCCCCTGTTGCCTGAAAACAACTCGTGCCAGGAGAATGTGGCGAATGTGGTTCAGGGTTGTTTCGACTGCGGCGACGTTGACGGATCGACCGGGCCGGCCGACATCGCCGACTTGGTCTACCTGGTCGATTACATGTTCACCGGCGGACCAGCGCCACCGGACATTAGCGCCGCCAACATGGACGGGTTCGGAACCGTTGACATCGCCGATCTCGTTCATTTGGTTGATTTCATGTTCACCGGCGGCCCACCGCCGGTGTGCCTCTGATGCCGCAGACCGATCACGCTCCTACAGGCATAATTCACCGAATCAGCATGGCATCGCCGTAACTGAAGAAGCGCATGCGTTGCTGGATCGCTTCGTCGTAGGCAGCCATGATCCGTTCGCGCCCGGCAAAGGCGCTGACCAAAATCAACAGCGACGACTTGGGTAGGTGGAAGTTGGTGATCAGATGATCGATTGTGTTGAAACGATGACCCGGCTTGATATACAGATCGACCATGCCTGAAAATGGCTGGATCTGACCGCGCAAAGTCTGAGCCGATTCCAAGGTGCGCACACTGGTGGTCCCGACGGCCACTATCTTGCCGCCTCGCTTGCGAACCTTGTTGATTGAGGATGCGGCTTGGGGCGACAACGTGGCCATCTCCGGATCGACAACGTGCTCATCGATGTTATCGACTTTCACCGGTTTGAACGTACCCGGCCCGACATGCAGACAAACATCAATCAGGCTGACTCCCTTACTCTTCAGCACGTCAAGCAAGGAACGAGTGAAATGAAATCCGGCCGTCGGTGCGGCCACGGCGCCAGTATTGTAACTGTCTGCAAAAACCGTCTGGTAGCGACGCAGATCGGAAGGCTGGTCGTCGCGTTTTATATAGTGCGGCAACGGTACATGACCAAACTTGTGAATGATTCTGTCTCGCTGTCTTTCACCGGCAAATGAAACCAGCCACCGGCCGCCGCCAATATCGGCATCCAGCCGCACCTGCGTGGGTCCAAACTGGATCATCTCCCCTTCCCGTACTCGTCGCGAAGGAGATACCAAAGCGATCCATTCAAGTGGCCGATCCGGCTCTACAGTTCGGACCAAAAACAGCTCGACCTTGGCGCCGGTCGGTCGGCGTCCGAACAATCGGGCTTTGAAGACTTTAGTGCTGTTGACGACCAGCGCGTCACCGGGGTTGAGGTAATCGGCGATGCTTTTGAAGGACTTTACACAGGTACCCGAAGTCTGTCGGTCGAGGACCATCAGACGAGACTGATCGCGGCGACGGGATGGAGTCTGTGCAATCAACTCGGGAGGGAGGTTGTAGTCGTAGAGCGAAATGTCTGATGGTTGTTTGATCATTTGGCTGAACTCAAGCTGACGCGCCGCAGTCCATTGTCGGTGTGGTGACCGACGCCTTTCCACGCGATCTGAAGATCACTTGGGCACAACGGCGCGTAACCGTCTCACACCATGTTGGAACGGAAATCAGCACAATAGATTCACCCTTCGACTCCGCTCAGGGTGAGGTTATTTACGCGCGAAGCGAGAGAGCGTGATTCATCACCCCCAAAGCGACTTTGAGGGTGCCACCCAAGTCCGTCGGGTCGCGCACACCAACGCCAGGTCACACATACCTCTCACGCGGACTGGCAAGTGCTGACGCAACTGTGTATACCGCGTAGGGGGCGGCCTGGTGTCGCCCCTCCGCAAGCCAAATGTGTCCGGCGGACACATGGCCCGCCGCTACGCGATAGAAACAGTGGCTTGTGACACAGTCGCGTATCGCCCACTGCACAAGGTACGCTTGGAATCGCTGGTCCGTCACTGGTTGGCTACTCGTTTCTATTCTCTTCCGGCTCCAACAGTCGCGATTGCCACACAGCCAGCAAAGCCTGCTGGTCGTCGCTGAGTGGTTCTTCCGATATGTGTCCGCTCAGCCAAGCCGTCAAAGCGGCCAAAGCCGTCGTGGTATCCCCGACCGTAAGTGTTCGTCCGGTACTCTCCATGATCCGGTCGCGAAGTTTTACTGTCTCATAAATCAGAATAGCCAGCGTCGGGCTGGGATTGTCCTGATGGGCGAACGGTTCGAACAGCTTCTTGAGTTCCTCTTCGTTCATGAGCACTTTCCGCGTAGGGACGACCGCGACCTCGAAGAAGCCCGAGTCAAAACATAGACTGCTGCCCGTCCGTTGGAGGATTGACACCGAGGTGTTTCATCGCCTCGGGTGAGGCCATCCGCCCGCGCCGTGTGCGCTGGATGAAGCCTATTTTCAACAAGTACGGTTCGACCATATCGACCAGCGTATCGACCTCTTCGTTCAAGGTAGCACCGAGGGCCTCGATTCCGACCGGGCCACCTTTGTAGTATTCGACGATGACCTGGAGGAGTTTTCGATCGAGATTGTCCAGGCCAAGGGCATCGACCCCTTCGGCATCTAGCGCTTTGACCGCGATGGCGTCGCCGATGGCGCCGTCGGACTTAACCGCGGCATAGTCTCTGACTCGCCGCAAGAGGCGGTTGGCAATGCGGGGTGTACCTCGTGATCGTTGGGCAATAGTCAGGGCGGCATCAGCAGTAATCTCGGTCTCAAGCAGCCCTGCCGAACGAACGACAATCTGGGCCAGGTCTTCCGGCGGGTAAAAGTCAATGTGGTAGTACAAGCCGAACCGATCTCGCAACGGCGAGGACAACATCCCGGCCCGAGTGGTGGCGCCTATCAGCGTGAACCGCTTCAAAGGGACGTTGATCACCTTGGCGAAAGCGCCTTTGTCGACCACAAAATCAACTTTGAAATCCTCCATGGCCGGATACATGAACTCCTCGATAACCGATGACAATCGATGGATTTCATCTATGAACAGGATGTCCCCTTCTTTTAAGTTGGTCAGAATGCCCATCAGATCACCGGTGCGCTGCAAGGCCGGGCCGGAAGTAGCGAACAGTTTGGAACTCATCTCGTTGGCGATAATGTGGGCCAGCGTGGTCTTGCCCAAGCCGGGCGGGCCGTAGAAAAGAATGTGTTCCGCCGCTTCTTTGCGCTGTAGCGCGGCATCAAGTGTTACTTTAAGTTTTCCGCGTAATTCTCTTTGGCCAATATACTCTGCCAGAGACTTAGGTCTCAATGAAAGCTGCGCCTGGTCCTCATCGTTGACAATCTGCTCACCTGCGATTATCCGTTCACGTTCCATCATCCACCTACCTCAGCCGTATGCTGTGACTTGAAGATGGAACTTATCAACTCCTCGGCGTTCTTGATCTTTGGGTTATCTTCAAGCGCCTTCTCTATCATCTGCTGCGCCTCGCCTGCTTTGTACTGTAGCTGGAGAAGCACTTCGGTTGCCTCATCGGCAAAGGGCGGGGTCGGTGTTGATGCCCTGGCCAGTGGCTCGTCCTTTTTGGATAGGGCGAATTTGGCTGTCTTACCATGGAGCTCGGCGATGATTTTCTCGGCCAGTCTGGCCCCGACCCCCGGCAAACGATTGAGCCGGGCCGCGTCTTTGGTTTCAATGGCCGTTGCGATATCCCGAATGGGCATGACCAGGGATTTAAGCGCCTTTTTGACACCCAACCCCGGCACTTGAATGTAGAGCGAGAAAAACTCGCGGTCGAAGGCATCATCGAACCCAACCAGGCGCGGGTAATGACTGGACTTTTTATCGCCGGCTTCGATGTAATAGATAGTCTCGAAGGTTATCTCCTCCCCCACGGCGGGTCCCTCTTTGAGCCGTTCGGCCAGGGCCGAGGGCACCAGGACTTCATAGGAAACGCCGTTATTATCCACCAGTGCGCGCGTCTCGTCTATGGTGCTGAGTTTACCGCGTATCCGCCTGATCATACGGTCACCATTGGGTTGTCGTGCATCAAAGCTCGGCAATGGCAGAGAGCTACGGCCAGCGCATCGGCCACATCGGGCGGTTCCGGAATTTCTGAGAGACCTAAGGTGGAAGCAATCATCAGCTGCATCTGACGCTTGGAGGCGCGTCCGTTGCCGGTGAGAGACTTTTTGATACGGGTGGAGGCGTAGGGAAAGACCGGCAGCCCGGCCTCGGCAGATTTGAGAAAAATCACGCCGCGTGCATGGCCCATGATTATGGCCGTTTTGGGGTGACCGTAATGAGAGTAAAGTTCTTCGACGGCCACCGCCTCGGGCTGGAACTGGCTTATGATACTCTCGGTTTCGCGCGCGATATGTTGCAAGCGCTCGGCCATCGGGGCTTTGTTTCCCGCCCGTATGACTCCGGCCTCGACGACAGAGATAGAATCATCCTCGCCGCTCAAGATACCGTAACCGGTAATATTCAATCCGGGATCGACACCGAGTATCCGCATAGTGCCGATAGATAGGCGTTTGCAGGGCAGATATCAATTAAAATATGGGCGTGTTGTCACAATGTGAAACTCCCGGCAGGCAACTTTTCCCTTGGAATTGCGAATCTAATTTGAGTGATTATGCCCTGTATACCGAAACGTAGCGCCCATGACTAAAGCAACCAAACTGTTCAACCGTAACTTCGTCCTCCTTTGGCAGGGGCAGTTTGTCTCGCAGATGGGCAACCAGGCGTTCTCCATCGCCTTGATGTTCTGGATCAAGCACGAAACCGGCTCCGCGACTTTGATGGGCCTTATCATGATGGTCTCGCAGATACCGGCGGTGATACTTAGTCCCATCGCAGGTGCTTTCGCCGACCGCCATTCACGCAAGTCGATTATCATTGTGAGCGACATGGTGCGCGGTGTGACTGTGCTGGCGCTGGCCGCGTTGATTTTCTTTGCGCCCGACGAGTCCGACATGATCCTGGCCGCTCTCTTCGTAGTGGCGATAATAGCCTCGTCGATGGGCGCGTTTTTCCGGCCGGCCATCTCGGCAGCTATCCCGGACCTGGTACCCACCGAACGAGTAGCCGCAGCGAACTCGATGAACCAGTCATCGATGCAGGCTTCGATGTTAGCCGGACAGTCGGTGGGTGGTGTGCTTTTTCGAATCATGGGTGCGCCCTTGCTGTTTATGATCGATGGCGTCACCTACCTGATCTCGGCGGTCAGTGAGATGTTCATCAGTATTCCTCAGAAAGCGCCGAAGCCCTCAACCGGCTCAGCCTTCCAACGCTTCAAAGTGGACACCATCGAAGGGATGCGCTTCGCCTGGAAACATCCGGGCCGCAGATCACTCACCCTGGCCGCTGCCTTTATCAATTTCTTTCTGGTACCGTTTCTTATCCTGCTTCCCTTCTATGTCGAGGACACGCTGGGCGTCACGGTCGATTGGTATGGGTTCATGATTGCAGCGTTGGGCCTGGGTTCGCTTATTGGCTATCTCGGCGCAGGGACAATTAAGGTCAAAGGTCGCACACGCAGTTGGATGATGATCGGTTCACTGATTCTTATGTCACTTGCTTTCGCTGCCCTGGGACTGACGAAGTCTCCACCGGCGGCGGTGGTTCTGATGTTTTTGGCCGGTGCTGTCAACGGCTATATCAACATTAATATCGCCACGATCATGCAGTTGACGACACCCTCCGAGATTCGCGGTCGCGTGTTCGGATTGTTGGGTACAATGTCGGCCGGTCTGACTCCGATTTCTATGGGCCTGACCGGATTCGTGACCGACCTGCTCGATCAAAACATTCCCTTGGTCATGATATCTTGCGGACTGATCACGGCGATCCTATCGATCGCGGTGTCTTTTGGCCGCGAGTTCCGCCAGTTCTTGACCTGCGATGTGGAGGAGGCCACTGATGAAAATCCTGGCCCTTGAGCCATACTACGGCGGGAGTCACAAGGCGTTTCTCGATGGCTGGGTGCGTCATAGCCGCCATGATTGGACCGTGCTCGGGCTGCCGGCCAGTAAGTGGAAATGGCGCATGCGGCATTCGGCTATCACTTTCTCTGAGCAGATCGCCACCCGGCTGAGTGGCGGCGAGTCGTGGGACCTGCTGTTCTGCTCTGACATGCTCAACCTGGCCGAATTCAAAGGACTGGTCGACCAACGAATTGCACGGTTGCCGTCGGTGGCCTACTTTCATGAGAACCAACTGACCTATCCGGATAGGTATCCCAAAGAGTGGGACCGACATTTTGCTATTACGAATTTCACTACCTGTCTGGCCGCCGACGCTGTCTGGTTTAACTCCATGTTCCACCGACAGCAGTTCCTGGAGGCGCTACCAAAGTTTCTGCGCCGCATGCCCGACCACCGTCCGCTTGAGGCCGCCGAATCTATCCGGCCCAAGATGTCGGTACACCCGCCGGGCGTCGAACAGCTACCGCCCCGTCCTGTGCGACCCGAAGGCCCGATGCGCATCCTGTGGGCGGCCCGATGGGAGCATGACAAAGGACCGGAAGTCTTCTTTGAAGCGTTGAGATTGCTGAAACAACGCGGAGGCGAGTTTCGCATGAACGTCGTCGGCGAACAGTTTGAAGAATCACCCGAAGTCTTCACCCGTGCGAAAGACGAATTCTGCGATGAGATCGATCGCTGGGGATGGCAGGAGTCGCGCGATGAGTACATCGCCGCCATGCATGAGTCCGATCTGATCGTGTCGACCGCCGATCATGAGTTTTTCGGCATCAGCGTGGTCGAGGCAATCGCAGCCGGCGCTTCTCCCCTCTTGCCTGAACGGTTGTCTTATCCGGAGATACTCAGATTGGCCGAAGACAAGACCATGCAAGAGTTCTTCTACGATGGCAGCGCACGACAGTTGGCCGACATGTTGGCCGCGCGCGCTGAGCAGATTGCACGTGACTCTTCGTGGCAATCAAGTTCGGAAAAACTCAAGGATTGCATCGGACGGTTTCTCTGGGGTAACCTGGTCGGAGACATGGACGATGGCCTCGACAAAGTGGTCACCCGGTTGTGACAAGAGAGCCGAGTGATTAGCGAGATACATTTCCCCGTCGGGCCGGGCGACACAAGGCCGCCCGTCGGGTGGCACTCTCAAAGCTGCTTTGGGTGTGTTTCCTCCCTCGCCCCAAACAGAGTTTGTGGCGGCCACCCATCTCCCGCTGAGCGGTGATAGCATGCGATATCGGCTGCAACAGGTAGCAAGCCGTCACTCGTGTCTATTCAGTGCCGACCAGTCCGGCGCGAAACCTGCCCGCCAACCACCGCACAGCCATCGCCAGTCCGTAACAGGCGCCTGCAATCAGAATAATCGTAGCACCAGCCGGGAAGTCTGATTGGTAGCTGACGGCCAGACCCGAGAGAGTGAAGAAAACGCAGCAGGCTATGGCACCAAACATCATTTGTCGAAACGTCCGCGATAAACATCCAGCCACCGCCGCCGGCAGCGTCAACAAGGCTATCACCAAAACGATGCCAACCACGGTGACCAGTAGTACCACTGTCAGTGCTGTCAGGCAAAGAAGCAACATGTAATACCAATGGACCCGCATTCCACGAGCGCGCGCAAAGTCCGGATCAAAACAAACGGCAAGAACCTGGCGGTAGTAAAGGTAGGTGAGTACGACGATCAAAATGTCGAGCGCGATTAAGATGCTGAGGTCGGTGTCGGAGACCATCAGGATGTTTCCAAAGAGGTAACTCATGAGTTCCTGGTTGTAGCCGGGAGTCTGTGAAATGAACAGTATGCCGACTGCCATTCCGACCGCCCACACGGCCCCGATAACGGTATCTTCCCGCTGACGAGCACGAACTGTCACCCAACCGATAATCAACGCTGCCAGCAGAGCGGATACTATCGCGCCGTAGAGCGGCGAGAGTACGTCCCACTGACGGACGGCAATCAGGTATCCGGCAACACCCATGCCACCGAGGACACTGTGGGCAATGCCGCCGGCTACATAGGTGATCCGCCGCGCCACCACGAAACTGCCAATCACCCCGCAGGCAAGCGCGGCCAGTAGGCCGGCGCTCACTGCGTTGCGCATGAAGGGATAATCGAACACTGCTTGCAGAAAGTCGGGCATCTCAATCACCTACCTCATAATGCCGGTCGTGGCGGACAATGCGCAGGTCCCTTCCGCGATACCATTCACCCATCTTCTCGGCGCTGACCTCGCCGGTGGGATGAATCTCGACTGTCCGATTGACACATACCACGTGTTTCACGAAGCGGCTGACAAAAGCAGGATCGTGCGACACCATCACAACGGTCAAGGAGCCACGAAGACGTTCCAGTAGTTTATAGAATTCCCGTTGCAGTACTTGATCGATGTTGGCCGTGGGTTCGTCCAGGATCAGCAGGTCCGGTTGACAGACCAAGGCTCTCGCGATGAACATCCGGCGCTGTTGGCCTCCTGAAAGTTCGGAGAACAGAAGCTGCGACTGCTCGGACAAGCCTACTTGTTCGATAGCGCGTTCGGCCGCCCTTTGATCCGCTCGACCGTGGCGCCCCCGCCATCCCTTGCCGCCCAGCCTGCCCATCAGAACGACATCCATGACCGTTACCGGAAAACGTTGGTCCAGCGACACATGTTGCGGCATGTAGCCGATACGCTCCCGGACCGTTTTCGGCGCTTGCCCGAAGAGCTGCACCTTACCGACCGAAGGCGCCAGCAGGCCGAGGATGAGTTTCAACAAAGTTGTCTTACCGCCGCCATTGGGTCCCACAATCCAGCAAAACTCATTGGAGGATACTGTTAGATCGACCCGATCCAACACCAACCGATCGCCATAAGAAAACGAGAGATTCTCAATAGCTATGGCCCGACCATCGTTAGTCATTGACTTCTCCGCCGCCGAGGATTCGCGAGAGCTTGGCCGCAATATCCATCATATTCGCAAGGTAATCTCCCGACAACGGATCCAGTTCTATCACCTCACCGCCGATGGCCTCGGCTATCGTTTCCGCCGATCTGCGGGTAAACTGCCGCTGCACAATTACAGCTTTTACTCCTGCGGCTCTGGCTTGATCTATTAACCTGGTCAATTGGGCCGGTCCCGGCTCTTTGCCGTCGACTTCAACCGCCACTTGGGTGAGGCCGTAAGCCTGGGCAAAGTGACCGTAGGCCGGATGAAAAACAAAAAAGCTCTTACCCTTTGCCGGTTCCAACTTCCGCCTGATGGCTGCATCCAGGCTGTCCAGATCGTTGAGCAGTGCATTGAGACTGTCCTGGAGATCACGCCGTTGCATAGGAAGTAAACCATGTAGGCTCGTATGAACCGTTTTTGCCATTGTCTTCACCTTAATCGGGTCCAACCAAACATGCGGATCGGGGCCACGATGATCGTGACCGTGGCCAGAGTGATCGTGCAGGTGTTCAGTAACCTGGTCGTATGATCGCAAGCCGGCGCGCATGTCCACCACTGTCAGATCATCATGCATAGTTTGAATCTTCGGCAACAAAGCCGCCTCGAAAGGCACCCCCGTGTGGAAATACAAGTCGGCCTTTTGGAGTTTGACCATCTGCTGAGGAGTCGGTCCATAAGTGGCCGGCGACTGACCGGGGCCGACCAACACATGGACGTCGACATACCGACCGCCAACCCGCTTAACGATATAAGCCTGTGGCTCGATACTTACCACGACCCGAACCGGCTCAGTTTCGGTTGAACGCATTTCGAGTTGCGGGGCGGCGGTCACCAGTAGTGGCAGCACAAAAACAGCGATCAGCAGGGTCTTAAGGGTAGCACCCATTTGTGCAGACTTCATACGTCAACCCCCTACCGATGACCGTTTGCTCCGAGTCACCCGGTGTGCCGATTTACGCCGTGGTTGCTTGGCACAGACCAGGTGGAACTCATGACACTGTCGACACTCCCTGACCGTGTGGTCCTCGGCAAAAGTGTCCCAGTGTTTCTTCTGCTGAGCCGACAGCACACCGGTCCCTTTGCACAGCGGGCATGAACTTTCGAGCGCGGCGATAACAGCGTTCCTGATGAAACTTGAACGATTCGGGATGCCTGACATAGCCTTTCGCAAGGACTCATCGACTTTGAAACTGATCATCTCGGACTTGCCGGTAGTAGCCATAGTGAACTCTTCCTTTGTAACCCGTTGCCGCGTGCCTGGCCTTCAGGCAGCGTTTATTCGCACCCAGAGTATTACTTTGTATTACCCGTATGTCAAGGATATTTTACCTTTTCTTTCATGCCATCCGTGTTCTACGCCCTCTCAACATGACGCATGTACTTCAAATTGTCTTGACCGGCGGTGCGGTCAGTGCTATCCTAAAATAGATGCATAAGAATATTTTGACAATCGCGCTGGTATTGATCACGTTGACTGTGTACTCTCAGGCGCTCGGACTCGAACGGCCGCCGGTGGTGGCCGGGGCCTTTTATCCGGCCGACAGCACCAGCCTGGACTCGATGGTGCGGGATCATTTGCGGAGCGTGCGCGCCAGGCAGGATATTGACGGCGCCATTGTCGCTATGATCGTTCCGCACGCCGGACTGATTTACTCCGGCGCAATTGCGGCGCATTGCTACAAACTTCTCGAAGGTTCTGAGGTCAACAAGGTCGTTCTCTGCGGCCCGTCGCACCGGTATCCCTTTCAGGGGGCCTCAGTTTACGGCGCCGGCATAGAGTGGCGTACGCCGTTGGGACTGGTTTCGTGCGACGACGAACTTTGTGAGGCCGTGGTGAGGCATGATGGTGTCAACGTGGTCCCCGCCGCTCACAATCGCGAACACTCGCTGGAAGTCCAGCTACCATACCTGCAAACGGTCCTGCCGGGCGTCAGGATTGTCCCCATAGCGATCGGCCACCAAACGGAACGAGGAATCGGCACACTGGCCACCGCGCTTGAGAGTCTTGAGTATGATACTCAGACCATCATGGTGGCATCGACCGACTGGCAACACTACAGGCCGGTATCGGTGGGCGCACCGATGGACTCTTTGGGCATTGACTGCCTGCTTGATCTGGACCCCACTCGGTTAGCTTCTCTTTTGGCATCCGGAGAAGTCGAGATGTGTGGTGGCGGCGCGGCCGTGGCTGTCACCCGGGCGGCCATGGCCAAAGGAGCTAACCGTGCGCAACTGTTGCGGTATGGAGATTCCGGTGAACAGACCGGTGACAAAAAGTCGGTGGTCGGCTATGCCGCGATTGTGCTCTACCGGCAGCACGACAGTACAGAAAGGGCCGCATCCACAAGCAGCGATCAGGAGGAGCCATCCGTGAACCAAGAGGAACCATACCGGCTGAGTGACACGCACAAAAAGCGGTTGTTACAGATCGCTCGTCAGTCCATCGCGAGCTTCTTAAAGAGCGGCAAACTGCCAGCCTTCGAGGTACCGGACATCCTGGCTGAGCCGGGTGCTGCCTTCGTCACGCTTGAGAAGCAAGCGACGCTCCGTGGTTGTATCGGCTTTACTCACGCCGTCCAGCCGTTGTATCGCACGGTAGCGGAGTGTGCGGTTAAAGCGGCCATCCAGGATGATCGATTCTCTCCGGTGACAGCCGAGGAATTGCCCGATTTGCATATAGAGATTTCAGTTCTGACACCTATGGAAGAAGTCAAGTCGCTGGATGAGATCAAAATCGGCCGCGACGGGTTGATGATCGAACTGGGGCAGCGTCGAGGCTTGTTGCTTCCGCAGGTTGCGGTCGACAAGGGTTGGAACCGGACGGCTTTCCTTGAGAAGACCTGTTGGAAAGCCGGGCTTCCCGAAGAGGCCTACAAATCGCCGGAAGCGGTAATCTACCGATACCAGGCTCTGATCTTCGGCGAGTAAGGTCTGAGATTCAACCAAGACTCTCTTCGTGCAACAAGCGATCTATGGTTTTGGGCAGTTCTTCCTCCCGCTGTATCCCGTTTCTCTTGATGATGCGCGCCGGCGTTCCGACCACCGAACAGTTCGATGGAATGTCGCGCATTACCACGAAAGTGTTGGCGCCGATCTTGACATTGTCGCCCACTTCAATAGGTCCCAGCAGAGTCGCCCCGGTGCCTATGAATACATTGCTGCCTACCGTTGGATGCCTTTTGCCATGATGTTTGCCGGTGCCGCCGAGGGTTACGTTGTGAAAAAGAACGCAGTTGTCACCAATCACCGTGGTTTCGCCGATCACCACCCCGGCGCCGTGATCGACAAAAAAACCGCGCCCAATGGTCGCGCCTGGATGGATTTCAAGCCCGGTCACAAACCGCGACACTTGAGATAGCAGGCGCGGGACAAAGGGTATTCTCAGTTTCCACAATAAGTGGATCAACCTATGGGCCAGGGTAGCCTGGAATCCAGGATATAGCAGAAACTCGATGTTTCTGACGGCCGGATCGTTGCGATAGATCGCTCTGATGTCATCCAGAATAATGGACATTTAATCGTGCTGTCTCTCTGAGGGGTTTCCGTCGCCTTAAGACTATTCCAGATGCTCAAAGAGGGCGGTTGACAGATAGCGTTCGCCGGTGTCTGCGGTCACCGTGACGACGGTTTTGCCTTCACCCAATTTGGCCGCAACTTGCAGTGCAGCCCAAACGATAGCGCCTGAGGATATCCCGACCAGTATCCCTTCCTTGGCCGCCAGCGCGCGTGACGTGGAGAGAGCATCTTCGTTCTTGACCCTGACGACCTCGTCTACTACAGCGGCGTCATAATTCTTCGGAACAAACCCGGCGCCAATTCCCTGAATAGGGTGCGGACCGGGATCGCCGCCCGACAGCACCGGTGATGCGTCCGGCTCAACCGCAACCACCTGACAGCCATACTTGTCTTTCAATACCGCACCGGCGCCGGAAACGGTACCACCCGTCCCCACACCGGCCACGAAGGCATCCAGAGTCAGGCCGTCCAGATCGTTGATAATCTCTACTCCCGTTGTACGCTTGTGCACATCCGGGTTGGCCGGATTGCTGAATTGCTCCGGCTGGAAGAAACCTTCCTGTTCGGCCAGTTCGGCCGCTTTGGAGATAGCTCCCTTCATCCCTTCCGGGCCGGGAGTCAGAACGATTTTGGCTCCGAACATCTTCAGAATAGCCCGTCGTTCCACACTCATTGTCTCCGGCATGGTGAACACGCACGAATACCCTTTGGCCGCGGCGACCATAGCCAGAGCAATGCCGGTATTACCGGATGTCGGTTCGACGATAGTCACACCCGACTTGAGCTGACCGTCCTTTTCGGCGGCTTCAATCATGGAGACGCCAATCCTGTCTTTGACCGAACCGCACGGGTTGAAACTCTCCAGCTTGACATATAGCGTAGCCGAACCCGGCGACGTCAGCCGATTGATCCGGACAATGGGTGTCCGACCAACGGCCTCGGCAATGTTGTCAAATCGCATGTTTAATCTCCTTGGGCAATGATGTTCACTTCATTCTATAAGGGGCCGTGGCTGTCGATAGTTCCCCGCCATCATCGCGACATCATCGCGGTGAGCGTTTGGTAAGGTCATCGACGAACCTGGGCTGTCTGTGATGGTCGACCGGACGCCGCCATTATATGCCAATTGGCATCGATTTGCAACAGTCCGAACAACTATTGAGTTATCGACCGATAAGCCCGGGACTTTTGAGAAAACTAAGACACGGCCGATCCTATTTACTGTTGACAAATCGGTTTCAAAGTCTCATACTATTGCCATCAGGGGTGGCAGGCCGGCCCCGGGGGGAGCCAAAACGGCCGATCGGCGACGACGCACTTTTAACATTGCGCTTTACTGCTATGAAATTTCCGCCCGCACAATCTTCAGCAAGACAAAATAGAGGAGTATGCAATGGCTCAATGGACCCGACGAGACTTCGTAAAAACCGGTGCCATGGGACTGGCAATGGCCGGCGTGCCCATGTTTTTCAAGGGTAATCCGCTGGCGGCGTTCGCTGCGTTGCCACCGGGAGAGGGCGGCATCAACGCCTACCTGGAACATTTCACGGTTACCGAAGCCCAGATCCGTGAAGTTATGGCGGCTGCAATGGCCCATGGCGGTGATTATTGCGATGTATACTTCCAGCATGCTATCAGCAACACGGTGATCCTCGAAGATAATCTGGTCAGCCGGGCCTACTCCAACGTGGGAATGGGTGTCGGCATCAGAGTGATTGAGGACGACCGCATCGGCTATTCGTTCACCGAGGAGATTACGCCCAAGGCGATGAAACTGGCTGCTCGCACGGCGGCTAACATTGCGGGACAAGGGCAGTCTACACCGCCTTCGGATTTCTCTTTCGCCGGTATGCCGGATTATTATCCCATCGGCGTGTCATGGGAGAAAGTGGGCATCGACCAGAAAATCCCCCACCTGCAGACGCTGAACGAAAAGGTCTTCGCCCAGGACAAACGGGTTATCAAGTCGCAAGTGTACTTCCTGGACAATACCAGCTACATGATGGTGGCCACGTCCGACGGTCGGATTGCCTGTGACTATCAACCGATGACGCGGGTATTTGTAAGCTGCACAGCCGAGCAGAACGGTCAGCGCGAGCAAAGCGGGTACAACCTCGGTGGGCGTCATGGAATTGACTATTTCACTCCGGAACGGCTCGACCGGCTGGCTTCGACGGCGGTGCGACGCACCGTGGACCTTTTCGATGCCGTTAAGCCGGAGGCCGGCGAGATGCCGGTGGTGATGGCTCCCGGGTTTTCCGGTATTTTCCTCCACGAGGCAATCGGCCACGGCATGGAGGCGGACTTCAACCGCAAAGAGGTGTCCATCTACGCCGACAAAATCGGAAAACCGGTGGCCGAGAGTTTTGTCTCTATCGTTGACGATGGGACCAACCCGAATATGCGCGGCTCGATCAACGTCGATGACGAAGGCAACCAATCGGAAAAGACCTATATGGTACGCGACGGGATTCTCGAAAGCTATTTGCATGACCGCATAAGTTCCAAACACTATAAGCTCAAGCCCACCGGCAACGGGCGGCGACAGTCGTTCAGACACCAGCCGATGCCGCGGATGCGCAATACCTACATGCTGCCGGGACCACACAAGCCGGAGGAGATTGTCGAATCGGTCAAGAACGGCATCTACGCGGAAGCGTTCACCAACGGTGAGGTCTACATCGGAGCCGGAGATTATACTTTCTACGTCAAATCCGGTTACTTGATCGAGAACGGCAAGAAGACACGACCGATCAAAGATATCAATATCATTGGTAACGGCCCCGATAGTCTGACCAAGGTGACAATGGTCGCCGATGACATGGAGCTGATGGAGGGCGGCGGCACCTGTGGCAAGAACGGTCAGTCGGCGGCGGTGTCGTTCGGACTGCCTACTATCAAAGTGTCGTCGATCACAGTTGGTGGAGTCTCCTCCTGATGGACATATCAGACATGCAAAGCAAAGAAGGTTTAGACCATGAATAAAACAGAGACGTATGAACTGGCCGGCTGGATCGTTGCTCAAGCCAAAAAGGCCGGTGCCGATGAGGCTTCAGTGAATATCTCCAAGAGTCGGGATATCGAAATAGACTGTCGGGAGCGAAAAGTAGAGAAGCTGAAAGAGTCGACACAGAACTCGTTGAGCCTTTCTATCTATGCCAATAGCCGTTACTCCAATCATTCCACCAATGACCTGAGCAGGGCAGCCTTAGGCACCTTTGTCTCGGAAGCGGTGGCCATGACCAAGTATCTCTCCGAAGACCCTTTTCGGACTTTGCCCGAAGCCAAGTATTATCAAGGCCGCGAGACTCGCGACCTGCACATTTTTGATCCGTCCTATGAAGGACTTTCTTCAGACGCGCGTGTAGCCCTGGCGCGCGAAGTGGAGGATGCCGCGTTGGCCGAGAGCGATAAGATTATCTCGACCACGGCCAGTTTTTCCGACAGCTTCTTTGAAACCGTAAAAGTTCATAGCAACGGTTTCGAAGGGGACCGTATCGGTACTTCTTTTTCAATCGGCGCCGACGCGACGGTAAGAGGCAATGGCGATGCCCGACCTGAAGACTGGGATTGGCGCACGGTGCGTTTTCGCAAGGATCTACCGGCGGGTGAGGTGATCGGTAAACAGGCGGTTCAAAGAGCGCTTCGCAAAATCGGTCAGACCAAACTGGATTCCGGCCGCTACGACATGATTGTCGAGAATCGCGCCGGCAGTCGCCTGCTGGGGGCGCTGATCGGCCCCATGAACGCCAGGTCCCTCCAGCAAAAGCGCTCTTTCCTCGAAGGGAAACTCGGTCAAAAGATAGGCTCCGAGAAACTGACCATAATCGACGATCCCTTTATCGACTATGGTATGGGCTCCAGGTTGTACGATGGCGAAGGGATGGCCACCCGCAAAAGAGTCATGATAGACAAGGGTGTGCTTAAGTCCTACTATGTCGACACTTACTACGGCAAGAAACTCGGCATGGAACCTACCACCGGATCCACCAGCAATCTTGTGTTCGACTATGGAGACCAATCGCTTGACGAGATGGTGAAGGGCCTGCAACGAGGTATCCTGGTGACCAATTTTATCGGTGGCAATTCCAACGGAACCACCGGTGATTTTTCCTTCGGGATCATGGGTATTCTCATTGAAAACGGCGAGCCGGTAAAAGCTGTCAACGAGATGAATATCTCCGGCAATTCAACCGAGCTATGGAATCAGTTAGTTGCTTTGGGCAACGATGCCTACCCGTTCTCATCGTGGCGGCGGCCCAGCCTGTACTTCAAGGATGTTCAATTCGCCGGCGTTTGATTTCCTGGCGCTGGAATTGAAAACGATAAACACCGGACGGGTCACTGACTCGTCCGGTTTTCTTTGGCCGGCATTACCCGGAGGTTTGTTGGTCAACTCTCGTCGTCGTCATTGCCAGGGACGACGCAGCTGTCTCGGCCGGCAGTAATCGTGTCAGCAGCAACTGGACCCGGTCGTCCCGTCGCAGCTGGGTTCGGTACCGCGTATGGCTCCATAGATTATAGCCGCGGCACAGCCGACACCGGCGCCAACGGAGAGAGCGCCTTCTGAGCAGTTTTTGGCACAGGCACCGCATTCCATACAAGCATCGCGGTCATCGATTCGGGCGCGTTTGTCCACCATGACGAATACGGCATGAGGACACACTTCAAGGCACCGGCGACAACCGTTGCATTTGCTTTCATCCAACTCAAGCGTAACGACATTTGTCAGATATCGCAGTCCAGGCATCCGAATCTCCTACGCATTATTGTATTCACACCGACATCCTCACACAAAACGGGCCGCCACCCACAGTCCCAGACCCAGAACGGCGCCACCAAGCTGCAACGGTACGGCCACCCGCATCTCGCGGCGCACGCCGGACAGCGAAGTATAAGTAGAGGAACCGGTGAAATTCATCCCGATAAAACTTGCGACTGCCGGGATCAGAAGCGTCCAAGCGACTATATCGAAAACTCCCGGGACCGATTCAGTATATTTCCACAGTCCGAGGGCGGTCAGCAAAAGCATCAATAGACCGGCCATAGCACCCTTGAGGGCAAATGACCGACCGGGCAGCCACGGCAATAACACAGGCATCAGCGCAACACCGGCCAGGTAGCCGGACAGCGCCAACAGAACCGTTATCGGACCGACCACCAACATGCGATCAAGTGAGAACAAGTCGCGACCCAACCCTGATAGTATAAAAAACACTGCCGCTGCCGCCAGAAGGTATCCAAGTGACATCATCAGTTCCACCGGGATCAACACCAGCCGGTCCTGCCACGCAAAGTGAACAACGCGCATCTCATCGCTTGCCTTCATTCCGTTATCCAGAAACTGAGGCAGGTCACTTGCTCGTATGGGTCCATAGGTCACTCTGAAACCGATGCGATCTTTGACCTCGTGCGCACTTACACCGGGCCCGCCGAGCTGCGGCAGGATGAGTCGGCGGTGCGCCACGATCTCCTTCAGCCGTGTCATCTGGACCTGTTTCACGATCTCCTCGGTACCGAATGTCCCCTTCCCCGCCGCGCACCAGACGTTGATACCTTTGGTGTCCAGCACCAGGAGCCAGCCATTGCGACCGTGCAACTCAGCGCGCAAAGAGTCGAAACTCATTTTGTAATTGGCCGTAACGAAGACTTCGGAGGATTCATCAGGCCGCCCCACAGCATACAGCCCCGGAGCGATCAGATAGCTCATCCGTCCCATACCCCAGCGTGCTTTCCAGCGACCCAGTAGGTCGGTAAGCTTCAGCTTGGTCGGTACGCGCGGAATCTCCCCTACCGGCGTGGTTACGCAACCATCAGCTACTTTGGCGGTCAGACCCATCGGCGGTGGGCTACAGCATGATGGCGATGCGTCAAGCGTGTTCAACAAGGGCGGTGTGGTAGGGTCGGGATTGACTTCCGGGATGTTGTGCTCGTTGTGGGTTGAATCATCGTTCATGCTAACCGCTCATCAGTCTGTTCGCCGGTTCTCTGTTTTGTGTCATGGTTATCATTACCACACTGTCCGTCATTATGCCCACAGCAACAAGTAAAACCCTACGCCGATTAACAGCACACCTGCGCCGTACTTGATAGCCGGCGCGAATCTTTGTAACACCGAAGTCAGTTTGCCGAAACCATAACCCAGCCCAACCAGACCGGCCGCCAACGGCAGGCTGTAGCCAATAGCGAAGGCGCCAAGCAACAACGCACCCCACCACGTTTGTCCCTGTAGTGTGACGACGCCAAGAACCACCGGCAGGACCGGGTTGCATCCGACCGAGCAAGCGGTCGTGCCGCCGCCTAATGCCAAACCGTAGACTATAGCCTTGGTCGGCCCGGCTGATGATTGTAGAGCCACGCCCGAACCAAACGAAGGCAGAGCAAACGGCACCAGGTCAAGACTTACCACTCCGAAAAAGATCATCACCAGTCCGGCGAATACTTTCCAGTACACTCCCATAGCAGTTCCAATTGTCTGACTGACAAATCCTGTAATCGCTCCCAGCCCGGCCAGCGCAGCAATGGTTCCGATCATGAAGAATCCGCCACTGAGCAAAATGCTGCGACGGTTCTGTCCACCGCCTTCGGCGCCCGAGTAGCCGGCGATAGCAGCCAGCACCGGGAGACCGCAACAACTGCCCACCGCGCCAACCATCCCCAACAAAAATGCCGCCAACAAGACAGTGATGTCCAAAGTGGGCGTCTCGAGAACCTGCAGAATCCACTCCTGCATTAGTTAGCTCCTGCCGGGGGAGCACAGCCGGGACTGCCGGGCGCACACCCTGGCACCGGGGTGCTCGCTACCACGAAAGCACGAAGGAGTTTTAGCTCCGATATTTCATCGGGTGCAAGAAACGTGTAGGCGCCCTTACTTCCCAACGCGGCGAGGGTGGGGAACGACTCCACCCGGCCCAGTTGTACAAGTCCCACATAACCGGGCGAACCAGGAACGAAAGCGACCGGTTTGACCGTTTTCCCCTGGGCCCTGAGATTGTCTACCACCCTTTCAAGCTCGGCCGCAGCATTCTGTGCAGCATCGTTGTCCGATCCGGTTAGAAGCACGAAGGCTACCTCCACATCAGAAACCACGCCGGTCAAGACAGCAACAGCAACCGGAGAGATAGTACTATCCCCTCCGAGGCCGAATAGGCTGGGTGCACAGCCGCTGTTGGCCGTTGAACAGGGGGCAGCCGCCCCGGTTGGATCCGCAGGTTCGGTGGAATCTGAATTGTCGCGGATGATCGAATAACCGGCGGCCGCCACAGCCGCAACAAGCACCACACTTGCTACCAGAGTTTTCCCCCAGGAGCGGCCGGGCGGTTTGCCTGTGCCGTCTGTACAGCAACTGCTATCCGACGCCGTGCAATCACATGCCAAACTGGTGAGTGGTTTTTCTCCTTCGGTATCACCCTCTTGCCGATGTTCTGACTCTGTCATTCGTAGTAATCTCCTCAAAAAAACTTAGAAGTCGCTCAATAGCTCCGGCATCAATCGAACAATCCATCTTCTGACCGTTGCGCCTGACCTGAATAAGACCTGCCTGCTTGAGTTCCTTCAGGTGGTGGGACACCGTCGAAGCTGCAAGGTTCATACCCTTACTGATTTCACTTACACAGGCGCGCACCTCAGCATCGCTCTGACACGACACACCGGGGCCGCAATAGTCAATCAAGCGCAGCAAGAGCTGCAGCCTGTTGGTGTTCGACAAAGCTGCGAAAACCTGGGCCAGATCGGCTATCTGTTTTGTTCGATATTTCGACATCTATCGAATATATGGAACGACCGTGGCTTGTCAAGCCAATTCACTATGAAACTGGAGTTTTTTGTGCGGTTTCTACGTTTGGAGAGAATTTCGGCCAAAGAAAAAGGGGATGGCGAGCTATCACCATCCCCTTGTCAGATCAAAACGCCGGGTTACTTCATCAGCGTCATCTTTTTCGTTTGCGAGAAATTGGCTGAGTTGAGGCGGTACAGATAGACACCCGAAGCTACTCGCGTGCCTGAGTCATCGGCGCCGTTCCACTCAACCTCGTGCCAACCGTCTATCAGAGCGCCGTCGACCAGCGTGGCTACTCTCTGACCTACCAGATTGTAGACGACCAGTTCGACATGCTCGCTGACCGGCAGATTGAATCTGATCGTAGTCGACGGGTTGAACGGGTTCGGATAGTTCTGGGACAGACTGTAATCATCAGGCAGCGCCTCCGGAGAGCCGTCGGCATTGCCGGTCAAGCGTCCCAGTTGCACGATAGCACCGTGGCCCTGGTACTCAAGGTCCGGATACACGCGGTCGCCGTTGACCAGCACCGACAGTTTGTCCCCTTTCTCGGGGAGATTCTCGGTAGCTTCGTCAATCGATACCGATCCGTAAACCGGGGTGAGCATGAGCTTGGAGCCATCATAGACTCCGACGCCGCAGGCGGCACCGTCAGTG
Organism: Candidatus Zixiibacteriota bacterium; assembly: GCA_029860345.1. Classification (NCBI taxonomy): domain Bacteria; kingdom Pseudomonadati; phylum Candidatus Zixiibacteriota; species Candidatus Zixiibacteriota bacterium. The sequence continues at coordinate 211,366 of JAOUBJ010000002.1, read as the reverse complement.
GTAACCAACTCAATGGTCGCGCCCGCAGCTAACTGGCGGTTGTCAACCTGAAGTGAACTACCGTAGACAGACATCCATTCGTTAGACAATCCAACATTGCTCTGGCCCGTGGCGTTATGATCGTTGCCGCCAACTGCGATCGGGTCGGAGCCGTTATATGTCAACATGTCGGCCGTCGTCGACTTGATCCAGTAACCAAACTGGGGCGCCATCTCGATCAAGTTGCTGACATACAACTTGCCGGGGATGTAGACCTGAGCCTCGCCGTCCCAGCCATAGGCAACGATTAAGTTTGCCAGTATCGAACTTAGCGCATCTTCTACCGGCAGGATTTCCTCCGGCCAATAACTGACCAGATTCCAGCCGCCGTAAATCGAGATGGCATCACCCGCCGGGATCTGGCCGCCACAGATCTCGAAAAAGACCGGGCTGTTCAAACGGAACCAGTATCCGAAGTGGTAGTCGACCTGCTGCAGGTTTGAGTACGGCGCCAGGCTGGGAACATAAGTCAGACCGCCTCGGTCAAACGAGAGGATGACATCGACCGAGCTTTCAAAACCGGCAATCAGGTTAGCGACATCGTCGCTGTAAGCTACATTCCACGATATCAGATGCCACCCGGCATCCAGATCGAACTGCAAACAGGTTTCGGTGCTGAACTCACACAGTAGCACGACGTCGCCGTTCTCATTCCAGATCAGCGGCGGATCAACGAAGACCTCATCACCATTGACAGTGAGAGAAATCTCGTCACCGGGGTCGGCGCCTTCATCCACTTCGGCCGTGAAAATGTCATCGGCGTATATGACCAGCAATCCGTAGGAGCCGTCTCCGGCGACCGATCCGATACCACACAGAACACCATCCGGATCATAAGCACGAATGACATCGCCTGGATTGAGCGGGAAGCCGTCAAGCATCGGTTCCGGACAATATATACTGATCCAGCGGTCGGTCGGGGTCACGCCGCCGACACTGACGGTGTGCGTAACTGTGCTTGTGCGACCGCAATCGTCGGTAACACTCAGTGTCACCACGTACTCACCCGGTTCGGCGTAGTTGTGCATCGGTTCGGCTTCCTCACTGGCGCCACCGTCTCCGAAGTCCCAATGGAACATCAAGGGTTCGGCACCAACGGAGCAATTCGAAAACGCGATTTGCATTGGTACACCGGTAGGGTTGGAGTCGAAACAGGCAATCGGCGCTTCGAGGAAGATAATCTCAACAACAACCGCGCAGGTGACGGTGCCGCATTCGTTGCCGGCCGTCACCACGAGGGTGTACGAACCATCAACCTCAGCGTCAAAGCAGAGCACGCCGTTGTTCCATGTCCCGCCGTCAACCTCGACGGTCGTGGCGTTGGCGATGGCCAGGTCGAAGCAGACTTGCTCCGGGCCACAGAGAACGATATCCATCGGCTCCGGACACTCTATCATCGGCGGATCAGTAACCCTTACTGTAACCGTGACATCACACGTTGTCTCACCGCAGTCACTGGTAGCAACAACGTGGAAGACGTGCGAGCCTGTTGCTTCAGCCGTGAAACACAACTGACCGTCGGCCCAGGTGGCGCCTTCGACCGTAACGCTGGTGGCGCCTCCGATTTCCAGTGGCACACAAATCTGGTCTCCGGCACATACAACATGGTCAAAGGGACCGGACGGACAGTCGATCACCGGCAAGGGAGTCACTTCGAGATTAACCATTACGTGACAAGTGGCCTCGCCACAGTCGTTGGTGGCCGTAACATCGAATTGAAGAGTACCGGTCGCGTTCGCCGTGAAACACAACTGGCCGTCTGCCCAGGTGGCTCCGCCATCAACCACGACATTGGTGGCGTTATCGATAGCCAAAGAAATGCAGACCTGATCTCCAGCGCAACCGTAAGCATCAACCGGGACGTCCGGACAGGCAATGGTGGGTGCGCCACCGGCTGCGACATTAACTGTTACATCGCACGTTGCCTCACCACAATCGTTGGTGGCTACAACGTGGAAGGCCATAGGACCGGTCGCGTCAGCCATGAAACACAACTGACCATTGGCCCAGGTGGCGCCTTCGACTGTGACGTTGGTAGCTCCCACTATCTCCAGCGGGACGCAGACCTCGGTACCGAGGCAAGCTGATACATCAATAGGTCCATCGGGACACGTGATAGTAGGTGGGTCAACGATTGTCACGTTGACGGTTACATCGCAGAACACTTCGCCGCACACGTTGGACGCTATGATATGGATCTGGTCAGGCCCGGCGACCTCAGCAATATAACAGAGTTGACCGTTCGACCAGGTACCTCCTTCGACCGAGACTTCGGCGCCGCCGGTGATTTCAAGAGGAATACAGACTTCGTCACCGGCACAGGCGGTCACGTCCCAGGCGGCAGTAGGACAATCGATCACGGGCCGGTCAATCACCACAACTCGCACAGTGACATGACAAGTCTCTTCGCCGCAATCGTTCGTCGCGGTAATATCAAACTGGAACGTACCGGTAGCGTTGGGAGTGAAGCATAGCTGGTTGTCGGCCCATGTCGCACCTTCAACCGACACATTGGTAGCATTGTCGATAGGAAGTGATATGCAAGCCTGATCTCCCGCACAAACCGACACGTCGATAATGGCCTGCGGACAGTCGATAGTCGGCCCAGCTCCCGCTGAGACAATGACCTCGACATCACAGGTCGCTTCGCCACAGTCGTTGGTGGCTACAACGTGGAACATCATGGGACCGGTAGCTTCGGCTGTAAAACACAATTGTCCATTGGCCCATGTCGCACCCTCGACTGTGACATTGGTAGCTCCAACTATCTCCAGCGGTACGCAAGCCTCCGTGCCCAGACAGACACTGACATCGATCGGCGCACTGGGACATGTAATCACAGGCGGGTCAGTAATCGTTACATTTACTGTAAAGTCGCAACGATCATCGGTGCATTCGTTGTCGGCAATCACTGTGAAGTTATGAGGTCCGGACTGATCCGCGGTGAAGCAGAGTTGTCCATCGGCCCAGCTTGCACCCTCGACAGTAACGCTGGTAGCACCGGTGATTTCCAACGGCACGCAAACTTCGTCACCGGCGCAAGCCGTAACGTCGAACGGTACGCTGGGGCAGGTGATCGCGGGCGGGTCGGTGATGGTTACGTTGACCGTAACGTCGCATTCGTCCTGTCCGCACTGGTTAGTGGCCACTACTGTAAAGGACATCGGACCAGACGCCCCAGCAGTGAAACACAGCTGTCCGTTCGCCCAGGTGGCGCCGTTGACAGAAACATCATCCGCGCCTGCGATGTCAAGAGGAATACAGACTTGATCACCGGCACAGGCCGTAACGTCGAACGGTACGCTGGGGCACGTTATCGCCGGCGGGTCGGTGAGAGTGACATTTACCGTTACATCGCAGATTGCCTCACCGCAATCGTTAGAGGCGACAACGTGGAAGTTGAGCGGACCCGACGCACTTGGCGTGAAGCAAAGCTGACCGCCCGACCATGTCGCTCCTTCGACAGTAACACTGGTAGCGCCGGTTATTTCCAAAGGCACGCACACTTCGTCACCGGCACAGGCATCCACACCAAAGGGGACACTGGGGCACGTAATCGCGGGAGCTTCACAATCGCCTAAGATTGTGAAACAGTGGGGGCCGTCCCAATTGGGGAATACATCCGGACCAGCCCACTTCCAGACGCCCGAGGGCGGATAGAAAGCAGAGTCGAGACAGATGTTCTTGCCATTGGCGCCGGCGTCGATGGGACCGATGTCTATGGTGTAGGCAATGTCGTCGAAGAAAGGCGTAAGACCGGTCGAGAAGAATCGGAAGCCAGCGAAACCGAGGGTATCGGCGTCGCAGCCGGTGATGGAAAACGGGTTGATGAAGAACCCGCCGTCGAATTGGGCCTTGCCGAGGGTGCCGGTAGTGTCGCCTACAGTTGTGCCCCAGCAAGCGCCATCAGGTGAAAACACTCGGAAACCATTGGCTACACCGCCGTGCGTATCGGCATCACCCTTCACCCGCAGATGAAAGGTCGCGCTTCCACCGGCAGGAAGCGTCCCGTCGGGATTCAAACCATCGACATGATCGAGGCAGATAGCCGGGGGATCACATGGCTCACCGCCGCCGCCGCCGAAATCATGTACCAGATTGAAGTCACCGCACGGACCGGGCAACGGCGTACCATTGGTGTTGACCCAACAGCCGAAGGCCGTGTCCGGATTCATCGGCAAGACTGCGTCGGCCGAGGCATCATACAGGGCAAAAGTAAAATTCTCCCCCGCGTTCATGCCTTCATCCACACCTCCGGTCAGCAGATCATCGCCGTAGATTGGAAGGTTGATGTAGGCCAGTCCGCCGTTAATGACGATACTTGTGGCTCCGGCACAATTGCCGTCGGCATCGAAGGCAGCGATGCAATCGGCCGCATCGGCCGGTACGCCGCCTATAGTAGCCTGTCCGACAAACACGCCGGACTCGGCTGTAGGTGTGAAGGTGAACGGTCCGCAGGTTTCCTGCGCGTTTACCGCCGTACACATCACCACCACGATTAGCAGAGTTGTCCAGAGTGGCGGGTTAGCAGTTTTCATCGTAGCTCCTCCTTTGAAGACCCGGGGTCGACACTTCGTCTCGACCTAATGTCCAATTCACAGGTGCGGGCAGGCCCGGTCGGCCTGCCCGGCAACTGACTATTTCTTGCTATCTCCACAGCTCCTATTTCAGCAGGAGCATCTTCTTGGTTTCGTTGTATGCATCCGTCGTTAAACGGTAGAAGTATACACCCGAAGCGACCGGCACCCCGGATTGATCGACACCACGCCACTGGACTTCGTGCAGCCCGGCCTGGTAGGCACCAGTCACCAACGTGGCGACCTTTTGACCTACAATGTTGTAGACCGACAGTTCCACCTGTGACGGCACCGGCAAACCGAACCGGATGGTCGTGGCCGGGTTGAACGGGTTTGGATAGTTCTGCGACAATGTATATTCGTCGGGTATCTCACCAACCAAACGGGCGCTGGATGCGAAGTTAAACACCACCGGCTCTTGAAGAGGTGCACCGTTGGTGTTCACCCATCCAGTTAGTTCGACGCCATGTTCGACAATCTCACCAGTGGACGCATCCAGCAGCATGAGGTGATAACTCTCATCTGAGTTCATGCCTTCATCGAGGCTCGGCGTTGTCTGGTCATCACCATAGATCGGCATGGAGAAATAAGCCGCATCATTGTGACGGAACAAGCGCGCCGCACCCACACAATTGCCTGCCTCGTCGAAGGCGGCTATCAAATCGCCTTCCTCGGCTGCGTGATCGTTAACGGTTACACTGCCGGACAATGCCGCCGACAGGTTGGTGGGTGTGAATGCGAACGGTCCCAGCTGGCCGGATCGATCCTCGTTTAGCGAGAGATCCGATACCGTGGGTCGTTCACTGACACCGGCAACATCGCACTCTTCATACTGGAAGCCTGGCCAGGCAGCGTTGACCTTGACCCAATAGCCGAAGCCGTTCCTGATCTGAGTCAGAGTGTTCAGGAAGGGTGGGCCGTTGGGATCGAAGTACTGTGAACCACCGTCGAAACCTGTGACGTAAACCAGAGCACCGGCATTGATCAGGTCGGCAAAGGCGGCTGCCGGCGTGACCGTAGCCTGCGGCCAATAGGCAATCAGGTTCCAACCGTTGTCCAGATCGAGCTTGAAATTACACGGATACGTACAAATGCCATCCACGGCCAGCAGGATGTCGTCACAAACCTTCACCCAGTAACCATACCCCGGACGAATCTGGTGCAGGGTATTCAGGAAAGGCGGGCCGTTGGGATCGTAGTAATGTGAACCGCCGTCAAAATCAGTGACGTAGACCAGACAGCCACCCAGCGATGCAAACACCGAGGCTGGATCATCGGCACCGAACAGTATGTCAAATGATATGAGGTTCCATCCGGACCTGAGTTGGATGGCATCCGAGAAAGTCGTCTGGAAGTCATAAACATTGGCGACATCGCCGCACGGACCCGGTATCGGTGTACCGTTGGTGTTAAGCCAACAATCAAAGAATCCACAGTAATCGATGATGGCGTCGGCGGAACAATCGTATATTTTCAGCGTGAAGTTTTCACCGGCGTTCATCCCCTCATCGACACCCGGCGTCAGATCGTCATCACCGTAAATCGGCAGGATGATATAAGCCAAACCGGCATTGATGGTCACTTCCACCGCACCGGCACAGTTGCCGTCCTCGTCGAAAGCAGCTACATAGTCGCCGGCTTCGGCTGGTATTCCTTCAATTGTAGCCTGGCCACGGAAGACACCGGACTGTGCAGTCGGCGTAAAACTGAACGGTGAAACACAGTCACCACAGCCCGCACCCGCGAGAGAACCGTCAAAGTAGATCACGTCCAGCGGATCGCCGAGGTCGTCAACCAGTTCACTGGTCGCCTCGAATGCAATCGGGCAGGGGGCTTCGCTGAGGTTGGTGAAGCAGAGGTTAAGCAGGGCCTCGCCGTCCGGAAGGGTCAACGGGTTAGCAAAATCCTCCCATATAATGTGCAGTTCACCGGGCAAACAGTTGGTGGTCGCACCCACGAGATACCCCGGGTCAATCACGTCGCAGTCCATGCACGCATCATCGAATGTAAGATGCAATTCGACTCCGGCGACTGCGTTGAACGACTGCACCAAGATCGGGACACAACCGTTGCCGCATCCATCTACCACCACGTCGGGTACGGTAAGAACGATCCTTGGCGGTGGAGGTGTTTCGTAAATGGTGAAGCGACCACTGGCATCACAGGTTGATCCATCGTCGCAGCAGACACGTACCAAAGCGAATTCGGTCGGCGAATTCGGTACTGTCCAGTTGAACGGACTTCCAGGGACTCCGGAAGCAACCGCATTCCAGTTGGCGCCACCATCGGTGGAGACTTCGATGGTGTACGAGCAATCGCAGTCTGTCTCCCAGGTAATGGGCCAGGTGCTGCCTATCTCCAGAGAATCACCGGCAATCGGTGAAGTTACCGCAAGTGTGCAAGGTTGTTGCTCACCGGAAATCTCATAGCAGTGCGGGCCGTCCCAGTTCGGGAAGATATCAATACCGGCCCACTTCCACACGCCCGACGGCGGATAGAAAGCTGAGTCCAGACAGATGTTCTTGCCCGCGTCACCGGCGCCAATCGGACCGATGACCAAGGTGTAGGCTATGTCGTTAAACAGCGGCGGCAGGCCGGTTGAGAAGAACCGGAAACCACCAAAACCGATCGTGTCGGCGTCCATCCCGGTAATGCTGAAGTCATTGATGAAGAAGCCACCGTCGAACTGGGTCTTGCCCAACGTCCCGGTAGTGTCACCAATCGTAAGACTCCAAGTAGCGCCATCGGGCGAGAACACGCGGAAGCCGTTGGCTACGCCGCCATGCTCGTCGGCATCACCTTTGACGCGCAGATGGAACCTGGCCGAGCCACCGGCTATCAGTTTGTTGGCGGCATCGAGGCCATCGACATGATCGAGACAGATGGCAGGTGGAACGCACCCACCCTGCGGGGCCTGAATAGTGAAAGGCGCGTCGCTGACATCGCATTCAGCATCCGGGGCGCAACAGCAACCTCGAATCAGGCAATTTGTGGACGGATTATCGGTGACGGTCCAGTTGAAACTACTACCCACCTGGTTGGTGGCAATGTTCGTCCAGGTGGCACCACCATCAAAGGAGATGTCGATAGTAGCCGGGCAGTCGAAGCTGTCGGCAGGAGTAGCGTCGACGAGTGTCCAATTGATTTCGACAACATCGCCGACCGTCCATGTCTCGCCACCATTAGGTGAGATGACGGTAGCAACACAAGGTGCTCCTGGAGTGCAGGACAACGAACCATCGTTGTAGCTCGCAGCCAGCGGATCACCCAGTTCATCGACTAATTCACTGGTGGCAGTGAAACCAATCGGACAGGCTGACTCCGACAGTGCGTCAAAGCAGATCGAAACCAGAGTCTCGCCATCCGGCAGGGTCAGCGGGTTGGCAAAGTCTTCCCATATAATGTGCACAGCGCCTTCTTCACAATTGACCGTCGCACCGGTCAGGTAGCCTAAGTCGAAATCCGAACAGGTCATGCAGCCGGCATCATAATCGAAATGCAACTCAACACCTGCCACACCGTTGAAACCCTCAACCGTGACAGGAATACAGGCATAGTCGCAATTGTCCGCAACCATCTCAGGAAGGGTCAACACAATGTCGCTCGGTGGTGGGCCCTGGATAGTGAAGAAGTTGTCACTCACATCACAGATCCACTGCGGCCCATTGCAGCACACCCGGATCAAACAGGTCGCCGATGGGCGATCCGGAACCACCCAGTCATAGGTGCCGCCGGGTGCACCCGGATCGATAGTAATCCAGGTGGTGCCGCCATCGGTAGTGAATTCGATAAAGGCATCACACTCGCAGGCCGCCCCGGGGGGACCGTCGGTGTACGTCCACTGTATCTGCACCGTTTCGCCAACGGTCAAGACCTCTCCCCCATTGGGGTTAACCACGGTCGTGACACACTCAGGCACCGGTGTGCAGTTCAGCGAACCATCATTGTAACTCGCGGCCAGCGGATCACCCAGCTCATCAACCAACTCACTGGTGGCATCAAAGCCAACGGGACAAGCAGCCTCAGAGAGTCCAGTGAAGCAGACCGAAGCCAGCGTCTCGCCATCGGGAAGGCTCAGCGGGTTGGCGAAATCTTCCCATATAATATGAACTGCGCCTTCCTCACAATTGACCGTCGCACCGGCCAGATAGCCAACATCAATGTCGGCGCACAGCATGCACGATGCATCGTAGTTAAGATGCAATTCGACACCGGCCACACCGGCGAACGATTCCACGGTGATCGGTATGCAAGCAGAATCGCAGTTGTCGGCTGTCATGTTCGGCAGCGTCAGCATGATATCGCTGGGCGGAGGTGGCTCACAGTTCAGCGAACCATCGTTGTAACTCGCGGCCAGCGGATCACCCAATTCATCTACCAACTCACTGGTGGCATCAAAGCCAACGGAACAAGCAGCCTCAGAGAGTCCGGTGAAGCAGACCGAAGCCAGCGTCTCGCCATCGGGAAGGCTCAGCGGGTTGGCGAAATCTTCCCATATTATATGAACTGCGCCTTCCTCACAATTGACCGTCGCACCGGCCAGATAGCCAACATCAATGTCGGCGCACAGCATGCACGATGCATCGTAGTTAAGATGCAATTCGACACCGGCCACGCCCTCGAACGATTCAACGGTGATCGGTATGCAGGCAGAATCGCAGTTGTCGGCGGTCATGTTCGGCAGCGTCAGCATGATATCGCTGGGCGGAGGTGGCTCACAGTTCAGCGAACCATCGTTGTAACTCGCGACCAGCGGATCGCCGACTTCATCAACCAACTCGCAGGTTTCATCAAAACCCACTGCACACACCGCTTCGGAAAGTCCGGTAAAACATACCGAGGCAATGGTCGCACCATCGGGTAATGTGAGCGGGTTGGCGAAATCTTCCCAGATTATATGTGCTCCGCCGGCATCGCAGTTGACCGTAGCGCCTGCGAGTACGCCGGGATCAATTCCGATGCAAGTCATGCAGGCGGGGTCGTAGTTCAGATGCAATTCGACACCGGCCACACCTGTGAAAGCGTCAGCCGTGATCGGTATGCATACCGAGTCGCAGTTGTCGCCGGTCATGACGGGTATGGAGAGTACGATATTCGTAGGCGGAGGGGCAACTATGCTGAACAAGCCGTCACTGGCGCCCGACGCAGAAGCATCCGTGCAAAGGACGCGTACCTTGACAGTGTTGGATTCATAAGCGTCGGTAACCGTCCAATCAAACTGGCCGCTGTTGGCCATCGGACCGGCAAGGTATCCCCAACTGGTTCCGCCATCGACGGAGATTTGAATGTTCATGTCACAGGGACAGTCGGAGGTCCACTGAATGCTGACCAAATCACCGTGCGTCCAGGTGTCGCCGTTGGACGGAGACGTTACGACGATTGTGCACGGTATGGCCTCAATTGTAAATGGTCCGCTCTCAGCACAATGACCGGATGCTTGACAGCACACTTTTACAACAACATTCGAAGACTGTTCATCCGGGGCTGTCCAGCCGTGGCTACCATCATTTGGAGTTCCACTCACAATGGTAGTAAAACCGCCACCATCGACCGAATAAGAAATGTCTACGAAATCACAATCGAGACAGTCGGCAGTGGTCCAGGTGATGTTCATGCCATCACCGACCGTCACCGTCTCCCCTCCATTGGGAAAGGTAACATCGACCACGCACTCGGCAGCCGCGCCGACAGTAAAGCAGTGAGGACCATCCCAATCCGGGAACACATCTACCCCGGCCCATTTCCACACGCCGGATGGCGGGTAGAAAGCCGAATCGAGACATATCTGTTTGCCGGCGTCTCCGGCCGGAATGGGACCTATCTCAATCGTGTAGGCCACATCATCAAAGCCGATCGGAAGACCGGCGCCGAAAAACCTGAATCCGGCAAAACCGAGCGTGTCTGCGTTTGAGCCGGTGATCGAGAATGGATTTATGAAAAAACCACCGTCGAACTGAGTCTTACCCAGTGTGCCGGTAGTATCACCAACGGAGGTTGTCCAGGTGGCACCATCGGGAGAATATACTTTGAAACCGTTGGCCACACCGCCGTGAGCATCGGCATCGCCGGTAAGCCTGAGATAGAATATCACCGGTACACCGGTGTTCATGTGCGTGGCGTCGGCCAAACCGTCGGTGTGGTCCAACGAAATCGATTGGGCGCCAACCAGACCATACGCTCCCATAAACAACAGTGTCACAAAGACGATACAGCGAATCCTCATCTGCGTTACCTCCAACAAGAGTATTGTGTAATTATTATATTTTTCATAAAGTTGATCCGACCCTGTCGGTCGAACATCCATCGATCAGATTTGTACGAGTTTCTTTTCATACCAGCGAGTACAGTCGGTTCGCTCCATCCGCTGTTTCACGGTACCAACAGCGGGTTTTCCGCAGACCGAAACTGAATTACCTTTCGTCGTGTCCTAATATATCCGTCAACAACATAATTGTCCATTACCACTTTCGCGTATGTTGCCTTTCTTTTCATACCCGGTCGACTCTCCATTGAGCTCAGCGACCGGTCGGTTCGTAGCTTGGGTGAGGTCACTCGATGTTCGGCGACCTCACCCGGGTTTTTATCACTTCAGCATCAACATCTTGTGCGAATCGATAAATTCGTTCGCATGCAGTCGATACAAGTAGATTCCACTCGATACAGCTCGCCCGGACTCGTCGCGTCCATCCCAGTGAGCTGTGTGCGTTCCGGATGTCAGACTCGAAGACACCAGAACTCGCACTTGCTGACCCAGCATATTGTAAACAGCCAGTGTTACATCACTCTGCTGGGGCAGATAGAAATCGATGTCCGTGTCCGGGTTGAATGGATTCGGGTAGTTCTGACCCAACCAGAAACCATCGGGCACCAAACCATCACCATCGGACAGGAACACGCGAGAGTTTCTGCCGGTAAGCACAAATGGTGTTCCCGATTCATCTACTACCTCAGCGGAAGTGATATCGATCTCCGTGAACTCACCGGATGAATTGACAACCGCGAACTCGATTTGTGCAATCTGTTTCTCCGCGTCGTGCTCGATCACGTTATCCAGGTCTTCCCACACGAGGTGCAATCTGGAGCCGTCGTCATTCAGCGTAATACCGGACAATTGTTCAGAGTTAAATCCTGTAAAGGCGAGGTGGTCGCTGTCGTACTCCAGATGTAGTTCCAACCCCGCGATCCTACCGCTGCCCAAGGCCAGAGGAATCGCCACCACGTTCGACACGGGATGTGCATCCTCCAGTTTCAGCGCCAATGCTCCTGCTGTCGCCTGCAGATTATCATCCTGTCGGGACGATGCGAACGGTGCCGAAGGTGTCCAGGTGTTGTTGACGTCACCCTTGCGGACTCCGACAAAGCTCGAATCAGTCTGGTCGAAATTGGTCAGTAGGGCGTTGATCTCATCCGGCACCGGACACCAGTCGGTCGTGGTGACATTATAACTTGAGTCCACAAACTGCCAGTTCCCGCACGGCAGCGTGTCCAGAACAGCGAGGAAGCGGCGGATTTTAATAATATCACTCACGCTAACGTTACAGTCGCAGGTAACATCTGCCGCTATCAGTTGATAGCCACTGGTGAACGGTTCCAGAACGGCCAGGTGTCTACGAATTTTGATGACGTCGCCAACCGACACGCCCGGATCGTTGTTACCGTGCACCGGTTTGACGGTGTAGTTCCCGGGCGCGAGCCCGCAGAACTCATAATGTCCGGCCGCATCGGTTGCAGTGGTTCCACCCGGTGACAGAACAACCGTAACATCCGGCATCTTCTTCACCATATCGTAATAGACCACATTGCCCGAGATACAACGGTCCGACTCCTCAACCGTTACCGTTCCGCAGCAGTAACCAAGACCCCCAATTGGGTCTCCGAACGGGTCGACTACTTCGTTGCCCTGCGCCCAGCAGACGTCGCAGACATCACCGGTGTTGCCCAATACGTCGAAGAGTATCACTGCTATGACATCTCCGTCGGGAACGGTAATCGGATTGGCGAAATCATCCCACACTATATGCACCTCGCCGCTGCCGCAGTTGACGGTCGGCGCGGTCAGATAGTCTGACACGACTTCCGTGCAAGACATGCAACTGGGTGGATAGTCGATATGGAACTCAAGCCCACCGATCGGCATTGTCTGCATACCATTGGCAACAATGCGAACGCCCGCAACGCCGCCGGTTCCGGCCTGGGTGTCTACAAGCTCAAAGCCCGGATCGCAACTGGGCGGTCCGCACTCACCAACGTAGTCCTGATCGGGTATCGAGGTGCGCACGTTGACATAGTTACGGCTCGGTGGCGTGAACGAACAGTCCTGCAAGACCGGCGTGACAATACCGGACCAGCCGCACGGTACGGCACAGCGGTAGAACCCGGTGGGATCGGTAATAACCTCACCGCAAGGCAGCCCGTTCATGCTTACGCCGGGCATTGGTGCACCGGTGGCATCGCGAACCCAACCCGAAAGAGTGAAGGTCGCGGGTATAGCGAGGAAGTTCTGTCCGGTCTGGTCATCTCGAACATCAGAGTATGTACGACCGGTCGGGCTGAATCCCCAGCATTCCAGAACAGGTGTAATCGTCCCGCTCCAGCCGCAGGGTATCGTTCCCTGGTAGAAGCCGTCGGGATTGGTGTAGACTTCGCCGGGGAATCCGGTCATGTGCACATCCGGAATGCCGGCACCGGCCGAGTTGATCACCTGTCCACTGATAGTGTACTGTGCCACCGAGCCTTCATAGTGCTGGTTGGGTATGTGGGATGTCACATTGACATAGTCACGATGGGTAGGCAGGAATTCAAGGCATGCCTTGGAGGGCGTCGCCCGTCCGCTCCAGCCTGCGGGGACCGCTTGCTCGTAATATCCATCGGCGTCGGTTACGACCACCCCGACATCGGAGAAGTCCACCGAGACTCCCTGTATGTAGCCGCCGCCCGGATCGTTAATCCGACCGGCTATCAGGTACGCCGCCGGTTGCACATTGATTGTGATTTCGCAAATGTTGTCGACCTCGTCCGGCTCGGCAACGGCATCGGTGGCATCGTGAAAAAGTCTAATCGTATGATTGCCGGTCGTGGTAAAGGTCCAGGGATAGTCCGCTACCCATCGATAGTCACCTGGGTTTATTGGCGTACTAAACCAGGTCATCACCGAATCGCCATCAATGTACATATTGTGATATACATTCACTTCGGTGGCGGCATTTCCGATGTTGGCCACCCCGAAATCAATATAGGCAGTCTGTCCCACCGTCACCGGCCCCTGAGTGGATCCACCCGGCACGTCGGACACGACTATCGGTCCATCCCATCCGTCGATCTGGTAACAGGCCACGTTCGGATCGAAACATTCGACCACCAGGGTTGCTACCTCGCAACTGTTGTCGTTTTCGTTGCCTTCGGTGATTGCACCTGTGTAATCAACCTCCAAAGTGAGTGTGTGTGTGCCGGTATCCGGGAAGAACAACGGATGATCGGTCGCCCAGATATAGAATCCATTGTCGTGTGGCGGGTCCTTAAACCAAGCTGCCGCAACCACTCCATCCACCAACAGTCGCACATAATACCGATCAGCGGTGGGTGATCCGCCTGAGTTGCCCACCGCCCAGTCGATGAATGCCGTATCGCAGACTCGAACCGAGTCGGCCTGAGTATTCGTACCCCGAACGTCGGAGACCACCAGCGGTCCGTCCCATCCGGGATCGTAGCAGTGCAGGTTCGGTGGGACGTAAGGCTTATTCCAGTAGTAGGTGAAGCAGCAGGAGTTGTCTTGTTCGTTCTCCTCGGCGATCAAACCGGTGTGATCGGCGATGATACAAATCTCGTGGAATCCTGTGTCCAAAGTTTGCGCGTAATCGTTGATCCAGGCCCACCAGTTCAGGCCGAGATTATCGGTGAACCACTGAGTGACATAATCGCCGTCAATGTACAGAGCGGTGTAGAACCGTCCGGCAACATCGGCGCTGCCGTTGTTGATTACCGACCAGTCGATATAAGCCGGCTCGCCACCGGTCAGACTGTCGGCCGTGTTGGTCCCGGTAACCGAAGACGCTACTATGGCCGAATCCCAACCGGCTGGTTGATAGCAAGTCAGGTTCGGCAACAGCACTTCCCAATGAACGTAGAACTCGATATAGTTCAACAGCCCCGAGTCTGAAGCATAGATGTCATCGATCCAGACACCGAACCAGCCGGCGGCACTGTCACCGTCAAAGAAATGCGTATTGCGCCAGTTGAGGTAAATGTCTGAGTCATCTTCGGCGTCATCATCGAAACCGCCATCGGTGCGACCGCCGAGATTATCATATATCATTAGTTCGCGGTCGGCGGCACCGGTGAACAGATGGATCTCATAGTCACCACAGTAAAACGTCAGCGGATCGCCGGTGTCATCGATCCTGAGTCGGTATTCGAGATTAGTCACGACCGCTCCGGCGGGCGCATTTCCCATCGTGTCGATAACCCGCCGCCAGTGCCAACCCTGGTCGGGGATCAGGCTGTTGACCGAGCCGCTCGTGATCAAGAATGGGTTGGCCAGCGCCTGAGAGGCAGGGCTCATCGCATCGCTGGAAAGTTCGTCGCGCGGCACGCCGCGCGCCTGCGCTCGGCGCAACTCTTCTTCCACTGTGGGAGAAAGCTGCTCTTTTTCAAGGTACATCTTCATCTTCGAGACGCCGATCATCGATACCCGTCCGTCGTCATCGACCACAACTTCGGCGTCATAGTCTTCAGGGTTGACAGGGCTCTTCTCCGTGTAGGGCTTCGCCTGGACATGTTGCACAGGCTCGAATGGCGCCGACTGGATGACATCGTTGGGGGTCAGATCGAATGTCCAGACCGGTTGCGTGGTTCGTCCCTCTAAAGTCTTTGGAACCACAGCGGGACCATCATCCGCATTGCCTGCCGGTAGTGATCCGGCCATGGCTAACAATACAACGGCCATCAGGACCGCAGCCCATGATCGATAGCTTTTCATAGCACTCTCTCCAATCAACACTCTTCTTCTGTCTGTCATCTCGGTCTATCGCACAAATCAACCTGGTCGGTGGACGCAGCAATTGGCGCCCACCGACCGGTATGTTCAAAACCAGTTTACTTCATCAGCGTCATCTTTCGAGTCTGTGTAAACGACCCGGCTTCGAGACGGTAGAAGTACACACCGGAACCAACCAGGACACCGGTCTCGTCACGACCGTCCCAGGTCACTTGATGATTTCCGGACCCAAACGCCTGATCGATCAGGCAGGCCACCCGCTGTCCCATGACATTGTAAATGCACAATGAGACGTGCGATGCCTGAGGCAGACCGAAATCAATATGCGTCTCAGGGTTGAACGGGTTGGGATAGTTGGCGCTGAGATAGAAACTCTCAGGCATCATTCCGGCGTCAGAACCATCCGGCGACGGGCTGGCGACAACAATCGTGCCTGCCTGCCAATCGGCAAAGTACGGATCACCGCTCTCATCGACGATCTCACCGCGAATACCGATTTCAGCCGGGACATTCAAGCCTTCGGCCACACGGAAGGTGAGAGTAAACAGCGATGTTTCATCCGAAGCTTGGACCGGATCGTTAATGTCTTCCCAGACCAGATGGATCTCTTCTCCGCGAGTGTTTGCAGTGAAGTTCTTCAAAGACGACGAAGAAACATCAATAAGCGACAACTCGGTGAACGAATAATCCAAATGTAGTTCCAGACCGGCCAGTTTCCCGGCCGAACCGGCGTTAATTGCAACCTTCACCAGATCACCCGCCTTGGCATCAAGCACGTCGCGAACAACGACCACTGCTCCACCTGCGGCATGGCCAGGCTGTACCGTCCTGGCTACAACCGGTGGTGCCGGACCTGGCGACCAGGTGTTGTTAACGTCACCGTAGCGGACACCTACGAAACTGGAATCGGTCCAGTCATAAGTCAGACCGCCCGTGATCATCTGAGGGGCTGCAAACCAGTTGGCGTTGGTTATGGCGAAACTGGAATCGATGAAGACCCAGTTACCGCACGGCAAGCCTTCCAACTGGGCGAGATACCTGCGAATCTTGATGATATCAGACACACTAACCGTACCGCCGCAGTTAACATCGGCCGCCAGCAGTTTGTATGGTGAATCCAGAAGTTCGATAAAGGCCAGGTGACGACGTATCTTGACAACGTCACCGATACTGACACCGCCGTCGTCGTCCGGACGTGATGGTGTCACCTGATAGTTGCCGGTTGGAAGAGGGCCAAATCCATACCAACCAGAGCCATCAGAAAACGTAGTAGCCACGGCGTTACCGGACAGATCGACGGTCACATCCGGGATATGCTTGACCATATCGTAGTAGACCATGTAACCGGAGATATTGTATGTGGTCGCTGCACATTCGCTACAACCGCTCACCGGATCGGAGGGTGGTCCCTCGGCGCAATCGTTGAGGGCGGTTACTTCATACTCGTAGCAGGCATCAAAGCCGATGTAGTCGTCGAATGTGGTGGCCGGGGGGATCGAGGCATGACCGGCGCCATTGCGATAGATACGATAGCCGGTGGCCCCTGCCACGGCCGACCATCGGAGTTTGATGGTATCACAAACAGTGGTGGTAGCCTGCAGGCCGAGCACCTGGGCCGGACCGGCACCCGCGGTACAGCATGCTTCCGGAGACTTATCGGACTCTCCGCACGTATTAACGGCCGTGACGACATAGCATCGCTCGGCGGCGCCAGGGGAGTTGTCCTGGTATGCCGTACCGCCTACCGCGACCAGAATAGCTCCATCGCGATAGACGCGATACTGAGTCGCCCCTGCTGATGCCGGCCAGGTAAGTTGTATGTAGCCGCATCCGGGGGAGCAGGTCAGACTGTTCGGCGGGGCCGGTATGAATAGCGCCGTGCAGCAAGCCTCAGGCGAATGAGCCGACGGGCCGCAAGCATTCTCGGCTGTTACTGTGTAGCAATGTTCGCCCGTTGTCGGGCTGGTGTCCGTCCAACTGGTGCCGCTGGTCGACGAGTACGGAGTGCCATCGCGGAATATCCGATAGGAGGTCGCACCTGCCGACGCCGACCAACTCAGGGCGATAGCGCCACATCGTGGCTCGCAATTCAGAGCCGTCAAGGGCGGTGGGGGCTGCAGAGCTGTACAACAAGCTCGCGGAGAATCGCCGGACTCGCCGCAGGTGTTGACCGCGGTCACATGGTAGCAACGCTGGCCGGTTCCGGGATTGGTGTCCTGATAGCCGGAGCCTTGTACGCTGGTATAGAAGGAACCGTCGCGGTACACACGATAACTGGTAGCACCGGCTGACGGTGACCAGTCGAGATTGATAACGCCGCAGCCCGGTGAGCATGTCAGTCCGGTGAGAGCGGGCGGCGTGGTTAGCGCCGTACAGCAAGATGTTTGTGTAGCCGGTGCCAGGCCACAAGCGTTCGATGCCCTGACCGAGTAACACCGCTCGGACGCGCCGGGACTGTTGTCACGATATGAGGTCCCGGCAATTGTCGTTAACAGCGCACCATCACGGTACAGCCGATAGGCAGTGGCGCCGGACGCCTGGTTCCAGCTGACATCGATATAGCCGCACCCGGCTGTGCAAGACAGCCCGGTTACTGAGGCCGGTACGGACAAGGCCGTGCGGCAGACCTGACTGGATTGACTGGACAGGTCACAATCGTTTTGGCCGGCGACCCGGTAACAGCGCTGCGATGCGCCTGGGCTATTATCGCGGTAGCTGGTGCCCCCGACAGTCGTCAACAGTGCGCCGTCTCGATATACGCGGTACGAAGTTGCATTCGTAGCAGCGTTCCAACTCAGATCGATATAGCCACAACCGGCTGTACCGGTTAATCCGGTCGGCGTGGCCACCTGCGGGCAGGTCACGGTGATGGTCGTGTTCGTCCAGCAGGAGCGGTTCCAGTCATGGTCGTCAGACTGGATAGCCGCAGCAATATAGTAATTACCTGGAGGAACGGACACAGGACAAGTGAGCGTCCGCGATGTGTTCCAGTATGAGAACGGTCCCAGTGCCGAGTGAGTGGTGGCCCCCACGTAATAGGAACCGGTATAGCTTTGCTGACTCGGCGTCAGGTACCAGCCGATGGCAGGCGTCATAGTGGTAGTACCGAGGTTTTCAATGATGAAATTGTTCATCGAGAAATTGTTCCCGGCCACGACCGACGAGTTAAAAGTCGACCAGACGACCGGAATACCACTTGAGCCACCACCACCTGCTGTGCGGTACAGTTCGACACCCAGGTCGTTAATGGCGTTGATATTGCTTGGATAGGCGGCCCGAATCGACTGCGGATCATCCACCAACGGCAGCCAGAACTCGGTATCGAGCGCACCACACGGCGGATAGTTCATCACCGAGTGATATGTCGCTGCCGGGTCGGCGGTAAACTGATGCTCACGACCGAAACAGTGGCCAGCTTCATGAATCACAGTGGAACGGAAGTACCAGATAGAACAGTTGGCGTAGCCGACCGACCAGGTCAGGGTCCAACTCTTGTCGACGTTCAAAATAATATCGGACTCGTAAATCTTCTCGCCGGTGTTGATGTTGTTACCGAGCGAGTTGAACATGACAGCAATTCCGAGGACACTTGACGGCAGCGAGAAACCGTACACCGCCTGGAATGTCGTCCAGTCGGTAAAAGCAAAGTCGTTGCGACCCTGGTGACCGAACTGGTTGTCCGAGGTGGTGAACTTCCGGAATAGATCGGCATACATGTTCCAGTCGGAGAGGCAGTATTCAAAATTCTGACCCCACTCCGCCCCTGAGTAGTAAATCGGGGGGATATTGAAATTCGATGTCCGATCGGGCGGACCCCACAAGAAAGCATACTTGTCCTGGGGAATCACGACGAGTTCATCGAAGTCCTCCGGTCCCGCCTCCAAGATCACTTCGTTCATCGGTTCGGGGGCGGCTTCGGGAGTACGGGGATCGCTGTCTGTCTTGTCTACCTCGTATGAAACCGAGTAGTCATCCGACAGAATCGGGACCGACTTGGGGATTTGGTCACCGGAGAAAACCAAGTGAGCGATGTCTTCCGAAATCTCGACTTCGTTGGTGATTTCCAGACTTTTGTCGGCTTCAGCAAACGGTAGCGCCCGTTTAATTTCCGCAACGAACTCCTCAATCGAGAAGCCGTTCCCTTTATCGACCCCACCCGAGAAGAATGTACGATCAACCAGGCGGCCCGTACCATCGGTTACCAAACCTTCGTCGGACACACGATAGTCACCGGCTGTGGCGCCCACCAAAGGCGAGATACCTTTGATCCAGTCGCCGTCGATGAAGAACACGGCCTGCTCACCCAGTTCGTATGATGGGATACCCGGGACGGCAACCCACTTGTCGCCGATAGTACCACCGGCAAAGCTGAGCACTATCGTCTCACCCTGAGACTTGTTTCCGAACAGCGCTTGTGGATCGTGTGCGATGTGATCGAGTCTGATCGTGTAATCGGTGGCGATCATTGACTCGTCGTAACCCGACCAGCGGGTTTGAACGTCGGTAATAGTACCGACCATTATCATCTCTGCATTGGCCAGCGTTTGCTCGTAACTGACCGGTTCGACCGAGATAGCCATGACCGTACCAATTGGAAGCAGTACCGCCAAAGTCGTGATCAGTGTGAACGTTACGATTGCCCTCATGGTCGTCTCTCCTTAGGTTTGCCGCGGTGAAGCGGTATTCCGTTTGTTATTTGTGAAGTTATTTTTCATCGGGATTGGGTGGCTTTGTTGAGTCATGTCTCGGCACGACGGTTCCCTGCGACGGGACCGGAGACACGCCCGGAGCGAGCGGTGTCGCCCGGGGTATTTGCGACCCGGTGTGAACGGCGGCATCGGCAGTGGATCGATCTTTGACTGCCTCGGAGTTCAAGGTGGGATCAGTCTGCGCTATGGGCAGGGCGCGTCTGATTTCGTCAATGAAATCGTCAAGGGTGAACCCACTCGGTCTGTCATCCGATTCAGAAAAGAAACTGCGCCTGAGAATCATACCGGTAGGACCTACCACCAAACCGCCGGGCTCGGCGGTTGCGGACACTCGATAGTCGCCGGCCGATAGCCCGACCAGCGGTGAGATGGTGCCCATTTGCTCCTGGTCAATAAACAGGATAAGTTTTTCAGCCTGATCAAAGATGGGAACGCCGGGGATGAGCATCCTTCGACCTTCAATCTCTCCGCCTCCAAAGCTCAGCTTGAATGTGCCCGCCTCAATCTGACTCTCCAGCGATCCGTCGCGGTCGAACAGAACTTGATCGATCAACAGGCTGTAATCGGTGACAACCATACTCTCACCGTTGCCGGGCGGGCGTACATCGATGCCCCCGATACTTGCTACTATAATGAGGTCAGCCTGAGCCAGTACTTGCTCGGCGGACATTGGCGCAACTCGCGTTGACCCGGCCGATGTTACTATAATGAGAGAGAATAGACCCAGGAAAACCAAACAGCGGGCAACAGATGCGCCACAGGGAACGGCATGCACTTCATGCGACTCATTCCCATTACATCGCCTACCGGCAACTCGGCCGATGCGGCCGAGCGCGTTTTTCGGAGTCCTCCACTCCACCTGGCAAACCTCTTTGGCTATGCGCTCAATTCTGTAAAACTCTCGACGCCGACTTTGCCTCGTGTCAATCAAGACACCTTGTCAGTGATTCCTGCCTCGGTCACACCGACAAAAGCAAAAGCGCCGAATGTCATTTGGTCAGACTATGAAGTATCTACGTCATCGCATTCCGGACTATTTGTATCTATTTCTACGTATCACAACGTATTCACGTTAAGGCGCTGTACTATCATCAGGCAATCGAACCTTTGCGCTCTGGTGGCCGACACGGTCACGACCTTTCGGTATTCATTGATGCGTATCTCTAAGGTCTGAAACTCTGCGAATCAAGCTCACGCCATGCGCGATGAACCCGACCCCAGGGACCAGGCCAGCATCCCTGCCAAACTGCCCAGTTAACTTCCATTAGATAAGATAACGCTTACTCAATAATGGGTCAAGGGAAAACCCTTTCGTAGAGCCGGTTTTACCGCTTTCGTCACAATCACGAAACATGAAATGCGATGCCTGATTGTCGCAAAGAGAATCGCATTGGGCCGCATGACTTCGCCTTCAAGTTATGGAACAGCCCGACACATTTTGGAAAAGTCACCCGAAGGGGACTTGTATACAATGTGGCAAGTCTACAGACAAAACTGTTGCGGCAGGTCTTGTCGCACTGAAAGCATGATCAAGACCTAAACCAACGTTGCATGAGGTTGGTGACGAGTTGGTTGGCGGTGCTGTCAGGCGACTCGCCTGACGGCCATGAAATCAAGGATGAGATTGACCTGGCTACCACGGAAACCGGAGTGCAAGCGCGCGAAGCGCGAAAGTCAGGTTTACCAGTGTCGGGCGGGGTCGCCCAACACCACGCAACAGCACGCAAAAGAGACTTGTTTCTTGTGCGATGGATACTCAGATTGACGACTGCCGATCACGAGTCCGCACGCCGCCTTACCGCCAACAGAATGGCCGCAACAACAGAACCTAACACAAAACCGATAGCAGTGTTGACGGCCAGGATTCCGACGGCTGTGATCAGGACTACCACCAGTTTATCCCTGCCACGCTGATCTGCAATCGGCAGCGCAAGTTCAAGTCCGGCAAATATCAAGAGCAGGCCCAGGATAGAACCGGGGTAAAAGGGCAGACTGTCCAACACCATCGCACTCAGAAAAACACCAATCAGCAGTTTGCATATCCCCAGCATTACCACCGAGCCGCCGGTGCGGGCGCCGAAGTGATACTGAGCAGCCAACCCGCCGCTACCATGACACATCGGCATCCCCCCCAAAGCGCAGCCGATCAGGTTCATGAGCCCGACCGACATGGCCATCTGCCGCGTACCTACCCGCTGCTTTTTGAAGAGGTCTCCGGACAACGCGCAAACTGCCAGCACCGAGTTCAACAGCGTCAGCGGCAACTGAGGCAGGGCCGCCAGCCACAAACCACTTTGAAACTCGGCAGCTTTCGGCCACACAAGGTCAAGGCCTGGCCGTGTGAACTTCAGTAAGTCTGATGTACCGGATGCAGATATTATCATTATCACGCCTCCAATGCCAAAAAGCACCAAGGCCGAAGGAAAACGCCGCACCGGACGAAGAGCCAACACCAACAAGCCCAGAACGAGCGCGACTGCCGCGCCGTCCGGCCCGGACCAACCGCTGGCTGACACCATATCAAGTCCCCGCATACCCAACTTGAGACCTATTCCAAGTTGTATCCCGCGAATAACCGAGGTGGGAACATAGCGCTCTATTTTTTCGATCAGGTTGGTCATGCCCAGCAAGAAGACCACCGCGCCGACCACGAGTCCGGCCGCGGCGATCTCACCGGGGAGGAGATGCTCGGCAATAGCGACGGCCGCAATAGCCTTCATAGGTTGCACCGGGATCGGCAAACCAAACATGATGCCCGTCGTGATGTTGAACAGTCCGGCGAAGATCAGAACCATGGCCGGATTAAGACCACTGACCATGACCAGAGCCGCCGTCAATGGTATGAACGTTCCCAGGTCGCCGAGTCCGCCTGAGAACTCAAGCAGCGTAAAACGCATTTGTCGGACATGGGAACGACAGCGCTGTCCAAACGTCAGGGCCGTCGTATCGACCATGGTCAGCCGCTCAGAATCTGATTCCAAGGGATCACTTCAATCTTGGGCGACTCGATATCGTCGACATCGCTTTGGATGATCAGACCGTCGGTATCAAGCAGCGCCGACAGCGCCGCCGATGAACGCTTGTTCGAAAACTCAGCGATGATCTCACCGCTATCCATCTTGAACATCCCCGGCCAGATCAGCATGCGGCCGCTCTTGCGAACTGAATTCGGGCTTAGCCGCGCCGGAACCGGGTTAATCGCGAAGTCACTACGGCCGCACATCTTCTTGAGCGCCGGCAAAACCAACACGGCGCAGGTCACGGCGGTCGACAGTGGATTGCCCGGTAGGCCGAACAGAAACTGATGGTTGCGTTTGGCAAAATAAAACGGTTTTCCCGGCTTGATACGGACCTTGTGCAAAAGCGATTGAAACCCGGCCGCCTCGGCTGCTGCGATTACCAGGTCACGTTCTCCGGCCGAAACACCGCCCGATGTTATTATGACATCAGCCGTGCTTTCAAACAGACGCCGAAGTTGTTCCTCACTGTCACCCACCGTTGCATCCAACTGGACCGCGCGGCTGAATGGTGACACCATGGGTTCAAGGGTATATAGATTTGAGTTGTAGAGCTGACCCGGCTTCAACGCCGTACCGGGTGCTACCAGCTCGTTACCGGTGGAGGCGATATGCACCGACGGCCGTTCATGCACAGACAGTTCGGCCAATCCGATACTGGCCAGAATACCAATGTCCAGTTGACCCAGCCGGTCACCGGAGGCAAATAGTTTTTGCCCTCGCTCGATATCCTCTCCCGGTTCACGCACATTGGTGCGCGATCCTACAGGGATGAAAAACGATACATGGCAGTTGTCATACTTGGTGTCTTCAAACCGAACCACCGAATCATAGCCTTCCGGTACCGGCGCACCGGTCATGATCTTGACCGCAACACCGTCTGCATACTCGGCCTTCCTGGCGTCACCGGCGAAGGCGGTGTCTTTGTAGGGCAAAGTCAGCGGCTTGGATTCGCTGCAGGCCGAAAGCCAGTTCGACCGCACGGCAAAACCATCCATGGCGGCGTTGCGGAAAGATACCACGTCGATCCCGGATTCTATGTCTTCAGCCAGAACATGACCCACCACATCGCGGATTGAACACTTGACAGATTTACGCGCCGATACGTTTTCTGAAATCAGATCGGTGGCTTGGGCGAAACTTATCACTTGTCGGTCAAATCCTGTTGGCAGTCGGTTATGGCGCCGGCGATCAGCTTGAGCGGATGCGCGATGATCGGCAGGAGAAACTGAATAATCTCCCCCACCGCTTTAGGTGAGCCGGGCATATTTATAATGTAGGACTTCCCGGCCACCCCGGAAACGGCACGGGAGAAAGATGCATACGGCGACTTCTCACGGCTGAATGCTCGGATTGCTTCGTCCAGGCCCGGCGTCGGTTTGTCAAGCAGCGATAGCGTCACCTCCGGGGTGTTGTCGCGACTGGTACACCCGGTGCCGCCGGAGGTCAGGATAAGACTGATACCGCGCGCGATGTAATCACCAAGCGCATCACGAATAGCTTCCGGTGAGTCCGAGATAAGCAAAGATTGTTCGAGGTTGAAATCCGTACCTTTGATAGCCTCCTCAATCACCGGCAGGCACCCGTCCTCCCTCTCACCCGAGGCGGCCCGATCCGACATTATGATGACGCCCACTGAAAAACTCATCTTACTCCCATGCCAGCGAGTCGCCGACCTGAATCTCACCGCCCTTGAGTACGCGTGCAAAAACACCCTCGCGCGGCATGATGCAGTCGCCGACGATTCGACGGATGTGGCAACCGTGATGGCACTCTTTGCCGATCTGCGTTATCTCAAGCTCGGCCACCTTGCCGATTCTCAGTTTCCGGCCGACTTTGACGTCGTTAAAGTCAAGACCGGTAGTGGTCACGTTCTCGGCGAAAACGCCCGGATTGAGTTGAACCAGATTACCGTCCAGCTTGGCGAACGACTCGATCGGCAACAAAGATACCTGGCGCCCGGAACCGGCGTGAGCGTCACCATCAATACCGTGGTTCATTACCAGCCGGACGCTGCGAACATTCTGTTTCTTGGTACCGGTCTCTTTTGACACGGAGATACTATGGATCTTCGCGGATGAAGTCACCACTGCGTCCTCCGGTTTTCTTCAGCAGTCTGAGACCTGAGATAACAATATCTTTCTGCACTGCTTTCAACATGTCATAGACGGTTAAGGCAGCCACGCTGCACGCAGTGAGCGCTTCCATCTCAACGCCCGTGCGGGCCAGACAGGTGGCGGTGGCGGTGATCGTGATTGTGTTGCCTGAATCATTAAGCTTGAATTCCACATCGACATGGTCCAGCCCTACCGGATGACAAAGCGGAATCAACTCCGATGTCCGCTTGGCTGCCTGGATACCGGCCAATTTGGCCACGGTGAGAACATCTCCTTTGGCCGCTCGGTTCTCACGAACCAGTTCGAGCGTTTCGGCGTTAAGCAAAACGATGACCTCAGCCGTGGCGGTGCGATGCGTGACTTCCTTATCGACCACGTCGACCATGCGCGCCCTGCCGTCGTTGTCGGTATGGCTGAGTTTGTTCATATCATCCGCCCATCCTGATGAACGACGGCAACTGTTCGGCTTGAGCACAACCGAGATACTTTTTCGAACGAACCAATGTCGCAATTGCCTCGCCTGATGACCCGGGATCATTTTCGAGTAGATCGAAGAGATTGGTCGACTGCCCGGAGAAGAGGCAACCATATAGGTTACCATCGGAGGCCAAGCGCAATCGGTCGCAATCTCTGCAGAAAGGATGGCTTACCGGATTGATGAACCCAACCCGGATATTCAACCGTGGAGATTCATAGTAACGAGCCGCGGCGGCTGGGTCCGAGTAAACAGGTTTGAGTTCATATGGCAGCCGAGCGCGAATCTCATCGCCTGCGATGTATCTACGATCACGGTTGGGCTCCGACCGCGATGGCATGAATTCGATGAAGCGTATGTCGACGCCGCGTTGATCGGCAAATGCTACCATGTTGGCCGCATCTTCATCGTTCACTCCCCGCATGAGCACGCAGTTGAGCTTGACCGTTCCAATATATTTCAGCGCGGCATCAATACCTGAGATCACTTGCTGGAACGCATCTTTGCCGGTGATCCTTTTGAAGCGCTCCCGCTCAGACGTATCCAGGCTGATGTTTATGCTGTCCAACCCAGCCGCAGCCAGCTCCCGGGCATGTTGATGGAGCAACAGCCCGTTACTGGTGAGAGCGATATGATGTGAGTCGCCGAGGCTACGGGTAAATGCAATCAACCGAGGTAACTGCTTGTACAACGTTGGTTCACCGCCGGTGAACCGGACTTTACGGACGCCCAGTTGATGTAACAGTTCAATGGATCTTTCGAACATCTCGGGCGGTTGGCTGCCGACCTCTTTGTGTGTCGACTGAGAGTCGGGACGACAATAGAAGCAGTTCAGATTACAACTGTCCAGCAACGACACACGCAGGTAGCGGACCCTCCCTCGGTTAAGCACTGGCTCCCTCCGCGGTCGGTGTGAGGAATCTGTCGACTATGAACCCAACCAACCCGTCCACGTCGTCCAACTCGTACCGGGGCACCGTTACGCCGTCGAGTTCGGGACCGTAGACAGTGACAATATTGGTCGGTAGCACAGGAGAGTCTGGCTTTCGGTTTCGTGACAGGAAGACTTTCGGGCGCTCGGCGGAACGATCACCCTCCACCAGACAGATGTCAAACATGGTGGCCATGGCTCTCATAAGTTTCTCTCTGTGTTCGGTCGACGAATCGGAGAATAAGGCCACTTCCGAATCGCTCACGGCCAACGTCATTCCGGCGCCTGCCTGTCGGTGGCGATGGGTATCTTTTCCCGGCTGGTCAAAAAGGTGATTGTGGGCGGTATGTTTGACCGTCGCCACACTGTGGTTGAGTTTGACCAGTCGATGCACTAAGGCCTCAACAAGGGTGGTCTTGCCGGAGTTCCGGCCGCCGACGATTCCCAACTCAACCATTGTTATCTCCAATCGCCATCAGGTCACCGGGCCGATTGATATTGCGCCACTGGCGTCGGTCAACCGGCAACATATCATGATCAAGTCCGGCAATGATCTTTCGCATGCACCTCTCTCCGGCTCTCCCCTGCGATACAAGATATGGCAGAGCCGACCGGTGATAAATACCGCAAAGGGGCTGGATTCCGTTGGTTTCCAGCAAACCGAAATACTGTTCGCCATGGTATGATTTGATCAGACGCCCGAAAATCTCTGAATCCAGGTCATACAGATCGGCGGCCGTGACAAAACAGCACTCCTGCCGGCAATCTTCCAAAGCCGCTACCACCCCAGCCAACGGTCCGTCGGCGTGGGGCCAATCATATATAATCTCGTTTTCGAATTGTCCGAATTTCCCGGGCTGCTTAGCCACCAGCTTGACCTCGGAAAAGACAGGGCGACATGTCTGGACCGTTCGGCTCAAAAACGACAATCCGTCGCATTCCATGAGTAGTTTATCTTGTCCCATGCGACGGCTTTGTCCACCGGCAAGTATGTAAACAGTGTCGATCATCTTTGCAAAAAACCTCCACCGGTCGGCGGAGGTTGAATACCTGCTGAGTCTCCTTTGCCAAACCGGGCAGGCCGGGCGATTGCTCCCCCGACCGTAGAGTCCCTGTCGACCGCGTGGGTCCTACAGGGTTCGGAGCATGTTGTGTCTGAGCCAAGTGGCGCCATCAACAACACTATATTGTCTTAAACCAATTAACCTATTTTGAATAAACGAGGCAAGTCCGAAATTTGTTTCGTAACGAAAAATCAATTCGTCCGAAGACTGTGGGAGTACGCCGTCGCTAGTCGGCAGTTGGTGCAGAAGGCACTCGATCCAGTTCGCCCCGAACCGCTTGGGCCAGCGCAGCCCGAGTGTAGGGCTTTTTGACATAGAGGCCGGCACCCAACAGTTGTGCTCGTTCAACCCGGTCGGTTGCCGAAAAGCCGCTCACTATGATAGCTTTTTGACCTGGATGCGTCCTCGTGATTTCGCTGTAGGTGTCCAAACCATCAAACCCAGGTTCCATTATCATGTCAAGCACGATGAGGTCCGCGCTGTGGTCATTCATGTAGCGGACAGCCGCCGTTCCATGTTCGGCTTCAACGACGTTGTAACCCAAACTGGAAAGCATGTCGCTGGCTAACTGACGCTGCTCGGGGGAGTCATCCACGATCAGTATGGTCTCGCTACCGCCGCCGACTTTCCTGTCCGATCCACCAACCAGCACCGTATCCTCCGAAATCGGGAAGTACAAGATGAACTCCGTTCCCTCGCCCTCTTTGGAGAGAACGTCATAGTAGCCGTTGTGATCCTTGACCACACCATATACAACCGAGAGACCCAGGCCGCTGCCGCTGGAGTCCATTTTCTTCCTGGAATAGTACGGCTCGAATATTTTTGGCAAGTCAGCTTCGGAGATTCCGGTACCAGTGTCGCGTACGCGCAGCAACACATAGTTTCCTGCCACGATCCGATCATGCCCGCTTACCAACCGGCTCAACCTTTGAACCTCCGTCTGAATCGCCAACTCACCGCCGTCCGAGATAGCGTCATAGGCATTGACGATCAGGTTCATGATCACTTTGGCCAAGTGGGGCGCTGATCCGGAAATCGTAGCGGCTTGATCGGTCAGATTGACGTCAAGGGAGATTTCCTGTCGGCGCTGTGTGAGTTGAGCGAACCCGGGTGATTCGATGTAGTCTCTTACCACATGGTTCAGATCGGTCGGCTGCATTTCATAGCGACCCCTTCGAGCCAGCGTCAACAAGTCCTGGACCACATCGGCGGCATCACGAGCGGAACTGCCCATACGCTTCACCTGCTTGCGCACTGGACTGTCCTCGGGGAGCCTCATCAGTATGAGCTCGGGGTATCCGACCAACGGCCCGAGCATATTATTCAGATCATGGGCCACGCCACCGGCCAGAATACCCAGCGATTCCATGCGCTCGGCCCGATCCAGTTTTTCGCGAAGCTCCCCCTCTTGTTGCTCTGCCTTCTTGCGTTCACTAATATCGCGGGCAAAGGCACAGTTGTATTCCTTGCCCATGTATTCCATGAAATTCACCGTAACTTCGACCGGAATGTCCCGACCATCCTTCGCTCGATGAAAGGTTTCCAGAGTGAACGAACGATGTTTCTTGATATCGCTCCAATGCTGTTCCCAAACCTCTATTGGGTAGTTCGGATCGATGTCGTGCAGTGTCTTCGAGATCAGTTCCTCTCTGCTGTATCCAAGTGACTGACAAGCTGCTTCATTGACATAAACCAGGCGCGCATTCGAGTCCATCCAAAAACTGGGTTCAGCGGCATGATCCACAGAAAACTGTGTAAACTGCAACGCTTCTTCCGTTTTCCTCCGCTCGGCCAGCTCGTTTTGCAGCTCTTTGGTGCGACTCTGAACCTGCTCAAAGGCGCTACGCAACGCCTTCTGCATGGCATTGAAAGCCCTCCCCAAGGAGAGAAAGTCCTTGTGGACAATCGGTACTTCAATAGATGACACCATGTCGCCCTCGCGTATTCTCTCAGAAGCAGCTTCGAATAGTCTAATCGGCCGGACGATTCTTCGCGACAACCACGAGCCCACAAATAAAATCAGGCCCAAGACCAATACAGAACCAATTAGCATGGCCGAGACACTAGAGTACACCTGGTTGTACATAGACTCCTGTGAAACGGCGATCCAGATATCCCCTACCAATTGATCCCGGAACATGATCGGTGCTGTAGCTATGCAGAGATTGGCTTCGTGCAACACCACAACGGTGTCGGCCGGTGGGCAGGCGTCGATCAGGTGCGGCGGCACATCGTCATGAAGAACACGGTAAACCGCCACGTCCCCCGGACCACAGATGCAAAGGCCGACGACATCTTCATCGGCAAAGGCGCCTCTGACCACATCCGCCACGAACGAACTGTCCTGAAACTCAAGTCCCGGCCCCACACTTTCCGACATTATGTCGCTCAGGCTTTTAGCCTTCCGTTCCAGACTGTCGTGCAGTTGCCCGATCAGTTGATTGGTTGTCAGAAAGGCAAGTGAAACCAGGGCAACCGACACTAACGCCAGCACCAGCAGAATTATCTGAGTGCGAATCGACAGCGACTTCATCTCAGTCTTTTCCCCCCACGATTTCGCACAGTTTCAGAAGATGAGCGCTGAACTTACTTCCTTCCTGACGAGATGACTTGAGGTTTACGACTATCAACTGACCCTTCTTCGCAACCTTCACACCTACCGACAAGCCGTCATATACATAGGCCGGATTGAATGAAAACGAACGCACGTGATGAGTCTTGATCTCTCTCGATAGCGGCGCAATTCGCTCATCACCGATATCGGTTACCAGCACCAAGTTGTAATGCGCGTCGCTCATGGCTTCCAGAGTCGGGGCAATCTGATCAAATGGAACAGCCTCGTATTGGACTGCAACTCCATTGACCCTCAGCACCGGATTATCTTTGAAGAATGTCTCTGCCAATCGATACTGCTCGTAAGAACGCACTCGACCGCGATCATACACGACCGATATGTTCACAGCCTCAACCTCTTCCGGATCGAAGTTTTCGTCGTAGGTGACGATTTTCAAGAACAGGGGAATGCCGAGATTGGGATCAATTCCGCTGTCATGTTTTCCCAACGCACCGACGGCGACCAACTTTATCAACCAGCAGCATAACAGGGTTCTTAGAACCATTTACAACTCCCCAGCGACCTTTAGTACATCCTGACGGGTAGGTGACCAGGTTACCAGCCCACCGACGTTGACAACTCCGCATAAACCGAACGACCCGGGCGCCTGATGTTAACCGTCGGCGCATAGTCGTAGTTAAGTGGAACACTGTACTCTTCGTCGAGGATGTTTTTGACTCCGAGTGCAGCGTCGAAGAAACCCGCCACTTTCTTGAAACTGAGATTGGCATCAATCACAAATCGCTCGTCAAGGAAAGAACCGTCCCAACATTTGAGAGTGCTGACATAGTTCACTTTTGATGAGACCGAGAAACGGCCCGGTACGACCTGATATGTGAGTCCGAAATTTCCAAGCCACTTGGGCGAATTGAATGCCAGTACATCCTCATCGGCTCCTTTCACAGTTGCCTTCTGGTAGGTAACATTGGCGAATCCGCCAAGACCGTAGATGGGGCTACGATGTAGCGACAATTCTACGCTTTGGGTTGACATCTCGCCGAGGTTGCGAAACTGTGACACTTCCTCAAGATAGTCGCCGCCGGGATGTGCCGGATCAGTATCGTCAATCACTGTTTGCACAATCAAATCAGTCATTTGGGACAAGTTGCCGGCCATTTGGGCGCTGAAGCCAAAAGGAAACTCGTGCGACAAGATCAACTCGTAACTGGTGATCAATTGTGGCTCCAAATCCTCGTTGGCTATAAAGAGGAAGCCATCGTCGAAAGTGATTTCATAAAAGCTGGGCGATCTAAAGCCTCGACTGGCTACCAGCTTAACAGTGCTTTGATAATTCGGCCTGAAGATAATGGCCGCCTTTGGCATCACTTTTCCGGTCGTGTATGTATAGTGGTTGAAATGTAATCCCCCAACGAGCTTCAGCTTATCGGAAAGCTGGTGTTCGTCCTGAGCATACACATTGTAAACCTGCCCTTCGTTTTGCGCGTTGTCTTTGGGTATGTAGTCGTAGACAATATTGTCACCGGTAGCATCAGCCTCCCCCGACTCGTGTCTTATCTTATGAAACTGAACTTCGGCGCCCAACACAGCCGTGTTCTTTTCGCTGAAATCCACATTGGCTCTGGTTTCGAGTCCATAACTTTCGTTCAATTCCGAATCTTTCCAGATCGGCCCCGGCAGATAGTCCGGCTCGGCTTCCCATTCGTAGTAATTGTACAGGATTTTATCCCACCAACTGTAGTGGTTGTAAGAGAGCCTCGTTGTGAGTTCAAAGCCAGTGGACACTGTCCCACTGTAGGCAAGATCGACAGAATAGCGTTGTTCCCAAACTGAGTTCTCCGGCCGGTTGAACAGAGCACCGTAGAAACCATGTGGAATACCGTTGTCCGTACGCGCGAACCGGAATCCCAGGCTTAGCTCACGCCACTTGATCTTGCCGGTGGTGGAGAGGTCTTCCATGGTATTCATGTGTTGAGCAACACCGCCAGTGAAAGAGTTTGAGTCGAGATAGTATTGATAGTAGCCATCATCATCCAAAGCAAGATCGTCCTCTGCCAGGACACTTAGCTCCTTGAAATACAGATCGCTGCCCTTGCGGTCGAGCCAGGAGCCGGTAACAAAAACCGAAAGATCGTTATCGAACTGATGGAGTAAGCGCGCACTATTGCCAGTATGCTCGGTGTCCCAGAAGTAGCTACTATTAACCACCAGCGAGTTCTCCTCCGGTACGGCAGTGATCAGGTTGATGATACCGAAGAAGGCATTGCTTCCATAAAGTGACGACGCCGGTCCCTTGATAAACTCAATACGGTCGATATTGCCTATAGTCACACTTGACACATCGATACTATGGGTCCCTCCATACTGTTCGGTGGTTGGACGCCCGTCTATCAACAGCATTATCTGTGAGTTCCAATCACCGAAATTCGACACCCCGCGCACACCGATCTGCGAGTGAGAGTATCCTTCAGTGATGTGCACGCCCGGCACCAATGACAGGGCCTCGGCAATAGATCGACAGGCGTAGTCTTCGATCATATCGCGTGTAACGATGAATACGTTGGCCGGCGCTTCCTCAAGCGTCTCTTCATGTTTGGACGCCGACAAGACGACGTCCAATAAAGTCTGCAGATCCAGGTCTGCGATGTCTCTTTCCTCTCCAGCCGTGACCGGAATCGGAGCAAACGCAACGACTATAACTGCTGTCAGCAGCAAAGTCGCTCCCCAGGAAAGCTCAGAATTGGTCGTAGTCATAGCAAGTCTCCTCAGGTTACCATGTAATTGGTAGTATACCCATTCCTACCAGTTTATTATCGGCAGCGTTACCCAACATACTGACCGATCTGCAGGTCCTTTAGAGCACTCAAATCAGGATTATGTTACCCGGATTTCTACCCGATTCCTATCCCCGGTAATTGGCGACTCAGGAGAGGTTGTGAGGGAATTCCGGTCTTCGTAGGTCAGTCCGCCGCGGCGGATTGCGCTCCTGACGATTTGGCGCGTCCACGCCGCGGCGCGCAGGCGAAGACGGACCCGCCCTACTTTCCAAGGGTCACGGACCTACTACTGGGTGGCACCCTCAAAGTCGCTTTGGGGGTGATTCCTGTTATCTGCCCCAAACACAAGGTTTGAGGCAGCCACCCGGTCGACTGCCCGTCGGCGCGCGAAGCGCAAAGAACAGACTTGTCGGCTCGACGATCTCAGACCTGGCTGCCCAATACTTGCTCTACTTCGGCCAGAATTTCACCAGACTTGACCAGCTCCTGCATGCGAGTATGATCCGGATAGAGTGGCCGGTCGATGTCGAGATAGGCTACATGTCGACGCACGACTTCATGTGCTTTCCGAACTCCCGCACCAAACTTGTAGTCACGGAAATCCAGAGCTTGCGCAGCAGCCATGAATTCAATGCCGAGCACACCGTAAGCGTTGTCGAGAATCTGAAAGTTTTTGATAGCGGTGTTCATTCCCATCGACACGAAATCCTCCTGATCGGCGGCCGCCGGGATCGATTGGATTGATGCCGGAGCAGACAGCATGCGTTGTTCGACGATCAGCGAATCAGCCGTGTACTGGCTCAGCATCAAACCAGAGAACATCCCGGCTCCCTTTGTCAGAAAAGCGGGTAGTCCCACACTCAGGGCCGGGTTGTTCAGGCGGTTCATGCGCCGTTCGGACATAACGCTGACCATCGTTACACAGGCGCCGGCCATATCCATAGGTACGGATACCGGGGTGCCCTGGAAATTGGCCCCGGATAGTTGCAGGTTCTCATCCGGGAAAAAGACCGGGTTATCTCCGACGCCGTTCAGTTCGATCTCGACCTGCGAGCGGGCATAAGCCAAGGCATCATGCGCGGCGCCGATCACCTGGGGTGTCGAACGCATCGAATAGGCATCCTGCACCTTGCACTTAACTCTGCCCTCGGCCAGGTCACCCCCGGCAACATAAGTGCCTATAGCTTGAGCACTGCGCACGGCTCCGGCGAACCCTCGGGCCTGATGGAGTTTCACACTGTACGGTTTCATGTTGGCCTTAAGAGCCTCCAGCGACATGGCCGCGGCAATCTCCGCCTGCCTCAGCCAGCGATCAGCATCGTACAAGAAGATCGCACTCATGGCGGTGAGCAGATTGGAGCCGTTGATGACTGCCAGACCGTCGCGCGCCTTCAATCCCGGGACAGAAATCCCGGCTTTGTCCATTGCATCTTTGCCGTCAAGCAGTTCACCTTGAAAGTATGCTTTCCCTTCGCCCAGCATCAAGAGCGCCACTTGCGACATTGGTGCCAGGTCGCCCGAAGCCCCGACCGACCCTTTCTGACAGACATAAGGTGTCACCCCTTTGTTCAGCATCTCAACCAGAGTCTGGGTGATCTCCGGGCGCACACCCGACATGCCGTGCGCATGAACATTGATCCGACCGACCATGGCGCCGCGGATATATTCGACCGGAGCCGGGTCGCCGATACCGGCGGCATGATTGTAGATCAGATACTTCTGAAACTGCTGCACCTGTTCGTCGTCGAGCACTACTTCGGAAAACTCGCCGATTCCGGTGTTGATCCCGTACATGATTTCACCGGCAGCCATCTTATCCTCGACCATGGCCCGGCATTCCTGGATCTTTTCCAGCGACTGCGGATGCAGTTTGACCGCTTCTCCGTGTCGAGCCACGGCGACAACGTCTTCTATTGTCAGATGGGAACCATCAAGCTCTATAGCCATCTACTTAACTCCAATTGCTAAACGTGTTAGGGAATAACGGATACTTCCAGTCGGCCTGTGGGAGGCCGGCTTAGGTATCCTGAAGACCGGAAGCAGATTCAGGTGTATAGCGCGTCATCACCTTGGTCCGGGGCCGGACCTGAGGCTCATAGATATTTGGGATAGACTCGCTATACATTCTCAGACTTCCTTCTACACCCTGAAGATACTTTGAAAAAAGCGATTGTCAATCGGTTTCGGGACGCCCTTATTACAGGTCTTATGGCTCATAAATCACCCTCGGATTTTTTGTTCGATCAAACGTTTGTCGCCTTTGACACTGAGACCACCGGCCTGTGGGCGCAGGCACATCGGATTGTGGAAATAGGGGCCATCAGGTTCCGCCTGAGCTCCGAATCGACCGAGGTCTTCTCCATGCTGGTCAATCCTCAGCGACCCATGCCCGAGGAGGTTATTGAAATCCACGGGATCACCGATGACATGGTCGCGGAGGCGCCTACGATCGACAAAGTGCTACCCGACTTTGTCAGATTCTGCGGCGATTCCATTCTCGTGGCCCACAACGCACCCTTCGACATTTCGTTTGTTGTTTGTGAGTTGGAGCGCACCGGCCTGGAGTTTGGCAAAAACCTCATCCTGGACACAGTGGACATCTACCGTCGACTCTACCCCGGTCTGCCGGCCTATTCGCTGCTTCAGTTGGCCCGACAGTTTAATCTGGCCAGAACTCAAGACCACCGGGCAGTGGCCGATGCCGCCCTGGTGCAAGGGCTGTTCCAAAACGCTGTCGAGCGCTTTCCCGAATTGAACCACCTTGATGACCTGAGGAATACTTTTGAAGTACTGTCGATGTACGATTGGAAATCGACCCCCGCCACAATTCCGCCCGGTCTGGAAGACCTGGTCTTGGCCTGCGATGAAAACCGCCGGGTGCGGATTGTCTATCAGGGGTCCGGGCGACCGCCGTCGTCGAGAGTGATTCAACCAAGATCGCTGCACTCACTTGGCAGTCGTTCCTACGTCACCGCATTCTGCGAACAGGCCGAAGCCGAGCGCACGTTCAGGCTTGATCGCATACAGAGTTGCGAGTTGCTTGAGGAGTAGTTAATCTCTGTCTTCAGTAGGGTGGGTCCGTCTTCGCCTGCGCGCCGCAACGTGAACCCGCCAATTCTGTCACCCCGAGCGGAGTTGAGGGGGCGGGTTGGGTGGCACCCTCAAAGCTTCTTTGGGGGTGGTTTCTCGATATATACCGTCCCAAGCAAGGCTTGAGACGGCCACCCACCGGTCAAGCCGGCTCCTTTGCGCTTGGCGCATGACAACATCGCAGGGATGCTGCCCTCCTTCTGAAATCCTGTGCGCGGCAGATGTCCACATCTGCCGTTCCGTGTTCATACCATCAGGGTGGCGCATGAGGACATACACCACCCACCGAGCTAAAACCTAAAACTCTGTTTTACCCGAGAACCGGAACGATCCCAGATGAACAGCAGGCACCGTCATGCAACCAACCCCACTCCACCATGAGTCAATGCACTCGGTCTCTTTGGACATGGCCACGGTCGATTTGAAGGCGCGCATGAACGAATCGGTAAACCTCAGGTTCTTCAGACCGCCCACGATTTCGCCGTTTTCTATCAGAAAAGTGCCATCGCGGGTCATCCCGGTCAGCACCATGTTGCGGGTATCGATCAACCCGTTTATGTAGTGAAATCGTGTAACCAAAATGCCGCGCTTGACGGCTGAGATCATTTTCTCACGCTTCACTTTACCGGGCGCCATAAATATGTTCAACGCAAAAGCACCTTCGGCGGCATCATCGGCAGTGATAGCATGACCGGTTGATTTCTTGCCACCCTTCTTGGCCCAGGCACGATCGTAGACGACACCTTTGGCCACACCCTTCTCAATGAAGGGAACCTTCTTCTTGGGCACGCCTTCAAAATCAAATGGAAACGCAGCCGACCGGGTGTCGAGCGCGTTGTCGTAGAGAGTGACCTTGTCCGATGTGATCTTGCGACCTATGCGACCGGAGAGGAACGATGTTTTCTGCACGAACGGTTTGGCGCCCAGACCGACATAGTTGATCCATTCCAACATCTCCCCCACCGCCGGTGGTTCAAGGATCACTTCGTACTCACCCGGCTCTGTTTGGCGCGGGTTTTGGGACTGGTCGCACTTGCCCACGGCGATCCTGGCCAGAGTTGTGAAGTCAATATCCGAGACCCGACGCGAGGTGCCGGCGGCATAGCCCGACGATGTGTCGGACATGGCGATCATATTGATCGAGGCCGAACTGATTGGTTGGTATGCTTCCACACCATGTGAGTTAATCACGGCGATTTCACCGCACTCCGTCGATAACGATCCGGCCATGGTGAATTTCTTGCGATTCGACTCAGCGATGACCTTCTTGACCGCTTTGGCCCGGTCATTGGGACTGAAGCGGGCCGTGGCTTCGTCGAATGTCTCAAGCGCCTTGTACTTGGCCGGCTTTGGCAGGCCCGGGAAGATGGGGTTCTCACGCTGCTGTCTGGCGATTTCGATAGAATCCGCAAGCGTCTTCCTCAGATCAGCCAGCACCAGAGAATTACACGAAGCCACACCGACTCGCTTTCCCAGAACGGTGCGGAACAGTACGCGGTTGTTACTCTCGTAAACATTCTGATGAATGTATGAATTGGCATAGCGCGTCAACCCCGAGTCGTTGCCCACAAAGACGACTTCGGTTTCA
This sequence comes from Candidatus Zixiibacteriota bacterium, assembly GCA_029860345.1. Classification (NCBI taxonomy): domain Bacteria; kingdom Pseudomonadati; phylum Candidatus Zixiibacteriota; species Candidatus Zixiibacteriota bacterium. The sequence goes on along the minus strand of JAOUBJ010000002.1, from coordinate 173,417 downwards.
TCGGCGGTGGAGTGGGCCATCACTTGCCTGAGCCGGGCAATTAGTTTTTCTCTTCCGATCATTTACTCACCCCCACTTTGACGTTTCTAAACCTGGCCGGTGCTGCGCCATGTGCGACATGGGCCGACTGCATCGGTTCGCCCTTGCCGCAGTTGGGCAGACCCCAAACATGCCAGTGGTTCTTGTTACAAATCGCATCGCACGAATTCCAAAACTCCGGCGTGATCCCGGTGTAGGTGGGGTTCTTGAACATGCGACCCAGTTTGCCGTTCTTGATCTCCCAGGCGCACTCACCGCCGAACTGAAAGTTAAGCCGCTTGTCATCGATTGACCAACTCTTATTGATATCAAAGAAGACACCGTTCTTGGTATCGGCGATCAGATCATCGAGCTCCCAACTGCCCGGTTCGAGATTGATATTGGTCATGCGAATCAGCGGCAGACGGTTCCATCCATCGGCCCTCATGGTGCCGCTGGAGCGTTGGTTGATCACCGGCGCCGTCTCACGGCTGGAAAGATATCCGACGAACTTCCCCTTGCGAATGAGCCAGTTGCGCGCCGCTTTGACACCTTCATCGTCGTACCCGAAACTACCCAGCGCGCCGGGCACGGTGGCATCGGCTACGATGTTGACGATGTCCGAGCCGTACTTGAGCTTCTTCAGTTTGTCGATAGTCATGAAGGACCCACCGGCCAGCGATATCTCCGTACCTAAAACACGGTCCAACTCGGTCGGATGGCCGCATGATTCGTGAACTTGCAAAGCCATCTGCGGTCCGTTGATAATTACGGTCGTGGTCGTGTCCGGGCAGGGAGCCGCCTTAAGCAACGCCACGGCTTCTTCGCGCACCCGGTCGGTGTGGTCCATGAAGTTCATGCTATCTATAAACTCGTAACCGCTGGTGGCGTAGTCACCACCAAAGGAATTCGGGTATGATCGGCGATGTGCTTCATTGCCGTCGAACGCAACCGCCGCGTATCCACCGCCTGCCTCTCGAATCTCCTGCTCGATCTCGGCGCCTTCGGTAGACACGAACAGCTTGTTGATGTGATGGAATTCCATCGATCCTTCGGCTGTTTTGATCTTCTTGGATTTTCTAATCTCATCGCAGACGTTGATCAGCAGCCCGATCTTATCGTCCGAAGACACTGTGAATGGATCGACCTTGAATTTGGTCCGATACCGAGCGACATACGGCTCCTGTTCGGCGAGCACGACCGACTCATGTTTGGTGATGGCTGAGGCTTTGGCAATCTTGAGAGCCAGGTTGGCAGTTTTCCTCAACTCCGCGCCGGTCAGCGTTGCCGTTGAGGCAAATCCCCAGGCGCCGTTGGCGACGACGCGGATACCAACGCCGACATCCAGGTTGCGCACGAACGAATCGACGTTGCCGTCGGAGACGTTTAGTGATTCCTTTTCGGTCCTGACATAACGGCAATCGGCATAGTTGACCCCCTTGCCACGTAGCCAGTCGACACATTCCTTGAGTTTATCTTTCACGAACCCTCCGAAGAGTAGGGTTAATAATTACACGCAGCTTGGCGGCCAATTTACTGCAAATGACAATCGGCGTCAAGCGCCGTCCGGGAGAAAAAAAGCTTTCTTACGCCATGATAGTGTCGTCAGCCAGAGCGCCTGGCCGGGTCGCCCGACACCACCTACAACCAAGCACCTGTACAAGAAATCCAGAGTTTTGGATTGACCGCTGGCCGGTACGGCGGTAGGTTAGCGGCCGATGATTCGCACCGACACAAAACGCCTTTCACGCTGATTCGATGGATTGGTATCTCTACATTGCGGTGATCGCAGCCGGCTTCATAGCCGGGTTTATCAATACGCTGGCCGGGTCCGGTTCACTGGTGACGTTGCCGCTGCTGATTTTCCTCGGCCTACCGGCCAACATCGCCAACGGTACCAATCGCATCGCGATACTCCTGCAGAACGCGGTCGCAGTGAAGAGTTTTCACCGTCAGAAGCTGATTGATTTCAGACACACTCTCACCCTGGCCATCCCGGCTGTGCTTGGCGCTTTGGTGGGCGCACAAATCGCGGTCAATCTGGACGAAGTTATCATGCGCCGCACCATCGGAGCATTGATGTTGGTCATGCTGATCGTCACACTGATGCATCCACAACGATGGCTTGAACAAACGAAATCGATTGCCACCCGACCGGGTTGGTGGCAGATGGTTTTGTTTTTCGGCATCGGAATCTACGGCGGCTTCATTCAGGCGGGCGTGGGTATCTTTCTGCTGGCCGGACTGGTGCTGAGTATCGGCTACGATGTCGTGCACGCTAACGGCGCCAAGGTGGTGATAGTTTTTTGCTTCACGGTAATAGCCTTGGCCGTCTTCGTGTTCAACGATCAGGTTAACTGGACGGTGGGACTTGTTCTTGCTATCGGCAACATGTCCGGCGCCTGGGTAGCTGCACGCATGGCGGTCAAGCGGGGCGCCGTGTTTGTGCGGTGGCTATTGATCGTCGTGCTGATCTTGTCGGCCGGGTATTTGTTGGGGGCAGGGGATGTGATCGGCTTGTGACTTCTTCTTGTAGGTCGGTCCGCCGCGGCGGACTGTGGTCCTGACAGGCAAGCCTGTTTCTTGCGCTACGCGCACTGTCTTAGCGCTACTTGATAGTATCACGCGCCGCGAAGCGCCTGAGGACCATTTATGGGTGATTTATCACCGCCGCAACGTCTCGATCAACTGCTTGTTGTAGTACCCCAAAAGTTCATCACGACGCAACACACCGATGACTTTCTTTTCATCACCGGCAACCACAATCGGAATCAAGCGAAGATCACGCAGGTTGAACATGCGATAAGCCGTCTCCAGCGTATCGTCGGCCAGCAACACAGCCGTTTCCGGATTAACCACATCCTGAGCAATGACCAGGTGGTCAAGAGTGTGCTCACTCATCAATGACCGAATATCCTGGAACGACAGAACACCACGCAACTGCTCGGCTGAGTCGAGGACTATGAAATAAGAATCGCTGGAGCGTTCTATGGCATGAAATATACTGAGTAACGGTGTGGCAGCGCTAAGTGTTTCGAACTTACTGTCCATGATCTCGGATACTTTGTGCGAACGCAGAACATTGATGTCTTTACCGCCACGTATGTCGATTCCACGGCGGGCCAGCTTTATCGTGTAGACAGAGTGTTCGAAGAGTTTTCCGGCAATGAGAGCGGCAAATACTACCGTGACCATCAGGGGAAGGATGATACGGTAGTCGGAAGTCATCTCAAAGATAATCAACATCGCCGTGATCGGCGCATGGGTGGCTGCAGCAACCATCCCGGCCATGCCAACCAGAGCATAAGCGCCGGGCGTGGCGACGGTGCCGGGGAAAAGATAGTTCACTAAAAACCCGAAAGCACCACCGCCCACGGCACCCATAAACAGCGATGGCGCGAAGATACCTCCCGAATTACCCGACCCCAGCGTGAACGACGTAGCCAGCAGTTTCAGGACAATTAACAACAGCAACAACGACACACCCAACTGTCCGTGCAAGGTCAGGCTGATAGTCTCGTATCCGTCGGCCAGTACCTGCGGGTAAAAGATCGCGATGCAGCCCAGCATCAAGCCACCCACGGCCGGTTTGGTCCAGTCGGTGATTTTGAGTTTTTCAAACATGTCCTCAAACCAGGTAAGCGTGCGCGTAAAAATAACCCCACCACCGCCCATGGCGGCGCCCATCACAACGTACAACGGGATCTCCCATGCGGAGACCAGTGAATAACTGGGCACGGTGAAGGCCGGATGGTCCCCCATGAAACTTCGTGTCACCACCGAGGCCACCACCGACGACAGAATCACCGGCGAGAAAGTCTTGATGGCAAAGTCACCCAGGATGACTTCCAGCGAGAAAATCACGCCCGCAATGGGGGCGTTAAACACCGCCGATATCCCCGCAGCCGCGCCGCAGCCGACCAGGATTCTCACCCGATCACCCGACATCCTGAACATCTGGCCGACCGTGGAGCCTATCGCTGATCCGATCTGAACAATGGGCCCTTCTCGACCGGCCGAGCCGCCGGACCCTATACAAATAGCCGAGGCAATCGTCTTGGCCACGGCCACGCGGGCACGAATGATCCCACCCAGACGCGCAACCGCGTTCATTACTTCCGGTACCCCATGGCCTTTGGCCTCGCGGGCGAACAGGTAGACAATCGGCCCGACCAGCAAGCCGCCAACCATGGGAATCAGCGGCAGCCAAAACTTGAAACCGCGCGCTCCAACCGCCTCGGTCAGGATCTGATCGGTCAGACCAAAGGCCAGGTCGTTAAAATACCGAATAAGCCAGGTGAAACCCATCGCCCCGAAGGCTGTGGCCAGTCCCACGAACACAGCCAGCAATATGAGGACATGGGTTCCGTGGAATTCGAAACGGTGGTAATACTTATCAAGCAGTCCGGAAAACATGGTTTTTGAATCTATCCATTTTGCAGACAATCGCCAAGTCTTTAATGCACGTTTTTGGAGTGATCAATCCGCCTTGGCGCGAATTGGCTTGACTTGGCGGGGGTCGATGTTTAACCTTGGTCCGATGCTGACAAACGGTGCCATATATGTCGGACAGGCAGCCCCTTCATGCGGATGAGAGCCGACGCCATTATTATCGGCGGCGGGATTATCGGCGTCGCAACCGCCTTCTATCTGGCTCGTGAGAAGTTCGGCCAGATACTCCTTCTGGAAAAAGAACCACTATTGGGTGCCGGGGCAACCTCCAAAGCGGCCGGCGGGATAAGGGCCCAGTTCTCCACCAGAGTCAATGTCGAGATGTCGATGTTGTCCGAAAAGGTTTTCACTGGTTTCAAAGAGGAAACCGGTTTCGACGCGCTGTATGATAAGGTTGGGTACATGTTCCTTCTTCAGTCCGACGAGGAAGTCATCAGGTTCCGGGCCAGTTACGAGATGCAGAAGTCGTTGGGCCTGGATGTAGCAATGCTTGAGCCTTCGGAGATTGCCATGCGAGCGCCCCATGTTTCTCTGGAAGGTATTCAAGCCGCCGCCTTCTGCGATGACGACGGCCTGGGTGATCCGCACGAGTTTCTGACCGGCTACGAGAAAGCTGCTCGCAAACTGGGTGTCGAATTTGCCTTCGACACTGAAGTGACCGGGATTGACGTGAAACAAGGCGAAGTTGCGGGTGTCCGGACCAACCATGGCACAATCAGCTGTCCGCTCGTCATCAATTGCGCGGGACCTCATGCCGGAGTGGTCGCTGAGATGGTCGGTGCCGACTTGCCGGTCGTACCGGTCAGACGACAGATTGTAACGACCGGCGAACTGGATTTCGTTAAACCGTCCTTCCCCATGGTCGTCGATGTCAAGACCGGATTGTACTGCCACAAAGAATCGCAAGGGATGCTCCTGGGCTGGGCTGATAAATCGGTAGAGCCTTCGTTCGATGTATCTCTGGACCCGGACTACACCGACCACATTCTGGAAATCGCCCTCGAGCGAATACCCCAACTGGAACAGGCGGAGGTCGGCAACGAATGGACGGGGCTATACGAGGTGACGCCGGATCATCACGCCATTATTGGATGGGAACCGTCAGTGAACGGCATGTTCCACATAGCAGGCTTCTCCGGCCACGGATTCATGCATGCCCCGGCGGCAGGACTTCTAAGCGCCGAGATAATGTCCGGCAAAAAACCGACTTTGGATATCTCAGCCGTCAGCCCGACCCGCTTTGGACAGGGCGTCATGGTCGAAGAAACGAACGTAATCTGATCGACAGTTCGGCCCCAGCCGAACGCACAAGAACAACTGGGAGGTGTTCTGATGTCACGAAAAATACTGTGGTGTTTGCTCATGCTGGCGGCTCCAATCGCTTCAGCTCAGGAAGGCTGCTCCGCCGATCAGGCCGCTGCATCCGGATATGTCTCGTTCGGCGACTTCCACAATATTATGGCCCCGGCCTGGCATACGGCCTGGCCCGCCAAGGATTACGCTGCACTTATTGCGGCCGGCCCCAAGTTCACCGAACAGTTTAAGGCTATCGCACAAATGAATCCCGAACAGGTATCACCGACCCGCCGACCCAGCTTCATAGAACAGAGACAACTGTTTGCCGAACTCGTCGAAAAGTATGCCAATGCCTGCCGACAGAGTGATTCGGAACAGGTCTACAAGCTGATGCCTGATCTGCACACCGCCTTTGAGGCTACCGCGGCTACCCTGTTGCCGGTGAGCTATCCTGAGTTTGACGGGCTCATGGTGACGATTGATCTGATCGTACAGCACCATCTGCCCGACCGGAACATCGAAGGACTGGTCGCTTCCACAGAAACCCTCCGGACAAAAATGGAACACTTGATCGCCGCAGAGTTGCCGGAGGCATTAGAAGCGGATGAAGAGAAGCTTCGGCCCGCCCTCGAAATGCTATGGCATCTGGTTCTGCACATGCTTCAGGCTATGTATCAAGATGATATCCATGAGTACATCATCTACGCCACGGAACTCAAAACTCAGGCGGACGAGTTTATCTGGCTGAATCTGTAGACTGTGATAGCGGGATCGAAACCAGAGGTCCGGTCCACACCCCACAGAATCCGTCTGTCTTGTTGGTAGAGAGAATAACGGCCGTTTTGCCGCTCACTGATCATCCCGCTCATCCTCCGGCGGCAGCGGGATCATTTTGATGTTGTCGTAGTAAACGACCGAGTCAGGTTTGTCGACGCGCATCAGGCGCTGAAGCACGCTGCGAATGCGGTCGGCAGAGCTTTCTATCTTCTGCAGTTTCTCTTTCATGTCGGGAGTGACTCCGGGACCGGTTCTAAGTAGATTGGCTATGCCGAGGATCGGAGTCAGGGCGTTGTTTATCTCGTGGTTGGCCGTCACCGCCGTCTGATGGATTCCTTCCACCTTGGCCTGATCAAGCGCCTGACGGCCGGTCGGCAGTTTCTGGGTGAGACCGGCGGCGGCTGAGTTGAGGGCCAGCAGTGCGCTTAAGGCTTCCAGAAATATGTTCTCCGACACTATGGTCCGCTCCCCCGTCTGCAATCCTATCACTGCACCGTGAACCTGACCCTGATATCGTAACGGCAGCGTGAACGAATGCCGGGGAGGATCACCGGCAAACGACATATAGGCGGACTCCAGTTGCCGTTCGTTGCGCAAGGCTGAGAATAGATCGTCTTCGAGACTTTGCAGGTGTTCTTGTTCGGTCTCGGTTTCGGCAAAGGCGACATTCACCGCAGGCTTTCCCTTTTTACCCCACAGATAGAGAGCTGCAGCAGACAGGCCCACCAACTCAGCCGCCTGCTTCAAAGCAGCTTCAGCCGAATACGTAACGTCCTCACCGGCGGCTCCGGCCATCGCAAGTTGACGGAGAATCTCGTATTTGTGCGTGTCGTTACTCATTATTCGATCATACCTGGGTTTCACCTCTGACCCATAAAGCAAGAACAATGCCTCGCTGCCGTTTTGAACTGCCGCAAGGTCAAATCATGAAGTAGCCCTAAAGGTACACCTGGAGCCGGTTTTCCACCAGCGGTTTCTTGTGCAAAGGTTGCACAGGCTTGCCCGAAGATGATCAGTCTCTGCAAACTCCTTCAGTTTTTGGGCCTGGTCAAATCACCGTCAAACTGATTGACAAACGCCGGTCGGGTCGATACATTGTGCGCTTTCCAGGCTGAGGCCTGAGGCAGTTTTATGACAGACGATATGGTTCATGACAATTGTGGTGTCTTCGGAATCTTCGGTAACGCCAAGGCGGCCGAATTGACCTACTTCGGACTATATTCGCTACAACATCGGGGGCAGGAATCAGCCGGGATTGTCACCTCCGATAACGGTGTCATACGCATGCACAAAGGGATGGGTGAAGTGTCCGAAGTATTCGGCAATGAGGAGACCGTCAAGAATCTCCCCGGGCGAATCTCTGTGGGGCACACCAGATACAGTACTACCGGCGCATCGTCGCTGATTAACATCCAACCTTTTCTGATCACCAACCGCCACAGCAGCCTGGCCATTGCACACAACGGTAACCTCACCAACTCGAAACAACTGCGTTCCCGGCTGGATGCTAAAGGATCAATCTTTCAGACCACTTCTGATACCGAAGTGATTCTTCACCTGGCCGCTCGTTCAAGTAAGAGCCGACGGATCGATCGTATTTGTGACTCCTTGTCCAGTGTTAAGGGCGCTTTTTCTCTTCTGTTGCTGACTGAAGACAGTATTATCGCGGCTCGTGATTCTTATGGTTTTCGACCTCTGTGTTTGGGCAAGTTAGGGCACTCATGGGTGGTGGCGTCCGAAACGTGCGCTTTTGACATCATCGGAGCCAAATACGTGCGCGATATTAAGCCGGGTGAGGTGCTCGAAATCTCAAAGAAGGGACTGCGCTCTCGTTTCCCTATGAAGAAAACCAGGCAGGCTTGCTGCATCTTTGAGTATATCTATTTTGCCCGGCCGGACTCCAAGATTTTCGGTGAAAACGTCGATAAGGTCAGGCGGCGGCTGGGTCGTCAGCTTGCCCGTGAATATCCGGTCGAAGCCGATATCGTCATCGGCATCCCGGACTCGGCCAACACAGCCACTTTGGGGTACTCCGAAGAGTCCGGTATCCGGTTCGAGATCGGCCTTATCCGAAATCACTATGTGGGCCGGACCTTTATCGATCCGCATCAGGACATTCGCGACCTCGACGTCAAAGTAAAATTCAACACAGTCAGGGGTGTCCTGGAAGGTCGCCGGGTTGTTGTTGTCGACGATTCAATTGTGCGCGGCACGACATCACTCAAACTTGTCAAACTGATTCGCGATGCCGGAGCCAAAGAGATCCATTTTCGTGTCTCCTCTCCCCCGATTATATCCCCTTGCTTCTATGGTATCGATATGCCGACTCGGCAGGAGCTGATCGCCAACAAGAAAACGGTGGCGCAGATGGAGAGATACCTGAAAGTCGATTCACTCAGGTACCTCTCCCTGGAGGGGATGTTGGGAATCAAAGCGCTGCCCAACACCCGTTTTTGCGACAGTTGTTTCTCCGGCAGGTATCCAATCAAGCCGCCGACTATCAACGGCAAGAACAGGCTCGAACAGAAAGTCCGTCAGATAAGATAATCAGCCACGGCTGCTTCGAGCATTCTCATCGATTGCCGATATCTCCAATAGTAATGTTATTGACGAAACCGCGACGGTCCGTATATTGTTGGTGTAGATAACAGAGGTTCCTGCCGGTCTTCCTCACCGACCGACGATACACAAATGCGGACAGACTACAACCTGGAGACGACATGACGATGAAATTGGCCACTAGAATGCTTTTGGTACTGATACTGACAACCGGCAGTATGCTTGCAACGCCGGGCGCCGCGCTGATAGACTCTGATACGGCCGAAAGCATGTCGACGGACCTGATCCCGCGTGTTACCGCCGACAAGTCGTCGGCGATTCCCGTAAGTTCGCAGGCTGTCATTTCCCATGTCGTGGTCAAGTTCGCACAATCCTCAGGCGTCAGGCTTCGAGGTAACAGATTAATATCATTGACCACCGGACGACCTGTGCAAAGGGCAGAGTCGGTGCTTCGTCCGTTTTTGGGCAGTGATTTCTCCAGGCTCTTTGCTGGACAATCAGAAGACAAACTTGATCGGGACAGGGATGCGGCTCAACGTCGTTCCGGGCATGAGATGGCCGATCTCAATAGCTACTATCGAATCGACCTGACCGATCCGGCCCTGGCTGAGCAAATAGTCCGGCAACTAAACGCGCTGGATGAAGTCGAGATCGCCTACATCCAGCCTGCTCCTGAAGTGGCTGAGGACATCGACCCACCGACGCCGGACTACCAGCCGAACCAGGATTATCGCGAGGCGGCGCCGGCCGGTGTCGATGCCGACTACGCCAACACTTTGCCCGGTGGCGACGGCAGTGGGGTCAAAATCATCGATATCGAGATTAACTGGCAAACAACACACGAAGATTTAGACAAAGCGTTAGGCGCCGTAATCGGACCATACCCCGGCGAAGGCCAATCCAGCACCAATCACGGCACAGCCGTGTTGGGTGAAATGGTGGCCGGCAACAACGGTTACGGCATGACCGGCATTTGCTACGGGGCCGATGTCGGCATGGTTTCGGTCTCCACAATGTCGTTCGCGCAGGCTATGTACACGGCTATCGACAACCTCGATCCGGGAGATTTGGTCCTGATCGAGCTGCACGCACCCGGCCCTCGTTACAACTTCCAGTCGCGCCCGGATCAGCTCGGATACGTCTGCATGGAGTACTGGCAAGCCAACTATGATGCCATACTCTACGCCTGGGCCAAAGGCATAATCGTGATGGAAGCGGCCGGCAACGGAGCCGAAGACTTCGACGATGCCGGACTTTATGCTCAGATCTTCGACACCACCTGGCGCAACTCACATGCTATAGTCATCGGCGCCGGCTATCCCGCCGGGTACGCTCAGGACCTCCAGCGACTGGGCTTTTCCAATTTCGGCGCGCGCGTCAATCTTCAGGGTTATGGCACCGGTGTTTACACATGCGGTTATGGCGGACTGTTCGATGGTGGTGGTGATTACGACCAGTATTACACGGCTGGTTTTGGCGGAACGTCGTCGGCTTCACCGATTGTCACCGGGGCTGGAGCTTGCCTGCAAGGTTACTACAAAGCAAACCATGGCTCCGTGTTAACCTCGGACATGATCCGCGATGCCCTGGTGCCCACCGGTACCCTTCAGTTGGGAGATACCTCGGAGCATATCGGCCCTCGTCCGAACCTTTTCGCAGCTATCTCCACCCTTGCACCGCCACCGTCGATCTACGCCCTGCCGATCCTCATCGACACGACGATGGATGTTGGTTCCATGGCTACGACCGATGTCTGGCTGTTCAACCGTTCGATTTCGCAAGCGATGGACTTTACCATAGTCGTCAATGACAGCCTCTTCAAGAATCTCGGCAACTGGCTCTCGCCGTCTCCGACAGCCGGCACGGTTGGGCCGTCCGATTCGTTAATGCTCGCTGTTACTCTCGATGCCTCGGTCATTGAGGATCAGGTCGAACGCTACCGGGGACTGCTCACGGTCAATTGGGGACTATCAGGCGGCAGTCTCGATTCGAGCAGTGTCGTCCCGGTCTACCTGACCGTACCCTGTGACGATACTACTTATGCTGCGAAAATATCCGGCGATCCTGAGGGACCGGAGTTCAAGTGGATCTCGGCCAAAACGCTGGGGACCAAGTTGTCGTTCGGCGACTACTATCACCAGGGCAGCGGCAATCCACTGGACGATGGCAGCGTTGGTCCACGCAATATCGGTTTTCACTTTCCGTTCTACGACACCACCTTCAACCGCGTTTTCATGGGTGTCAACGGCGGCGTGTCCTTCACCGACACCAACATCAACGTCAATGGTTATTACGGCGGCATCGACATTCCCGGCACACCGTTCAGTACCTTTATCTCGGCCTTCTGGAGTGATCTCATCTTCGACACTGTTGCCGTGCCGGAAGCAGGAATCTACCTGTACAACGACCCCTCCTACGACACGCTGGTGCTGGAATGGTATCGTCCCTCGAATTTCAATCTCGCTTCGGACACCACGATCAACTTTGAAATGCTGTTGACCAAAGACGGCAGTATCATCTTCCAATACCTCGATGTCGGCATCAGCGGTTTGGAGCAGACGGCGCTGGTCGGGTTGGCCGAGGTGGACTGCCGCGGTTTGAGCCATGTCAACAACGGTGACATTCCTGCGCACGTGGTATCGGATTCCACCGCCGTGGAGATTTTCTTCACCGATCGCATCTGGGTGCAGGCCGGGAACACGGATGGTCAACCGGGGACTGATATCGCCGACCTGGTTTGGTTGGTCGATTTCCAATTCACCGGCGGTCCGGAACCGATTCCTTATCAATCGGGTGATGTCGACTGTTCAGGTGGTTTGATTGACATAGCTGATCTGGTCTACCTGGTCGACTGGATGTTCACCAACGGCCCCTCCCCCTGCTACTACTTGCAGTTGTTGTAGGTATAATTGAAGTACACACAACGCCCTACGGGCACTCCTCTCAAGAGGGAATCTGGTAAGGTACCGTGCACGGCAGATGTCCACATCTGCCGATTGTGTGCGTGGTGTACCTCCTCGTGCACCGCGAAAAACAGCGACTTTCCTCGTAGGGCAGGTCCGTCTTCGCCTGCCCGCCGCGGCGTGAACCCGCCAATTGTGTCACCCCGAGCGGAGTCGTAGGGCAGGTCCGTCTTCGCCCGCGCGCCGCGGCGTGAACCCGCCAATTGTGTCACCCTGAGCGGAGTCGAAGGGCACCCCCGATCTGTCATTCCCGCGAAGGCGGGAATCCATCTTCGCTTGTGCCGTCATGCGACCTCGCGTGACGATTCTTGTCTGTCGATCCTGCACGTCGGGCGCAAATGGGTTTGTTTTGCGGAAAAAGTGTTTTCTGTGGGCGGTAGACGCCCCCGTCTACCCCAAGCCCGCCGCCAGACATGATTTGAGGCGACCAGCCGGCTTGCGCACAAATGGGTTTGGATTGCGCATTTTCACATTTACATGATAGAATCGATGGTGAATACGATGCCTGCATGATTTGGCTTTGATATGTTCTGCGCTGGTGGTCATGTGAATACTCCTTTATTGATGAATAGGCGCGAGCATTCAATGTGGGATTTGTAGTGATCGTGCGCGAGGCGCGTCCCCGTGCACCACGAAAAGCAGGTTTACCTGTCACCCTGAGCGCAGTCGAAGGGTGCTACCGCGCAACCAACCTATTCCTTCTTCTTCTGCTTGGTCTTCAGCAACGCCGTCTTCGCAACAATAAACTCCCGTACATCGTCAGATAATTCGGCGGTCTTGACCCAGTCATCGATCTTCTTGAAAGACCAATCGATCTGAAACTCCTTTTGGAGCAACTCATTGAACCTGCCTGACGTTTCCTCAGTATCCTGTCCCAGCAACTTCCGGGCAATGCATCCAAGATACAAAGAAATGGATGAATCCTTATGTTCCAGGGATAGTGCTTGGGCTTTCTTGGCATACCCGAATGCGTCATCATAACGTCCCACGATTATGCACACTTCGGCCAGACCCTGTAGCGTAGACAAGTCCTCTGGGTCAATCTCGATCGCTGCACCGAACTCTCTCAGAGCAGCATCGTAACGCCCCAGTTCGAAGAATGCATCTCCCCTGTTGTGATGGAACGTATTGGCATCATCCGGAGCCAGCTTAAGTGCCATATCGTAGTCCCTCAGAGCCTCTTCGTAACGCTCCAGTCTATGCAAAACGAATCCCCTTTGTCCGTATACATAGGCATCATCCGGCTCAAGTTTGAGGGCCGCACTATAGTCCTCCAATGCCTCCTCGAAACGCTCCAGTGTGCTGTATGTATTGCCTCGGTTTAGATAAATGTCGGCATCATTCGGATCTAGCCGGATAGCCTTTCGGTAGTCTTTTAGTGCATCACCATATCGCATAAGAGAGTCGTAAGCGTTGCCGCGATTGCAATACGTCTCGGCGCTATCGGGGTCGAGATCGATGGCACGGGTGTAACAGCGCAGGGCCTTCTTGTGTTGGTTGCGTTCTTGAGCCTCGTATCCCTTGTCAAACCAGTCATCGGACTCCAGTTCATCTTCATCTTCATCTTCATCTTCATCGTCATCGTCATCTTCATCGTCATCGACGTCTTCATCCTCATCCCCTACCTCAGCCTGGTCCAGGCTATCCCGGGTACTCTCAGGTTTACCTATCATGTCCGTGATGGCATCCAGGAGTTCGTCAAACTCGGCGCTTTCAGCTTCCGGCGCCCAGTTCAACAGGTTGGCGGCTTGGATTCGTCGGAATTCAAGGGGTGGTTTGACTTGATCTATCAATACGGGAACGAGCTTATGCTGGCTCTTGGCCTCACTGGTTTCGTCCCGTACATATTCAGATTCAATCGAGTTTTCCGACCAGACGACGATCACACATCCGCACGAGTTCAAAGCTGCTTCGATGACCTCATTGTAGGTCTTGCCGACAGGAATCTTACGGTCCCACCAGACAGCCCACCCCACTCCTTCCAGAGCTTCCACCAAGGGAGCGATGCGACCGCGGTCCTTGCTTGAATAACTTATGAAGATGTCGCTGTTCTTAGTGGCGTCACCGGTCATTCTTCATCCTCTTACTTTAGGACCCTAACCACAGTTTGATTAGAGTCTCCTTAAGTTATGGTATTATTCGTACACCTAACAGCCGATCTCCCTGGTGTTCGGACCTTGGAGTTCGTCGATGAAAGGTTACGACCGTGTGAGCAGCATGTCAATGCCAAAGGTGATAAATCACTTTTTTTGCGCTTCGGGCCTGTCGAACGCTCGCCCTTCGACTGCGCCCAGGACGACAGTGTGTCAGAGTCGCAAGGGCCGTCGACCCACCGGTGTTTTCTTCGGAGTCCCTTCTTGAGAGGGGATTTAGGGGTGTGTTATTGACTCAACCCCACGAGGAACACACCCCGGCCATTGGCCACCGACCTCTCGACGGGAACAAGAAAGAGCAGAGTACGAGGTCCGCCGTCCACACAGTGATCCTTGAACCGCGCTCGGCATGACAATTGGATCTTGGGTGTGGTGTCGTGGCGACCTCGCCCGACACATGTATATCTGTCAATCATAGGCGTGCGTAGCGCGAAAAACAGGTTTACCTGCTACAAAAAGGCAAACAGTGCCGACTGGGAAAGTTTGAGTACCTGGTCCGGGAAGAAACCCAGACCAAGAGTGCCGACGACAGTTATCACCAACACCAGCATGATAGCGGGAGAGTAAGTAACCGGTGCGAACGTGCCCTCAAGTTTGTCGAAGTACGACGTCTTGATCACACGCAGATAGTAATAGACCGACAAAAACGAATTCATAACGCCGATCACCGTCAACAATATGTAACCGGACTTAACAGCCGTTGAGAAGACATAGAATTTACCAAAGAACCCGACCGTCGGTGGGAATCCGGACAACGCGAACATGAACAAGGCCAGCACCGCCGACAAGTACGGCGCAGATGATGCCATGCCGTTTAGCTCAGTGAAGTCAGACTTGCATCCGGACCGCGTTTCCAGGAGCGTCACCACCGCAAAAGCGCCCAGGTTGAACATTGCGTAGCCGACAAGGTAGAACAAGGCTGCCGCCAGAGCATCGCTTGAGCCGACGCAAAGAGCCACCAGTATGTACCCGGCGTGCGCTATCGAAGAACAGGCCAGCATTCGTTTGACATTGTCCTGTTTGAGGGCCAGGATATTGCCGACGGTCATCGTTAGCACCGCGAGTATCCAGAACAAATCACTCAAGAGGTCCATTTGTGCAAAACCATACAGGAAGATGCGCAGCATCACCGCAAAACCGGCTGCTTTGGGTCCAACCGAGAAGAACGCTGTCACCGGTGTCGGCGCACCCTGGTAGACGTCAGGCACCCAACTGTGGAACGGCACCGCCGCAACCTTGAAGCCGAATCCGATCAGAATCAGACCGGCACCGACGTACAGGTAGTAGCTGAAGTTGGAGACAATGAAGCTGAAATCGGCCACGATGCGTCTGAGGTCGGTCGTGCCCGACGCACCGAACACAAAGGCGATGCCCAACAGTAGAAAGGCCGAGGCGAACGCGCCCATGATGAAATACTTGATGCCGGCTTCGTTCGACTCAAGCGACCGCCGGGCCAACCCGGCCATGACATACAGCGGTACCGACATGATTTCAAGGCCCAGGAACATGACCAGCAAATCGGTCGTGTTGGCCATCACCATCATGCCCATAGTCGAAATCAAAAGTAGGGCGTAGAATTCCGGGTTGCTGATTCGCTTGACCGAGAGGTAACGATGCGCAATCAACAAAACCAACATGGCCACGATCAGGAATAGTATCTTAAATGCAGTGCCGAAATCATCACAGGTGACCATACCGAAGAACCCGGACATCTGATTGCCCCACTGCTGCACAGCATAGAACATAGAGACGGCCATACCAAGCAGTGCTACCAGCGGGGCCAAACGTGCGATATGCCGCTGGGCAGAAGTTACCAAAATCAGAAAGGCGGCAGATAACAGCGCGATTTCCGAGTAGATCAGTTCGAAATTTATCGAGGCCGACGTAAAGTCCATAATCTCGTTTTTTCTTCGGGCGACGACCGCCGCCCATCAGTTAGAATCCTCAACCGCCTCCGAAACCGAGCTTGACATCATCTCCTTCGATGATGACCGGGACGATGCGCTCACCTTTGGTTATTGAAAGCAGCTTGTCCTTGGCTCCCTCTTCAACGTTGATGTCGATTTCGTTGAACGAGACGCCTTGTTCCGTGTAGTGCTTTTTGGCGGCGGCACAGTACGGACATCCCTCCTTGGTATAGATAATCACTTCGGACATGAGATACCTCCTTGGGTCAAATGGGCGGTCGTTAGTTGTTCGTTTCCCGGTTGGATAGCTATCTCTCTGACTTGTCCGTCTTCGTCTAGTCTGACTGTCTGTGCCCTGGCCACGTGTTGCAGTACCTGTTTTACGGCCGGTTCCATTCGCTCAAGCAGCGGTTTGGGATAGACACCAATGCCGAACATGAGCAACACCAGCGGAACCATGATCAATTTTTCACGCCAGGAGAGATCGGTCAACTCCTGGTTTTCCGGTTTGGTGACTTTGCCGAACACTACCCGCTGGAACATCCACAGCATGTAGCAGGCGGACAGTATCACGCCGCTGGCCGCGATGACGGCATAGACAGTGTTGGCCTTAAACATGCCCAAAAGAATCAGGAACTCACCGACAAAACCGTTGGTCAGTGGTAGGCCGATCGATGAAAGTGTCGTTATCAAGAAGACAGCGGCAAAGAACGGCATCACCCTGGCCAGGCCACCGAATTCTGAAATCATGCGGGTGTGCCGTCGCTCATAGATCATACCGACGAGCAGGAACAGTGCGCCGGTGGAGATGCCATGGTTGATCATTTGTAACACCGAGCCTTGCATCCCCTGAAAGTTGAGTGCGAACATCCCGAGCATGACGAAGCCCATGTGTGAGACAGATGAAAAGGCCACCAGCGACTTGACGTCCTTCTGCACCATCGCTACGAGGGCACCGTAAATGATCGCGATCAAACTTAAGACGCATATATACGGCAGGTATGTCATAGTGGCGTCCGGGAACATGGGCAGACATATTCTCAGGAAACCATAGGCACCCATTTTCAGAAGCACACCGGCCAGAATCACCGAGCCGGCCGTGGGCGCCTCGACATGCGCGTCCGGTAGCCAGGTATGGAAGGGCCACAACGGGACTTTGATGGCAAAGGCTAAGGCAAAAGCGCCGAAGAGCCAGAGCTGATCGCGGTAGACCGTCGGCATGGATACCAGTTTCATCAAATCGAATGAGTACTCACCAGAGAACGCCTGATACTGAAAGAGCACATACAAAATTGCGACCAGCATCAAGAGCGACCCGAACATGGTGAACAGCACGAATTTTATGGCTGCATAAACGCGCCGCGGTCCGCCCCAGACGCCGATCAGGAAATACATGGGCACCAGCATGACTTCCCAGAATACATAGAACAAGAACAAGTCCAAAGCGCAGAACACGCCGATCATCCCGGTCTGTAAGAGCAGTAGGCAGATGAAGTAGCCCTTCACGCCGGTGGTAATGGAACGCCACGAAGCGAGAATGGCCAGGACGGTCAGAATAGTGGTGAGGACGATCAGCACCAGGGAGATGCCGTCGATACCCATGTGGTAGTGGATACCCATCGACATCACCCAGGGCAAGTCATACTCGAATTGCATGCCGTTGGCCACCGGATCGAACATCGACCACAACATAAACGACAGTAACATAGTTACAAATGCAACTATTAAGCTCACTGCTTTGATGCTGTCATGTCGTTCTCTCGGCACCAGCAAGAGCAGGAGCACGCCGATGGTCGGGAAGAATGTCACCAGTGTCAGTATTGTGTTTTCCATCATCTATCCAAAAAGCATCAGGGCCACAATGACAACCACGCCGAAAACGAACAAAGTGGCGTAGGTGCGCACCCGTCCGGTTTGACCGGTGCGGAGGAGTTGGGCCATATCACCATAGATTGTGGCCAGCCCGTTAACCAGCCCGTCGATCAGTCGAACGTCGAAAATCGTCCACAGGAACTTGGACCCATTGACCACCGGACGGACTATCGCAGCACTATATATTTCATCCACAAAATACTTGTTCAGCAGAATACGATGAGCCCAGGGCATCTTGTCGCGTAGTCTGGTCGCCATCTCCGGAGCCCGGTTGTATATTCGGTAGGCCATATAAATGGCAAAGGCGACCATCAGCACCGAGACGGCCATCAGACCCAGTTCCAGTCCGGTGTTACCGCCGCCTGCGGCCATGGCCTGCGAGGCAGCATGCTGCGAAGCACCGGCCATTACCGGCTCAAGCCACTGTTCGAAGTAATTGGTGAAGCCGAACACGTGAGGCAAGCCGACAAACCCACCAACAACCGAGAGACCGGCCAGAACTATCAACGGCATAGTCATGGATCTCGGTGATTCGTGCAAGTGTTCGCGAGTGTGATCGTCCATGCGTTCAGAGCCAAAGAAAGTCAGATAGACAAGCCGGAACATATAGAAGGCGGTCAAGCCGGCTGTCACAACTCCGATCACCCACAAGAGTGGATGGCCATAGTGCGATGAGAACGATTTCCACAGGATTTCATCCTTGGAGAAAAAGCCACTGAAAAGCGGAATGCCGGATATGGCCAGCGTAGCAAGCAGCATCGTCGCATAGGTGATCGGCACGTACTTCTTGAGGCCGCCCATTTTTCGCATGTCCTGTTCGTCGGACATGGCATGGATGACCGAGCCGGCCCCGAGAAAGAGCAACGCCTTAAAAAAGGCATGAGTCATCAAGTGAAAGATACCTGCCGTGAAAGCTGCCACGCCGCAAGCCAGGAACATATAACCCAACTGGCTCACCGTCGAATAGGCCAATACACGTTTGATGTCGTTTTGGGCCAGACCGATGGTGGCCGCAAAGAAGGCTGTGGCGGCGCCGATTATAGCCACGATCATTAAGGCATCCGGCGCCATCAGAAAGAGCACATTGCTGCGGGCGATCATGTAGACGCCGGCTGTCACCATAGTAGCCGCGTGGATCAGAGCCGAGACCGGCGTGGGTCCTTCCATGGCGTCGGGCAACCAGACAAACAGCGGAATCTGAGCCGACTTGCCGGTGGCGCCCACGAACAACAAAAGACAAGCTGCGGTGATCAAAGTACCACCGGCCGCGAACGAACCGGGTGCGCTGTGCATCACGGTCTGAAAATCAAGCGAACCGACCTGCCAGAAGATTATAAACATGCCTATCAAGAATCCGAAATCGCCGATACGGTTGACGATGAACGCCTTCTTGCCCGCATCGGTGGCCGACTGTCGGTCGAACCAAAAGCCGATCAGAAGATACGAACACAACCCCACGCCCTCCCAGCCGACGAACATGAACAGGAAATTGTCGGCCAGCACCAACACCAGCATGGAGAAAGTAAAGAGATTCAGATAGGTGAAGTAGCGGGCATACCCGGGGTCCTTGTGCATGTAGCCGATTGAATAGACATGGATCAGGAACCCGACACCGGTGACTACCAGAATCATGACGGCCGACAGCGGGTCGAGCATGAGAGCGATGTTGACATGGAAATCACCGGCCATTATCCACGGCAGGAGGACCTGCTCGATTATACGACCGTCAGCAGGCAGCCCTTTCAAATCGAAGAAGAGCAAGACCGAGACCACAAACGATACACCAATCGAAGCACAGGCAACAAAAGATACCACCGGTCTCGGCAGACGACCGATCAGGAGACCGTTGATCAGGAACCCGGCCAGCGGGAGGGCCGGTACCAGATACAAATACTCAGCCATGTTAATTCTTACCTACCACTTCAGTATCCCAAACCGATCGATGTTTATCGTTTCGCGATTACGGAAAATCATTATCACCATAGCCAGCCCCACCGCGGCTTCAGCCGCTGCGACGGTCAGGACCAAAAACACCATTACGTGGCCATCTTCTTTGCCCAGTGCTTGCGAGAAAGCGATCAGCGCCAGGTTGGCGGCGTTGAGCATCAACTCCACACACATAAACATAATTATGATGTTGCGCGATATCATCACGCCAACACAGCCGATCCCGAACAGCACCACTGCTACCACCAGGAATGCAGGAATAGTCACCATTTAGCCATGCACCTCTTCGATGGGAGGGTTGCCTGCCGCACCTGCATCCTCCACCCTGTCTCTTGACTCTGATGCTCTCGAACGACCGGCCAGCACCACGGCGCCGACGATGGCCACCAACAATAGTACTGAGGTCAGTTCGAAGGGATAGAGGTACTTCATGAAGATCAACTCGGCCACCGCTTTGACCGATCCGAAACCGTCAGGCAGTATTGTCTGGGTGCCTGCGTCCGGAAACACGCCGTTCCTCACGACGAATCCTAACTCCACGGCGAGCAATGCGGCCACCAGGAATTTGGTAAACTTACTCACCGGCGACGAACCGCCGCCAAAGTCTTCCGTCCCGCGAAGGTTCAGAAGCATTATCACGAACAAGAACAGCACCAGGATTGCACCGGCGTATACAATTATCAGCACCGCTCCCAAAAACAGAGCGCCGAGTTGCACGTAGAGAACCGCCTGCGCCACCAGCGACACGATGAAGTATAAGACGGAGGCGACCGGATTGCGCTGGCCGATCATCATGACCGCACCAAAAACGGCGATGACTGCTGATGCTCCGAAAATGATCGTGTCGAGACTCATTTTGTTTTATCCAGTATGCCGTACACTCTTCTCACACGGCGGATGATGCGTTTGAACGGATTGTCCTGACGTGGGTGCGGAACCAGCATCTGCTCCTTGGTCCAGATGAATGAGTTCCGTTCCGAGTCGGAAAACTCGTAATCTTGTCCCAGAAAGACAGCTTCTTCCGGGCAGGCTTCTTCACAAAAACCGCAGAAAATACAGCGCAGCAGGTTTATCTCATACACCTCGGCGCGGCGTTCTCCGTTTTCAGATTCCTCAGGCTCCATGTAGATAGCATCAGCCGGGCAGGCGGCGGCGCAGAGACCGCAGCAGACACATCGTTCGGTGCCGTCGTCGTAGCGTTCCAGATAATGCCGCCCCCGGTAGCGTGGGGTCATCGGCTTCTTGCGCGCCGGATAATCCAGTGTCACCGGTCGTTTGAACAAGTGCTTCAGCGTGACCGCAAAGCCGATAGGCATCTTGAAAATCACATGTCCGAGGGCTTTTATAATCTCTTTCACTGCCATATCACCGTCAAAAAATATTTCACAACATTACCAGCGCCGCGGTTACCATGGTATTCAACAAGGCCAGCGGAAACAGTACTTTCCACCCAAAGTTCATCAACTGGTCATAGCGAAAACGCGGTAAGGTAGCGCGCAACCATATAAAAAAGAACATGAACGCAATAACTTTCAAGATCAACCAGACTACCGGCGGCAAGTACGGCCCCTGCCAGCCGCCGAGGAACAAAGTGGCTCCGATGGCCGCAACGGCCAGCATGTTGGCGTATTCACCCATAAAGAACATGGCGAATCGCATCGACGAATACTCGGTATGGTATCCCCCCACTAGTTCCGATTCGGCTTCCGGCATGTCAAAGGGAGCTCGGTTGGTCTCGGCGGTGGCGCAGGTCAGATACAAGAGAAACCCCAGCGGCTGCTTCCAGATCAGCCAACTACCGAAGGTGGCTTGACTCTCTACCAACTCACGCAGAGAAAGGGTATTGGCCACCAGCACCACGCCGATGATCGACAGACCGTATCCCACTTCATAAGAGATCATCTGGGCCGATGACCGGATACCACCCATGAGAGAGTATTTGGATCCCGACGACCATCCGGCCAGCACGATGCCATAGACACCCAGCGAGGTGACTGCAAACACGAACAAAATGCCGATGTTCAAGTCCGAGCCGACCATCTGGATCTGATATCCGAACAACTCGATTTCGCCACCGAACGGCACCACCACGAAGGTGAGCAGGGCCGGGACGAATGAGACTATAGGCGCCAGGGCAAAGATAATATGCTCAACGCGATTGGGAACAATGTCCTCTTTGAAAATCAGTTTGACGGCATCCGCTATGGGTTGCAGCAATCCATACGGTCCGGCATAAGTGGGTCCCATACGATGCTGCAGCCTGGCCACAACCTTGCGCTCCATATATGTCGAGTAAGCACAGCCGGTCATGACCACAGCGATCACGAAGATGACTTTTATCGATGATATCAACGCAACTTCCAACATACCTTCACTCATCAACCTTGCTGATCTTCACCCTGTCTACGCGGTCTTTGCGCTTCAACAATTCGCCGGTCTTGGTCGCAAAGAAGTTTCGCGGGATCACCAGCGCATCATTCTTAATCCACTTCGAGATTCTGACCGGCACAATCACCTTGCCGACCTCCGATTCGACCCGGACCGGATCGCCGGATGTCACCTTGTACCTGGCCGCCGTCTCTTTGGAAAGTTCAATATATGCCTCACCCACAACATTGGCAAGCGAGGGAGCTTTCTCGCTCAGATGGCCGGCATGGTGAGCATCATCGACCACATAGAGCGGATGGGGAAATTCTTCGGTGGTTGTTTGCTGCTGTGGATCGGCTTTGAGAAACTCGTCAGGTAAAGATGTATCAGGCTTAATCTTCAGCAGTTGATCGCATTCGTTGGTGAGTTGAGCGGCCGACTCAAACCATGGCGCCTCGAAACGTTCAGCAATAGCGGCCACTATCTCATAACCGGGCCGAGACTGGCCAATCGGATTCAGTACCTTTCTTGCTACCTGTTGTCGTCCCTCCAGATTAACGTAGGCGCCCTCGAACTCGGCCCATGATGACAAAGGCAGGACGACATCGGCCAGCTCAGTGGTCTCCGTTTCGAATAGGTCGCAGGCTACCATGAAGTCGACCTTGCTGATTCCCTCCTGCACAAAATCTCGATCAGGACAGAGCATGATCGGGTTGGCGCCGAGAACAAAAAGCCCATCGATCTCTTCTTTCTTCATAAGAGCGAGCATGGCATCGGTGTTGTGTGCATCGCCGTCGGGGAAACGGCCCCAAATCGACTGGAGTTCCTTACGGATTGATTCCGACGGTTGCGGCATCAGGCCAAGCCGCTCGGCACCCACGGAGTTGGCATGACGGGCCAGGACGGCAAGCTGTCCTTTGCTCCTTAGGCTGAGAAGACGATCCAGATTGGCCAAAGCCTGAGCGATGATCTCGCGACCAGTCGAACGGGCCACCAATTCACCAACGACGAAGGTGATCTTTCGACCCTCGGCCAGCGCCCGAACCACGGTTTTCAGAGCGTCGATATCCACACCAGATGCGGCGGCAGCCTCGGCACAGGTTTTAGGAGTGAGTTTGCTGAGTAGATCAGTCGCCGCAGACTGCGTGACCAGGTTCTCTTCGATGGCCGCTAAACAGAGTCCGTTTACAACAGCTTCATCCGTACCGGCCTCGTACACCATCTGCAACTGGGCAATATCGGCCGACTTCACACCATAAGGGTTGATCGAGAACACGCTGGTGCCAGAGAAATTGTACGCCTTGCGCATCCGGACATATTCGTTGGGATGTTCGCGCAGCATGTCAGAGCCGAAGACGACGATCACATCAGAGTCGTCGATGTCGGCAATTTTGAATTCCTGGCGACAGAGAGCACCAAAAACCGATTCGCTCGCCGGGAGCCTTTTGTAGTCCTGACGGAAATCCAGATTGTTGGAGTTCAGAACCGTTCGCATAAACTTGCCAAAGCTGTACAGGCTGGCGTTATCGAGATTGGGTGCGGCCAGACCGCCGATACATACGCCCCCCTTCTTTTCTTTAATCTCGCCAAAGCGACGGTGGATCAAGTCCAGCGCCTGGTCCCACGTAGCTTCGACCTGCTTGCCGTCTTTCTTAATCAACGGTGTCTGCAAACGTTCATCCGAAGTTATCACCTGGTGGCTGTACCGCGTGACGTTGGCCAGCCAGCCGTCATCAATATCATCGTTGCATGATGACTGCACACGGTAGATGTGGTTCTTGTGGGCGTCTTTGTAGAACAGGATGCCGGTGCCTGAGCTGGTAAAGTTACAGATTGATTGCACTGTCCTGGTCAGCCAGACCCGGACTTTGTAACGCCATTCCTGACTGGTCAGAGCGCCGACCGGACAGATTTCAATCAGATTGCCAAAGAAAGGATTGTCCACCTGCATCCCCGGCGCAGCGCCGATTTCTGCCGAGTTGCCGCGTTCGTAGACACCGAGATCGTATTCGCCGAAGGCCTCTTTGTTGGCCCGCACACACTTGTAGCAGAGAATGCATCGGTTACGATTCAGAATGATCTCCGGGCCGATTTGGAGATCATCAAAGGTCGTGGTCATGCCGTCATCGACGAACCGATTCTTCTGAAACTCATACCGGCTGTCATCAAAGCCATGTTCCACAGTTAGGTCCTGTAGCGTGCACTCCCCGCCTTTATCGCAAGTGGGACAATCCAGCGGATGATTCAAAAGCTGGAACTCGATCAAGGCGCGACGAGCCTTGAGCACTTTGTCCGAGTTGGTCAGTACCAGCATCCCCTCCATGGCGTCGGTGGCACAGGAAACTTCAAGTTTGGGACGCTTCTCAATCTCTACATAGCACATGCGACAGGCGCCGACCGATTTCAGTTTCGGATGCCAGCAAAAAGTAGGTATCTCGATACCCATCTGCTGGGCTGCTACCAGCACGCTGGTGCCGCGCGGTACTGTTGTCTCTTGCCCGTCAATGGTGAGGGTCACAGTGTTGGGCTTGACTTCGGCCGCGGTGCTTTTCTTGGTATCCTGTGCCATAAGAATCTACTTTAGAATCCGAACTCCGATTGCACCAGACACTTCTTGTGGTCGATGTGATACTGCCATTCATCGCGCCAGTGCTTGATGGCCGACTGAATCGGCATCACGGCGGCATCACCCAGCGGGCAGACGGTGCGTCCGATGATATTCCCACAAATTTCCTCGATGTGTTCGATATCACCGTCGCGTCCCTGCCCGGCTTCAATACGAGTAATAATATTTTCCAGCCATCCCGTGCCTTCCCGGCAGGGTGTGCACTTTCCGCAGGACTCGTGGCGGTAGAAATGAGCCAGTTTTTTCAGCGCCCACACAATGCAGGTATCTTCGTTGAACACGATCACGCCGCCGCTACCGAGCATCGAGCCGGCTTCCTGAAGCGACTCATAATCCAGGCCGACCTCTATCATCTCCGGTGTCAAGAACGGTGTCGACGATCCGCCGGGGATGACACCCTTGAGTTTTTTGCCGCCCGGGATGCCGTTGCCGAAGGCTGGATCGTAGATTAACTTCTTAAGCGAGAAACCGAGTTCCACTTCGTAGTTGCCCGGTCGGTTGACGTGTCCGCTCAAAGAGAAGATTTTTGTCCCGGCCGATTTTTCGGTGCCGAGCGCTCTGTACCAATCGGCACCGCGATTGATTACGAACGGCACGGCGGCCAGACTTTCGACATTGTTGACGATTGTCGGGCAGGCGTAAAGCCCGGCGATGGCCGGGAATGGTGGGCGAATCCGCGACATGCCGCGTTCACCTTCCAGTGAATTCAAAAGGGCTGTTTCCTCGCCGCAGATGTAAGCACCGCCGCCGGTATGCACGATCATCTCCAGATCGTAGCCGCTGCCGTGGATATTCTTGCCGAGGTGGCCACGTTGGTAAGCCTCCGCCATAGCCCGCTCCATCATCACCGCCGAATGACCGAACTCACCGCGAATATAGATGAACATCAGATGGCAATCGATGGCATACGATCCGATGGCCATGCCTTCTATCACCGAATGCGGGTCACGCTCCATCAGCACCCTATCCTTGCAGGTACCCGGCTCGGACTCATCGGCATTGCAAATCAGGTAACGCGGCTTTGTGCTGTCTTTGGGCACAAAGCTCCATTTCACACCGGTGGGAAAACCGGCGCCGCCACGACCCCGGATGCCGGAATTCTTGACCTCGTCGATAACCTCACCCGGCGACATGGAAGACAGCGCTTTCTTCCAGGCTGCATAGCCACCATGAGCTTCAAACGTTTCGATCTTAGGTTGATCGGGGTCCTCTGCATATTTGAACAGATGCAGTTTTTCGTTCTCGGTTGCTTCTGCGGCGTTGGTGATGACAGGTGAGTAAAAGGTCATGCCTCGTTCCTCAACTGTTTCAGAACCGAATCAACTTTTTGAGGCGTCAGGTTTTCGTAGTAATCATGGTTGATCTGCATCATAGGCGCAGTCGAACAGGAACCCAGGCACTCCACCGAGATTAGCGTAAACAGCCCATCCGAGGTCGTTTCGCCTTTCTGGATATCCAGCTTGTCTTCGAGATACCTGACCAGCGAATCGGCCCCCAACAGCGAGCACGACAGATTATGACAAACCTGGATCAGGTACTTGCCGGTCGGTTCCTTGGGGAACATGGTATAAAACGTCGCTGCCTCGGCGATCTCCAGAGTCGGCACACCGATCGCATCGGAAATCTCCGAGTAAATCTCATCGTTGAGATGGCCGACTTGTCGATAGGCTATCGTCAGCGCCGGCAATATGGCCGACTTGGCGCGCGGATACCTGGCCGCTTTCTCCTGCATGAGTTTGATCGATTCATCGGTAAGGATCATCGGTCCACCTCTCCGAGAACGATGTCAATTGAGCCTATTGCGCAGACGACATCGGAGAACATCATTCCCTCCACCAGACGCGGCAGAACGGCCAGATTGATAAAGGACGGCGGTCTGACCCGGATTCGCCTGGGCATATTGGTGCCGTCGCCGGTGATATAAAAACCCAACTCGCCCTTGGGCGACTCAACGGCCTGGTAGATCGAGCCGACCGGGGCTTTGAAGCCCTCGGTAATGATCTTAAAATGGAAAATCATCGACTCCATTTTGTACAGCACGTCTTCCTTTGGCGGCAGCACCACTCCGGGGACATGGGCCCGATAGGGACCTTCCGGCATACCATCGAGGGCCTGTTCGATAATCCGTATCGATTGCCTGATTTCCTCCAATCTGAGTTGGTAGCGATCGTATGCGTCACCGTTGGTGCCGAAGGCGATATCGAAATCAAAGTTCTCGTAACCACTGTAGGGATTTGCTTTGCGCAGATCATGCTTGACCCCGCTGCCTCGCAACATCGGCCCCGACAGTGACCAGGCGACGGCTTCTTCAGCCGATATCACGGCCACGTTGCGGGTCCGGTTGATAAAAATCTCGTTGCTGGTCAACAGGTTTTCATAATCGGCCAGCCCCTCTTTGACCTGGCTGACAGCCGCGCGCATTTTCTTGTCGAAGTCGATAGGCAGGTCATGAGCCAGGCCGCCGATGCGGATGTAACTGGTCATCATGCGTTGCCCACCGCAGGCTTCGTAGACATCGACAATCGATTCACGATCACGAAAGGTATACAGGAGCATGGACATAGCACCGAGATCAATCGAGTGCGTGCCCAACCAGACCAGGTGCGACTTGATCCGAGTCAACTCGGCCAAAGCAACTCGCACCCACTGAACCTTCTGGGGAATCTCCACGTCCATCAACTTTTCCACGGCCAGACAGTAGCCAAGATTGTTCGACATCGGCGCCAGATAGTCCATGCGGTCGGTGCACGGCAGCGCCTTGTAATACAGCTTGGACTCCATGGTCTTCTCGATACCGGTGTGAAGGTAGCCCACGGTCGGTTCGGCCCGAACCACGCGCTCGCCATCCAGTTCGATCACAACTCGTAAGACGCCGTGCGTGGACGGGTGCTGCGGACCCATGTTCAGGGTGACTGTTTTCTGCTCGACCACTAGTGCGTCACCTCGGGCGGGTCGTTTTTGTTGAAGCTGAACTGCGGTTGTTCATAGGTCAGCGGGAAATCTTTGCGCAGCGGATGCCCGTCGAGTTCATCCGGTGTCAGGATTTTTGTGAGTTCCGGGTGACCCACGAACACGATGCCGAAAAGGTCGTACACCTCGCGCTCCATCCAGTTGGCGCTCGGCCAAAGATCGCACAAAGTTGCGATTGACGGATCCTCGGCGGGTAATCGTACCTTCAGGAAGAACCGGTATGAATGGGCGATGGAGTACAGGTTGTAAACGACCTCAAACCGTCCGTCCTTTTCACGTCGATGCCCCAGCCAATCGACAGCGGTCAGGTCGGCCAAAAACTTGAAGTTCAACTCGGTATCATCCAGCAATGCCTGGCAGATATCGATCAACGCTTGCGGCTTGATGAAGAAAGACTGGTCACCTCGGAAGTCATCCTCACTGATGATGGCATCACCGAATCGTTCTTTGATAAAACCTCGGAGTTGTTCTTCCATCGCTGCCATTGGTTCCAAATTTCACAATCTCGGCCGATTCAGCAGACTGCACGTCACACTGACCATAACAGTCAGACTGCTTTGCGGCCCCAGTCTTCTCGCTTGTCCTTGATGGACTCCTTGTCGACTTTTTCAAACAGTTTCAGAATACCGTCCATCAATTGCTCCGGTCGCGGCGGGCATCCGGGCACATAGATATCGACCGGGATGATCCGATCCACGCCTTGCAGGACGGCATAGTTGTTGAACACTCCGCCGCAGGAGGCGCATGCTCCCATGGCCAGCACCCATTTCGGATTAGGCATCTGTTCGTACAGGGTCTTGACCACCGGCGCCATTTTCATGGAGACGCGACCGGCCACGATCATCAGATCGGCCTGTCGCGGCGACGGTCGCATGACTTCCATACCCCATCGGGCCAAATCGTAGTGTGGCGAGAATGTCGATATCATCTCGATAGCACAGCAGGCCAAGCCGAAACCGAACGGCCACATCGAGCGCTTGTGCGCCCAGTTTACCATCTTGTCCAGGGTGGTCAGGATAATTGAATCGGGGATCTTTTCTTCTAGTCCCACTTAAGGGCTCCTCGGCCAAGCATGTAAAAGTAACCGACCAGCAAAATAACGACAAACACCAGCATCTCAACAAAACCGAAGACACCGAGATTGCGCGAGATCACGGCCCAGGGATAGAGAAAGATAACTTCGATATCGAATAATATAAACAGGATCGCCACCAGGAAGAACTTGACCGGCACCGGGTCGCGTGTACTTCCCACCGGTTCCACACCACACTCGTAAGGCTCGAACTTCTGTCCGAGACGGGTGCGTCGCCCGACATATATGGAGAGAAAGGCAAGAACCGAGGCCAAAACTGCGGCAATGACCAGCATAAACAGAATGGGGTAAAATGTCTCAAACATCATCAATCCACCTTACAGTCACAATACGCGACTCAATTGCCCAACTGTAGCCATTAAGCCAATGCTTGTCAAGAGAATTTGAGACGATTGCTTCCGGGCGGGCGCGGACGGCGACTCGTCACTCAACCGACCACTCATATCCATCAAAAAAGGGGTGGTTTTCCACTAATGCGACCAGTTCCTCGCGATCATAGTCGCCGTATGCACGCGATTGGCCCTCCAACCTTACTGTTTTCGAGCCGAAGTCGACTTCCATCCACCCCCCACCACGGACATGTATATGCGGAGCATGGACCTCGACCAAGTCGGGCTGCTTGACCCAACTGGACGGAATCTGACGGTCGGAACAAAAGCGATCAAGCAGGTAGGCATGGTAGGGAAACTGGGTGGGCGGGCCAAAAAGTAGAAACAGACACTGTTCGTCGAACACCAGCAGGAATTTGCAGCTCAATCTTCCCTCAATCTGTCCGGAAGGCCGGCCTTCGGGTTCATAGAAGATCACCTGCCGCTCGGAGTCGGACATATCAGGAACCCACTCTAATGTGATTCGAGAAAATCCACCCGCGGCGACCCTTGAAAGCCTCAACGCGATAGATACCGCCGGAGGAGACATTGAACTGCAAGCGGTCAGACTCAGTCTCGACAATCGGGCGGCCGTTGTGGATCAGCCTGAGCGATGCTTTGGAAGGAAGTTCGACATTCAAACGCAGATCGCTGGAAAGCGGGAGTTCACCACCGCACACGACCCGTCCGCCTGAGGATTCGGCAAAAAAACGGAAGCGCTCGGCTGATCCCCATCGTTCGTTGGCAAAGAACAATCGACAATCACGAATAGCGTCATACAGTTGTGCCCGCGCTGTGGCCGCATCGGAATTGAGCGGTGCCGTCATCAGTAGGTAGCACCTGAGAGACTTGAAATGGACTTTATAAGGGAATATCTCGAATGTGAACGGCCATATCCTGATTGCAAAAGCATGGGCATCGACACCGGCCAGACCAACGCACTTGCCGGTCATGTTCAATTCATCCCACTTTTTCAGAATGCGATCGGTCGGCGCCACAATCGATTTGCGCGGCGAAAAAGCCATGGCCAGCAAGTTGTAGCGCGTAAGCTTTTCCGTCCACTCCGACATCTGATTCCATAACTCGATACCGGAGAAGCCCACCGCCGACCAATCCTTCCACGGATAGGCCGGGTGGTTCTTGAGCGCCGTGCGCACTTCATCCGGATGAGCCAGAATCCCCAGCGCGCCATCGGCAGCACCGGCTGCGACATATTGGGCGGCGGTCATATCCTTGGGATAGACGCCAGGCGAATCGAATAACAGGTAGTGATGGTGGTCATCGAGATCATTGTGCTCATATCCCACCGTCACCAGTGTGTCGCCATAGTAACCCTCTTTGCCTGCATCGCGGTTGTTGACATTCATGTGATCGGAAAACATCATAAAGTCCAACCCGACCTCACAGCCCAGGGCCACCACCTCTTCGAGCGGTTTGGTGCCGTCCGACTCGGTGGTGTGGATGTGCACACAACCTGTGTACTGAAACCATTTGTCGACTTTTTTAACCATTCACTCTATCCGCGCCAGACGGTACCCTGCGAAAAATGTAAAGGCCCACAATCATCATGAGACTCAACGATAATACACCAACTCGGTACGGCAACTTGGCTGCGTCCATGTCATTTATACCGAAGATCGAGATGGTTGTTTGACCCAGAATGCGATCCGGCTGAAAAAAGTAGACGACCGTAGTCCATATCAGCGGGGCCATAAAAGCCGCTGCCCGACCCGACAGTGAAAACAGGCCAAAGAACCGGCCCAACTCTTCACGCGGGACCAACTCGGCCAAAAGTGGTCGAGTGGTGGTCCACAACCCGCCCATCAGAACACCGACGATGGAACCGAGTATCCAGATGAACATCATATTCTCGACAAACACGAATAGAATTAGCGCGATCACCCAGCCATAGACGATGATGTTCACGAGCCGTTTTAGCGACCAGATTTGCGCCAGCTTGCCGATAAAAAACGATCCGATGACAGCGGCGATGGGCGTTATAATGAGGAAGGTGCTGATTTGGTCTTCGGCCAAACCGACTACCACCGATAGATACAGACTAATGTTGACTATCACTGTCGCCACCGCATCCTCGAAGAAATAATCGGCTACCAAAAACCGCAAAACGCCGGGGTATTTTTTGGTTTGGCGCAATCCATCCCAGACGTCTTTGTAAGCTTTTTTCCAACTCACTTTTGGGGCGGTCGATTTGACCGGGGCCTCCTTTACCCACAAGAAAATCGGCAGGGCAAAAAGCGCGAACAAAAGCGCGGTCGGCAGGAACGAGGCCACCTTGCCCCCGCCCTCGATGAACGGGACGTCGAGACCCAGAACCGATCCACTCACGAACGGCTGCACCAGAATGATTCCGAGAATTGCACCTACGTACCCGACGCCCACGCCAATGCCTGAGACCAACCGTGCGCGGCGCCCCGAAGCCACCGAGTACAACAGCGAGTTGTAAAACGGCATACCGGCCTCATAAGAGAAATTGGCGGCGATAAACAGGATGATGGTCACGAAAATAAACCCGGGCGGTACAAAGGTCATCCCGCCGACCGCTATGCAGCAAGTCAGCGTGAACAGAAAGAGGAATATCTTTTTCTTGGCCGAGTGGTCCGACATCGCCCCCAAGGCCGGCAACAACAAGGCCGCCAAAAGCATCGACAGCGAAAAGGGAATATCGAAGTACCGATCATCCTTGCCCAGGTCGTCGACAATGTATCTTTTGAGATACATCGACGTGATGTTCATGGAGTAGATGGTGTTGGCGAAATCGTACAGCGACCAACCAACGATATCTTTTCGCAAGAGACGATCGGCGCTCTTCATGTGCTACAGCCCAAGCTCATCGGCGATGGTCATCATGCCCGCGTGTACCAACATCAGGAAATCGGTCAAGGCCAATCCGAGATGCGAACATGCCTCCATGTTTTCGCGTGATGCTCCGGCTGCAAACCGCTTTTCTTTGAACCTGCGAAGCATGAACTCCGCGTCCAACACATCCAGCTTCTTGTCCGGATGCATCAAAGCGCAAGCGACAATAAACCCGGTAGCCGGATCGACAGAATAGAGCGCCCAGTCCAGCCGGCTCCGGCAGGGTTGATGTCCGGGGTGGGCGATGATGGCGTCCTGCATTTCCCTGGGGAGATCGTACTCGGCCAACCATTCACAGGTGAGGTAAGCGTGGCGAGCTTCGTCGTCCTTGGTTTGGTTGTAGTCCAGGTCGTGCACCAACCCGGTGAGGCCCCAGTATTCGACATCCTCCCCCAGGTGCACGGCCAACTGTCGCATCCCTGCTTCGACGGCCAGGATGTGTTTTAACAGATT
Source organism: Candidatus Zixiibacteriota bacterium (assembly GCA_029860345.1). Taxonomy (NCBI): domain Bacteria; kingdom Pseudomonadati; phylum Candidatus Zixiibacteriota; species Candidatus Zixiibacteriota bacterium. The sequence continues at coordinate 140,719 of JAOUBJ010000002.1, read as the reverse complement.
GTTGACGCCGATTTTGTCGACCACCATTGGATAGGCGGTTTCGCGCGTAAGGTTCAATTGGTGCATGAAGGTCAATTAACCTGACCGACCGTCCAAAGTCAAGCCACAGCGATGTCCGGCTCAATCGTCAAAATTCCACACTAATCCGTAATAGAAAAAGCTGCCGCGAAAGGTCATGTGGTCACGCTGTAAATAGGCTTGATTGAGCATATTCTGAAATACCAAATGAAAACGAAAATTGGTTAGACCAACCGAAAACTTGGCGTTCACGATCAGCTCTTCACCAAGGTTCTGGACCACGTAACCGTGATAGGGGCCCACGTATATCACTTCGCCATAGGCAAATAAGTGGATGCGTTGCTTTTGCAGGTAGTGATGCAACTCCATGCCTGCGAAGGCCTGGTACTCGGGCAAGTACGCCCTATCTTCGAATTCGGCATAGTCAACATAGTGATATGATCCGCCGGAGGTCAGAGTGGCCAAGTCACGGTACTTTAGTCGTTGGTGCACCGTGGCGCTGACAAATTCAACATCGCCGTTGATTGGTGAAAACCTGGTGAAGCTGCCGATACTGTCTGCGTCTTGTATCTGTTGCCAGTCGATTCCGTTTTCTATCATCCCGCCGGTAACATCCAGCCCCACGGCGTTCTGCACACTGCCGTACTCTGCACGGATATTTCCAATTAGTTGTTTCTCAGGCTCCAACTCACGATTGCCGACATTTGCATAATCCCGAGTCGACTCATTGTAGACGGCTGCCTGCTGCTCGGGCAGGAACAGTTCGGAAAGCGACGGTTCTCGCTCGGCGTACCCCACCGACAACGAGACAAACCAGCCAGATGCATCTTTATGTATTACCGCAGCGGCATTGGGCAGAAACGAGAAGTCATCGTCGTAGCGACCACCAATGGACAAACCATAGCGCACGCCATCGCCAAGCCGAATCATGTCGAAAGTGAAATCCGCCCAGGTCTTTGACCAGAGGTCCTGATAGTTTTCATATTCGAGATAGTCACCATCGAGTCTGAGATTGAAAGCCGTCCTGCCGCTCAACCACTCGCGCGCCATGAAACCACCATTGCCGGTCTGGTTGTACCGTGACAGGTAGGCGCCTTCGGAGAATGACCCTTGCCTGAGATGTTTGTAGCCGAGCAACCAACGGCCACTACCTTCGTTTAGACTGCGTTCGACAGAGACCGTGGCATGTCGATCAAAACGGTCGCGTGGAATTGCCTGTCCGCCGATGTCGGACCGCACGTCCTGCCAACCGTCGCGGCTGTACAGCCGCCCCTGCGCTTTGATTCCGTGGCGCCCACCAATCGGAAAGAACATATCCCCGATATAGTGGTAGGAGTCATCGGCGCGTCCCGAAACCGGTCCGTCCGCTTTGCGATAACCGAGCGCCAGGTTCATGCTTCGTCCGCGTGAAAACCGTCGCGAGTAGCGTCCTCGTACCCACGAAAAAACATAGTCCCCCTTATCAGCCGAGATAGACGTCACGGGATTATCTCCGGATGGTTCCTCCGGCAATGTAACCAAAGTGGCGACCATTTGTCGACCACCAAGTAACCTACCCACCGGACCGGGCAGGAGGTAAATGTCGTGATCGAACGACGACGGCAGATCGTTGAGATCGATCAATCCATCCGGCTCAATAACGTGTTCGAACGGATGAGTGGCCTGACGATTGACAACCAGGTTCAGCCGATCACCGGCCAGGCCGAACGGCTGTACCGTTTTGCGCATCGGTGTTTCCTGATGGTCCAGCGTAAAGTAAGAAGGGTCCGACCGGAAATAGTCGCCGACATCATGAAACGAAGCACGGCTGCGAGCCTCATGCACGTTGGAGCGTTCAGATGCAAAGTAGGCAACAACGGTATCGAAAAACGAAAAGGACGGCGTTCGTTCCACATGTCGCTTCTTGTACTCTTCATATCGTTCGTTGAAACTTGCTACCGCGCTCGAATCGGTCAAGCTGTCAACGGTAGGTTCGATGGAGTCGAGGCTGTCGTTCGGGGTCGCAAGCTGTGCGCTATCGACCACGACTTCGACTTCGGTGGAGTCGGCCGCCGATACTAAAGTGGGCAGCGAGAGTAAGACTATGATGAAGAACGCTATTAGTAGTCGGATCATCTGAACCTGCTTTCTCGCGCATATAAACGAGTCACAACGCCGAAAAGCAACGGGAAAATCAAAGCGTTGGATACCATCGAAATGGCTACCCACGGCAAGCCACTGATAAACCTCGGCCAGAACGGTTGGTACAACCAGGCATCGACACCATTCACCGGCAGATAGTAAGCCAAAGTACAGACGACCGCGGCCAGAATCAACCACATCATACCGGGGGGGATGCGTCCGTGATCCGATCGTCCATGCACAAATGCGCCGACCAAACCACCGCAACCAGCCCCAATCATCTGTGCCACCAACAACGGAAGAGCAGCCGGCCCAAACGGATTGAACGAACTGGACAACCACATGCCGATCAAACCTATCATCGAACCGGCCAGGGCACCCCACAAGTATCCCCCTGCAAAGACTATAAAGAACACAAAAGAGACGTTCGGCAAATAAGCCGTAGCGTATGACAGAACATATATCAGAGCGGAAAACAGTGCGATTCTGCTAATCAACCGCGGCTGAAGGTTCATCGAATCACGAGCACCTTGGAGTGATCTTCGGCCAGCAGGGCGCCTCGCTTGGCCTTTGAGAAAAGCCGCGCATAAACAAGGTACACTCCGGCGGCTATGTCGGCGCCGCTTTCGTTTTTGAGATCCCACTCGGCCGACCATTTGCCGCTCCGCCTCCATTCGGAGCTTCGGTCCGCCTGGTCATCATCTCTGGAAATCGTCTTGACCCGCTCACCTGCAACGGTGTAAATGTCAATCTGCAACGTGGCCGGGTCACTGAAATACGGCGAACCGGCCACCGGGAAACTGCTACTGTCGGTACCCGTCTGCAACAAAAAGGTAACACGAGGTTGGTCCATCTCGGCCACCATTACCGGATTGGGATAGAGGTCGAGCACCGCGGCCGGGATGTTAACCAGCGAGTCGAGAACACTGTTTTCTCCAATCCCGTATCCGACAAGCATGGTGCGGTACCAAAGGGTGTCATAAAAACCATGTTCGGTGGTCGCCGGAGTCAGGATAAACACCATCGACCGATACTGATCGTGCTCCGGCAGATCTATCTTGAGACCGGCGTCGTCCGGAATATAGAATCGATCAACAATCAGCGAATCCGGTTCCTCTTCGAACTGGTAAATGACGTTCATACCCCAGGGTTCCGGAAGCGTTGGCACTTTGGAGTCGATGAGCGAAAGGTATACATTGAAAAAAGTATCGATGTGGGTTGTAAAACTGTAGCGCCACTCGGTGATATAGGTAGTATCTCTGGTCTGGGTAGAATCTGTGCAGTTGGGAAACTCGCCGGCGCCGGAGTCGCACACCCATATAATTGTGTCGTGCATTACGAGGGCGGTAGCCAGTTCATTGAGGGTGAAGTAGTAGGCACCATTGACTTTCGGACTCTCGCCACTATTGGCGTTGGTTTGCAAAAAAACCGGGTACTTGAAATAGGTGTGAAGTTTGTCAAACGGTATGGCTGGATATTCCTCTTTCTCAGAATAGCCCGTCACCGGAGAATTGTCGGAACCATTCTTGATGGCCAAATCTGATCGCTCATCGGTCAGGTAGTTCCACAGAGCAAACTCAGAGAAAGCCGAGACCCAGTTTTGTGTGCGATCACTGGCCATCAGGATTGCCGAATCGGCCGCCTTAAGGAAACTGGGACCAAAGCCCATCGAACCGCACATTAGCCAGATGTCACGAATGATATCGCGTCCGTATTTTTCGCTCAGGTAAATCGGATAGACCACCGAAGCGTAAGGGTGCAGATCGGTGCCACCGGTGAACCGCTGCAGGGAAGCTCCCGGAACATTAAAAAAGAAATCCAGGTAGGAATAGTAGTCGTTGATGTCGTCATAGATTTCTTCTTCCACCCAAGTCGACGACATTTCCATCCAGTAGCGACGCTGGAGTGTCTCGCTGTTAAAGTCCTCTGTTTCTCCCCAATCAATACCGAACTGCACGGCATGAAAGAACTCATGGGCCGCGGTCACCCGAATAGCATCCAGGGGCCGGTTGGCATAGTTGGCCAGATTGGTGGGATTGGAGTTCATTTCGATATAGGAGGTCGCCTGCTTGAAAGTGGGATAACCAATCGAATCTGTCCAGGTTTGCCCGTAGAATAGAGTCCCCAGGTAGCGCATGTAAATATCGTACTTTTCGTCCCCCCCGGGTTCGTATCCATCCAAAGGCGGCGGCGGGTAGCCCAGCGTATCGATAAGGTAGGCATAGACAGAATCCATAATGTCGGCGATTTTCCTGGCCGTGTCGGCACCACCCAGGAGCGCATCCAGACCGGTCGTGGTATAATGCACCCTGAACAGTCCTTGGGGTGAGTCAACGGAGTCGGTCAGAAATGTCGGACGGCTGATTTCCTGTACACCGAGCGACTTGAGCAGATCAGGGTCGAGCTTATCATAGTTCGTGACAAAGTTGAGAATGGCCGGGGTGCCGCACTTGAGCGGGTGCGAGTCGGCGTCGTCATGGCTGGTCGCGGTCATATCTAAACCACCCTGGCCGGTGACCAGCATATAATCGCCAATGATCTCGACCTGCATCTCGCGAGACAGCGTTTCACCGCCGGAGATTTGTCCGGCCAATAGGATGATAAACAGGACCGTCAATAATATTCTCAATCCGAACCTCGCTTCTGTGATGAGCGTAATCTCAATTGTTGTAAACAGTCTATCGGCACCGCCTCGGACCCAACTGAACCGCAACGCCCACCGCGACCGTGAAAGTCGGAACCGCCGGTCCAGATCAGGCGAAAACGAGCCGCTATCTCCTTGAGGTTTGCCACCTGATGTTGCTTGTGATCGGGGTGCAGCGCTTCGATGCCGTCAATACCAAGGGCCACCAATTCCTCGATCCGATCTACGGCGCCGCCTACCATGGGATGGGCCAGCACGGCCACCCCACCGGCGGCATGGATCAGATCGATTGCTTCCGCCGGTGTGAAATTCGCCTTGGGAACATAGGCCGGTTTCCGGTCTCCGATGTATTGTCTGAAGGCATCATCGTAAGTGGCCACCGCTTTGCGCCGATGCATCGCCTCGGCCACGTGCGGTCGACCGATCGGGGCACTGCCGGCTGCTTGCAAGACGTCGTCGTATGTAATCGTGATTCCCATGTCGTTTAGTCTTTGCACCATCGTGCGACCCCGTTGGTTCCTTTTTTCCTGAAAATCATTAAGCGCTTCCAACAATCGGGCATTGTCCGGATCGAAAAGGTAGGCCAGCAGGTGCAGGTCGCCTTTTTCGGCAGAGCAGGACAACTCAAGGCCGGCGATCAGTTCCGGGTCGCCTTCCTTGAGTAATTCACCGGTCTCAAGGAAACCGTCGATGGTGTCGTGGTCGGTGATGGCAAACGCTGCCAGTTTTCGGCTGCGTACTTCCTCCAGGATTTCCGAGGGCGTTCTCAGACCGTCTGAGCAGGTGGTGTGGAGATGCAGATCGATTCGTTGTGTCATCTATAGTTTGCTTTCAACCAACTCTCTGATCTGCTCCGCCAGACCCTCAGCCTCACTGGTTATAACATCCGCTTCATCTTTTAGTTTCGTCACAAACTTCTCATCATCGATTGAGGTCAGGTTGATGCGCACATTATAACCTGCCCCGTGAACTGCGGCGCGGGCCATCAAGGCGGCCACGCCGGCATCGGTGATAGAATTCTGGTTACCTTTCTCGGCCACTACCCGGGCCAGTTTCAGCGCCTCCAGCGATTTCTTCATGACCGTCAACGGTACTTCAGCGGCATGCTTGTTGGCTTTCTCGACACCTTCATCGCGCTCGGACCCCTCGGGCAGCTTGAAAGCCTCCATGACTTTATTGAACGCCTCCTTGTCGGTCTCCACCAGGGTCGACAGTTCACTGCGCAACTCATCCCCCTGGTCACGGACCTTTGTGAGCTCCCCTTTGACCGCCTCAAACTGCTTCTTGCCGATGGACAGCCGACAGACCATCGAAGCCAGGGCCGCGCCCAATGCCCCAGCCGCCGCCGCCACCGAACCGCCACCGGGCGCAGGTGATGATGAGGCCACTTCATCGGCGAAGCTCTCTTTGACCGACGAACCTCCGCCGGACTGCTGAAGTTTATGCTCAAGCACCTGCTCGGCCGAGAAATTCTCAAGACGCAGGTAGAAATCGGCGACATCGAGCATCGCTTCGTTCGGCACCAACCCGATTATCTCCGACGACGTGACGTTGACACCATAGCGGGCCGCTTCAGATTTTATGGTTTCAAAGACTCTGAAAACCGGTGTCTTGGTAAAATTGACCAGGTTCATTGAAATCTGCACCTGGTCGCGCTCCTTAATTTCAAAACCGAGGGCCTTCACAAAACGATAGCCACCCTTCAGACTGCGAACGGCATCAGCCACCTTGTCGGCAATCCACTTCTTGTTGGTATCCAGGTAAACGTTGAACGCCACCAACGGGAAGCGCACACCGATGGCTGTGGCGCCGGATTTCAGATTCATCTTGGCCGGACCGTAATCAGGCTTGCGTTTGGGATCTTTTTCAATCGCGTCGATCATACCTTCATACTGACCGGTACGCACTTTGGCCAGGTTCTTACGATCCGGCTTGGTGCGTGCATCTTCGTACAGGAACACCGGAATCGATAGTTCATCACCTACTTTGCGGCCCAGCTTGTTGGCCAGTTCGACCGCTTCCTCGATGCTCACTTCCGATATCGGGATAAACGGACAGACATCGCAGGCGCCCATTCGCGGGTGCTCGCCCTGATGCGTTGTCATGTCGATAAGCTCGGCCGCTTTCTGATAGCCACGAAAAGCGGCCTCGACCGCAAGCGAAGGATGGCAGACAAAAGTCACCACCGCCCGATTGTGATCGGGGTCCATCTCCCTGTCAAGCAGCACAACGCCATCAGCCGAAGTGATAGCCTCACAGATTGCGTCGATCACCTCGGGACGGCGACCTTCTGAGAAATTCGGAACACATTCAATTAACTTAGCCATTATTGTCTCCGCGAAATAAACTACATCAAGCACTCCCGGATTACCGCCGGGAAGAGTATCCAAACCCCGCCAATATATGTTAAAAGTTGTCTATGGCAAGTGGCCTATCGTTCAAATTCGCGCCGCAAGGCCCAGGCCAACAGAGGCACCATGATCTCATGATGTCCGACAAAGTTGAATCCCCTGCCGCAACCAGCCGTGGGGCGACTCACAATGTTCTGCATCGGTCGGTATTGCAGGATCATGTCGAAATTCGCCGTCACCAGACGGCTTTTGTGTTTTGAGACGTTTCGGGCCACGGTCAGCGCCTTTAGAAACACTTCCGGCAAAATCACCGCCGAACCGATATTGGCCGCTATCCCACCCTGATCAATCTCGGTACACAAAGAGGCCAGCAGCCTGAAATCGAGATGCGACGCCTCAGCCGCCTCGGCGGCATTGTATTCCGGATGTTGGGCCACGATATCGGTACCGATGCCGATATGAACGGTGACCGGCAGGTCCAAAGCCACAGCGCGACCGAACAGCGAGACCTTCCGATGTTTTGCACGCTCACCATTGATGAACATACCGGCGGCGGCTCCCAAACCGATACTGCGCTTCGAAGCAAGGTGTGTCACGGCCGCGAACAATTCCGCCGTTTTTTTGACCATACCGAACGAACCGTCGGCCAGCCCGGCTTGAACATCTTCCGATGTTGCGCCGAAAAACGATACTTCCAGATCATGGATTAGTCCGGCCGAGTTGAACGAAAGCGAGGTAACCGACCCCCGCCGCATGAGGTCGATCAAAATCGGTGACAATCCGACCTTGATGTTGTGTGCCCCCAACATCAGATGAAAGGGTCGGCCTTTCTTGCGGGCTTTTGCTGTCAGAGCAACGAACTCATTGAGTTCACCGGCCTTGAGGAAGCGTGGAAGTGAATCAAAGAAATCCGCCCCACCCTTTTTGGCCGGACGACCGAACGAATCGATTTGAGTGCGGTTATGTTGTCGTGTACCGGCTTGACGTTTGACATCGGAAAGATCGACCAGGGATTTCTTTTTCGAACGGGCCGCCATGACTCAAAAAGCCTCGATTTCGCCCAGGCTGAAGTCGGTCAACTCAGCCGAGATCGATCCCACAAGGATTTTGGACTTCATCAGAACCGGCATCTTGAGCCGATCATCGGTCAGCCATACTTTCAGCCGTCCTTCGTGCTTGAAGACACCCACCGACTGGGTCAGCGGCTCTACTACCACACAGTCGAAGTTGCCGGCTTCTACTGTAATGTTCTCTTTCTTGAGGATTTTCACTTCAAGTGGATAGTTCTTGCCATCAGTGAAATTATCGATGTACAACGACGACCCGACATTGAGTTCCTGCGAACGAACATAGTAGAGAACACTTATGGCGTCCTGGACCCAGGGCGCGACTTCGATAGTGTCCCCTTTGTACACGGTGAAGTGCTCACGCTGATCGAAAGCATACATGCGATCGGATCGATAACTGCCTTCGCGAAGATTCTTCTCGAAACGCCAACTGAACAAGCCGACGGCATCTATGACCGACTCCACTCGGTCGTCCACGGTATAGAAAGTTGAAAAAAAGCTGTTTGAGTTGGCCCGAGTCACAACTTGATAGCAGGGACGACCGCTGAATTCAATCAGACGCATCACCTCCATGCTGGCCGTACCGGCATTGATGAACCCGTAGTTGATGTCAAAACTCAACCGTTCACCGACACCGAAAGCGACATTATCGACAAAGCGATCAAACTGGACAGAATCGCTGTCGGACAAATCACCATCGGCCAACGCCTGGGTGACTTCGAGCTGGACGGTGGCAAAGAAAATAAGCGGCAGAAGTCCGAAGAAAATCACCGCCAACAGCAGCGTCTTGTGTATCATGCGTCCTTCAGGCATTAGTCTCAGCGTCAGTTTTAGCATCTATCAGTTTTACAAATTCATCCAGCCGCCGGTCGAGAAACTCATAGATTTCCAGAAAAGTCTCGTTGTATCGTTCCAGTGATTGCCCGATAGGATCGTCGACACCCTCGCCTTGCAGGTCGGAATCCGGGAAGTTCTTAAAAAGATACGTCTTGCTCCTTGCATCATCGGCCAATCTGAGAACCTGGTCGACGTGACTCGATGTCATACCGAGTATCAGGTCAACGCTATCTACCAGTCGATTTGTGAGCGGCTGCGATTGGTGGCTGGAGATATCGGCGCCTCGGAGTTTGGCTGCTTCGACTGCGTACATCGTGGCCGGATATCCGGAGGCCCCAATGGTACCGGCCGAGATCACCTCGAACTTATCCGGGCGCTTGCTTTCAAGGAGACTCCTCAGAGCTCCTTCGGCCATCGGCGAACGGCATGTGTTCCCGGTACACACAAACAGAACTACGAACTTCTCACTCACCTGGCTGTCTCCAATGCCGCCATCACGTCAGCTTGGGCTATGGCGCCTTCTCTCAGAATCGCAACCTGATCACCATCACATCGCACCACCGTCGACACCGCACCGTCCAATCGTCCGGCGTCGAGATACAAGGCAACTTCATCGCCGAAAACATCAATTACATCTTCGATTGTTTCAGCCTCCGGTCGACCACTTCTGTTGGCCGATGTCGCGGACAAAGGAAATTGTGCGAACTCTACCAATCCTTGCACTACGGTCGAGGATGACACCCGCAGTCCGATCCATCCGTCGGATACTACCGGCCATTCCAGATCGGGGGAGGCTTTCAAAACGAGGGTGAGTGGACCGGGCAAGAACCGCCTGGCCAAAACGTCCGATGATGCCGTCATCACGGCGTGCTTCGCCAGCGCCGCTACCCCGTCGAGGAAGACCGCGACCGGCGTACCGCTAAGGCGACCTTTAACCTGATACAGTCTATCCAGGGCCGCAGTGTCATCGGCCCGAGCCAGTAGTCCGTATCGGGTCTCCGTCGGTGCGACAACCAACCCGCGGTTGGCCAGGACTTCAGCCGCCCGTGCTAACATTGTGGGTTGCAACAAGCCGGCATCGACAGGACAGATGCGTTGCTCACTCATTCGGCTGGGGACCATTCTCGACATCAGCGCTGTCTCCTGGAGCCGACGGCAGACTATCGTAAAGTGGTGTCAACTCCTTCACACCGATCGTGACCATTACAACCCAGGCATTGGCATATCCTGCCGCCTTAGCTCTTGTTTGGTAGTTTTCGGCAGCGTCGCGATCTGCGAAACTACCGACGCGCAGTTTGAAGTACGGCACCTCGTATTCCATGAACACCGGTCTATCGAAAATCTCTTCGGCCACTCGCCGCGCCGCAGACGCCTCACCATAGACTTTCGTCGTCAATATTTGCACTCGATAGGCCTGACTGTTGAGAGTGTCGATTTGCTCTTGCGGCGAAAGATAGTTCCAACCCGGGTCGTACGGTTCTAATGCGGAAGCCTGCTGACCGGCCGAACCGGCTTTGATCTCACCATCATTAGGCGACAGGCGCGGAACAACTTGACGGTCTTCTTCGGACTCCAATGGATCGTAGCGCTCAAGCCCCGGCGGTAGGGTGCGGCCCGACGTGCCCTCTTCTGAGCCGCCCGGCGGGGGGTCTTGGCATCCGATCATCCAGTTAAGCCCGAGGGTCGCGATGATCAGACTAAAGATACTTGCGCGCTTCTTCATTTTCTCCAAGTTTCGCCAGCAACTTCTTGATATCTTCGGCCCGAGTCTTGTGCGCCACCATGGTGACCTCACCCGACCGGACCACTATCAGGTCGGAACAGCCAAGCACGGCCAGGATCCCGTCGGAGTCGTTGAACAATGTCATCTCATAAGAGTCCATGGAGATGGCTTCGCCGATCTGCACGTTGCTGTCCGAGTCTTTTTCTTTATAACGCCCCAGGGCGTTCCAGTCGCCGACATCGTCCCAAATAAAATCCGCTTTGATCGTAAGAACGTTGTCCGCTTTTTCCAGAACGGCAACGTCAACTGAGATTGAGGTCGCTTTTGTGTACAGTTGCATGCGAGCCTCAATCTCCGACGCCTTACCGATATGCTCCGAGTAATCCATCAACAGGCTGTGCATCTCCGACTGATGTTCGGCCAGGGCTTTGAGAAAGGCCTCGGCTGTCCAGATGAACATGCCACTATTCCAGAGAAACTTGCCGCTGAAGTAATACTCCTTGGCCACAGCCACACGCGGCTTCTCTGTAAAGCCGGACACGAAGTATGCCGGCAGATCGCTCGGATGTTCGAACTGGTCACCCACTTTGATGTAACCATATCCTGTTTCGGGCCGCGTCGGGACAATACCGAGAGTGAGCAGATTTCCACCGGCCGAGGCGATAGCGGCGCCGCCCTCCAGACATTTCAACAGTTTCTCGGTCGGTTTGATCAGATGATCGGCTGACAAAACGACCAAATTGGCGTGCGGATCGTCTTTGATCAGATGGATGGCCGCCAGTCCGATAGCGGCGCAAGTATTTCGTCCGAATGGTTCGCTGAGAATGTTGTCTTCGCCGACTTGGGGCATCGAGTCCTGGATGAATTTGCTCATGGAACGGCTGGTGATGATCCGCACGTTCTCCATTGGAATCAACGGTAGGACCCGATCGATAGTTTCCTCGAGCATCGTCTTATCGGATGTCAGTTTCAGAAACTGTTTCGGCCGATTTGCTCGCGACACCGGCCAGAATCTTTCTCCTTTGCCCCCTGCCAAAATCACACCATACAGCACAATTACACACCTCTATGCCGAGTTTTCACACCTGATCGATCATACCATTGTTGAGTGTTCCAGTCAAGAAAAGACTTCTCCTCGCCCCTTTGTCATTCCCTCGAAGGCGGGAATCCATCTTCTCTTCGGGTGACCGTCTCAAACCTTGTCTGGCCGGGTGGCCCACAGCTTACTGTTTGGGTGGTGTTGGGCGACCCCGCCCGACACCTGCGTGACGTGCCCGGCAGATGTCCACATCTGCCGTTGGGTGCCCCATCAGCTTGCTGTGGGAACTCTGTCATTCTGGCGAAGGCCAGAATCCAGTCTTTACCATGTCACCTCAAGCGCAGCCGAGCCGTGAACCCACCATCTTACTAATATTGCACTGGGTCCTTCCCACCCAAGTACTTCAGCCCGCACTGAAACAGCATGACCACCCAAAGCCCACTACGAAGACACCAAATATGGTAATTACGAGTCCACGCAGCAACCAAACCGTACCCACACTTTTATCTTTATTGTGATCGGTGCCAACAATGTCCTTCAGTCTGTCAGATTTCGATAGACATTTTTCTGCGCACCTCAAGTGCTTCCGAATCCACTTTGCTGACTCTTCAAGTGCGATGAAGGCGTATGCACAAATCATCATGCCGGCTACGGAGCCAGTTTTCATCAGCAGAGATAGATCAATATCCGGGTTCTTCGGTTGTCCGTCAGCCACACTTGCAACTATGAACCCCAGGATAGCGACCGCTATACTCAATATCCAGGAGATCGTATTGAACATAGCCCCTTTGACGCTTATCGATTTATCTCGAAAAAACTTCCATAGCTCGACATATTCATCCTTGTCCATCTTGTCTCCCATACTACTGTTCCTCCGTATTCATTGTTAGATTCCATTTGAGCGGTTGACCTGCTTGAGGCTGTCTCACAATAAGTCAAAATAGACCCGCGATGGTTTTTGTCAAGATAGAGTAGGTATAGTCTTGTAGGTCAGGAGCCCTGAGCGCTCCTGACCTACAAGTAAAGACTGCGCCACCTCTGTGGCCGGCTGGGTGGCACCCTCAAAGTCGCTTTGGGGGTGATTCTACGGTAGTTGGACACCCGCCCCATACAAGGTTGGAGGCGGCCACCCAAATCGAAGACTGGATACTGGCCTTCGCCAGTATGACAAAATGGCGGGTGACTGGTCTGCGAGTTGCCGGTCCGAAGACGGACCCTGCCCTACTAAGCCTCCACAGAGCGGCCACGCTCGAAGGCGGCCAGATTGGCCTCGACAAACTGCGCCTTGACACCGGCTTCGATCACCTCACGCCACAAGGCAGCATCGAACGGCAGGTGGTTCGACAGCACCCCCAGAAGAACCGTGTTGACCAGGCGCGGGTTACCCAACTCCCTGGCGATCATGTCGGCCTCGACAGACACCACTCGTTCGGCTTTTTCTCGCATCTGCTTGATCGGTTCGTCGGGATAGGACAATTCCCTGGATGAACTCACTATGGCCGGAACTATCGAAGTGGTCGAGACAATTGCCACCCCGTCTTCTTTGATCCAATCTATCGCCCGCAATCCCTCCGCCTGCTCGAACGAAATCAGAACATCGGCCCGGCCATAAGAAATGGTGGGTGAATGGACGCGGTGTCCTATCCGCACATGCGAAGAAACCACCCCCCCACGCTGGGCCATTCCGTGCACTTCGGACTTTTTCACATCCAGGTTTGATTTCAAAGCCACGGCGGCAATCAATTCCGAGGCCAGAAGCACCCCCTGGCCGCCGACCCCCACGATCAGTATGCTGAATTCACATTCCATCATCACACCTACACTTTCACCATCTGATTTTTCAAGACGATCGCCTCCTCGGGACAAATCTGCGCGCACAGTGTGCAACCGGTGCAAAGAGTCTCGTCGATCACCGCCTTGGGATGGCCGTGATCATTGGTCTCATCCGAAGCTGCGATAGCCGGACAGGAAATCCGGAAACAGGCCGAGCAGCCGTTGCAATGGGCCAGGTCGACCACGTATGGTTCATCCATTATTCGTTCGGGCATCAGCACACATGGACGATTGGTAATCAGCACCGAGGGTTCGTCCGAGTGCAGTTCCTGTTTGACTGCGCTCATACATGCGTCGTAGTCATAAGCATCCACTTCATGCACGCGAGAGATACCCAGCGCCCGGCACAGCTTCGGCAGGTCCACCTTTCCGGCCGTGCCCCCCATCAAGGTGCGACCGGTGCCCGGATGTTCCTGTCCGCCGGTCATGGCCGTGGTGCTGTTGTCGAGTATAACGACGGTAACGTTGCTCTTGTTGAATGTTGCGTCCAACAGACCGGTAATACCGCTATGCAGAAAGGTCGAGTCACCTATCACCGCCACCACCCCGTTCTCGGAACCGTCGACCCGTCCCATGCCGATTGCATTCCCGATTGAGGCACCCATGCAGATACAACTATCAAGCGCCTTCAGCGGCGGTAGCGCTCCCAGTGTGTAGCACCCGATGTCGCCGGTGACGGCCACCTTGAGCTTTTTTAGCGCCATAAACATGCCACGATGCGGACAGCCGGGGCACAGCACCGGAGGACGCGGGAAGAGCGGTGACCCATTCGTCTTGGCAACGACTGAGACTTCTGTCAAAACACCGGCGTCCTTAAGACCCTGGGCGACACGATGCGGCGAGTACTCGCCCAGATGACCAAAAAACTTCTTCCCCTCCACATCGAAACCGGCAGCACGAATCTGATCCTCGTAGAAAGGTTCGAGTTCCTCGACCACGATCACCCGTTCGTGACTCTTCACAAAATCGCCGATCATCTTCATGGGCAACGGAAAGCTCAGGCCCAGTTTCAGATAGTCCAATTCAGGCGCCACTTCTTTGGCATATTGGAACGCGATCCCACCGGTGATAATGCCGACTTTGGAGCCGTTGTTCTCAATGTAGTTGTATGGTGACTGTTCCGTGAACTCCTCAAGACCGGCCAGCCGCTTGCGCACTACTTCGTGACGCCCGCGGGCAAAACCGGGGATCATGACATACTTGGCCGGTTCCTTTGCGAATTTCTTCGGTTGGGTTGTCACCTGCTCACCAACTTCGACCACAGTTTTGGCGTGCGAGATGCGAGTAGTCAACCTAAGCATCACCGGCGTATCAAACTCCTCGGAGATTTCGTAACCGGCCAGCAACATTGCGCGCGCTTCGGCTGAGTCGGACGGTTCCAGCATCGGCACCTGAGCGAACTTGGCGTAGTGACGGTTGTCCTGCTCGTTTTGCGAAGAGTGCATCTCCGGATCATCGGCGCAGACAATGACAAAACCACCACCGCCGCCGGTGTACGAATGGGTCATGAACGGATCGGCCGCCACATTGAGACCGACATGCTTCATGGTAACCATCGCCCGCGCCCCGCCCATCGAAGCACCGATTGCCACTTCGTAGGCAACTTTCTCATTGGGCGACCACTGCGCATACACTGATCGATACTTGGCGGCAATCGTTTCGAGTATCTCAGTCGACGGTGTCCCCGGATAGGCCGAGGCGAGTTTCACATCGGCCTCAAAGGCACCGCGTGCCACCGCTTCATTTCCCGACATCAGTTCTTTCATATCTTTCTCTTGATCTGTTCAGGCCTTTCTCTAACTAACCCTGGTTCACGCAAGTGAACTTTTTCACGAAGTGGATGATAAGGAAGTAGCAGCTAATTGGCAAGGGGTCTGTAAACAATTTCCGCGAATGCTCGCAAACGGGGCTGGCGCCCCCTCACCCGGTGATTTGGTCGCCGCCGTTCAGGCGTCTGATATAGGCCAGTTGTCCGGCGTGATAGGTCTCGTGTAAGGCCAAAAAAGCAATACCGCTCAAAGCCGTGCCGTCGCTAATGGGATACTGAGCATCCATCGGCGCACCCAGATCATCGTCGGTCAACTCTTCAAACCGCGCCTCGACCTTATCCGCAACTTCCTCCCAGACTTTGAGAATCTCGGCATACGACGGATAGTCAGCGGCATCTTTCACCTCGGCGCCGCGCGCAAACAGATCGCCGAACGGTCGCTCCTGTTCGATTCCAATATGGCTGAGGACTACAAAACGCGAGGAAGCCAGGTGTCCGACCAACCACTTCATGGAATTACCTTTATCCTCGATTCGACTCTCGATGGCTTCCTGCGAAAGGTCTTTCAAGGCTGACGAGATCAACCAGCGGTTGATTTGGTACTGTTTGGCAAAGAGAGCTACTTTCTGGTTCATCGGGTCTCCTTCGATTTGAGTGATAATCTACCAATTGGGTACAGTATGCAGCCATCCGCCGGCAAATGTCAATACCTTTGGCCAGTCTTCTGCCGACTTGATTGGGTGGCACGGGCAGAGCCCGCAGGCTGCATCATACTGTGGTTTCGCAGGGTCCTGACCACGCCTTAGGCGTGGTTGTGACCCTGCGACTCTTACTAAGGCGTGGTGTAGGAGCAGCCTTTGAAACCCCCGGTTCACACGCTCGCCTTCGGCAAACGCAGGAACAGGAGGAACCTGCTACTGCGACACAGCCTCAAGGCTTGCGGCGGCCACCCAACGACGGTGGCGCGCAGGCGAAGACGGACCCGCTCTACTGTGGGTGGTGTTGAGGGACTCCACCCGACACCCAGACGCCACGCGGGGTTTTCGCGCATGGGCTGTCAGGCGAGTCGCCTTACAGCACGTGCCAAGAGTGGATTCCCGCCTGCGCGGGAATGACCTCGGTCGACCCGAGCCTGTTTTGTGTTGCCCTGGTTTCCCGACACGGCTATATTCGCCAAAAAACCGGGAGAAAAACATGGCCAAATCGGTAGAACTGTTCAAGAAAGAGCGAGAAAGACTTAATGAAATCGTACTGTCGCGAGACAATATCAATATCAAGCGGTTCTTCGGGATCGACTCAGCAGTTTACCGCGACGGCGCACTGGACACAAAAACCAAAGAGCTACTCGGACTGGTCGCCTCGCTGGTCCTTCGTTGCGATGACTGCATCAGCTACCACACCATACAGGCGAAAAGTATGAACGTCACGGATCAGGAATTCGATGAAGTTATGAGCGTCGGCATGGTTGTCGGTGGGTCCATCACCATCCCTCATGTCCGCCGGGCGAGTGAGTTGTGGCAAGAGATGAAAACGGAGAGTGATTCATGACGAGAACCGTAGTTTGTCTACTGATTCTTCTGATGAGCGGCGGCTCGGTGGCAGCTCAGGATTCCACCGCTCTGCCGGAGATCGTAAGGTGGTATCATGATCATTATCCGTTCGTCACCATGACCGACTCGGTCTTCACTTTCGAGACAGAGTTTGTATGGCCGGACGGGTTTCATCGGCCAGATTCATCCGAGCAAACTGCGTTTCAGAACTGGGTATCGAACTTCCCGCTGTGGCACCGGTGGCGTCCGGTCGGTCATTGGAAAGGTCGCAAGTTGTATGAGCGCGATGAAATCTCACGGCCTATCCATCTGCCCTGGAGAGGTGACCGTTTCAACGACAAGTCGATTCCGTTGCGCATCCTGGGTGAGTGGCTGTTTCTCCATCATCGTGAATCGGAGTTTAGAATCCTGCCTAAGGCGGGCGACACTTTGCGCTACCAGGACTTCCTGGGCGGTGATCTGCTCTTCAATAACCGTATGGAACCGTTTTTTGAACCGGGAGAACGACGTCAGCCAAGTGCACGCGAGTTCTTCAAGTTCATGATGTTGTGCATTGATCAGTCGGACTACCGAAGTCTTGCCGCCAACTGCACAGCCATCAAACCCGAGGACTTGATGCCGGGCGACTTGCTCATCACTCAGAATAAGACGGGCCGAAAAGGGCGTGTTTATGTAGTGATGTTGAAAGTGGAAAACGACTCAGGCGATATCCGCTATGTCGTCGGCTGTGGCTGCGAGGAAGCGTGCGACTTTCACATTCCGCTACTCACCGACGACCGACACAAACCCTGGATAGATTTGGCCGCGATTGAACAACTGGCACCGGAGTACGAAGAGCGCGGTTACTACCGGCTGAGCATCCAGTGACGTCATGGTACATCCGGAGCCAAGACAAACTGTCCGGCTTTGCCGAAACGTGAATCGATAAAAAACTTGTATGGACTTGGCCGTACCTCTATAATGTAGCTTAACTGTTGTCCGACATTGATTGGAACTACCACAGGCCCGGTTATCTGGAGGGATGATTCTACTGTGCAGCCTATACATGTTCGAGAGTGGCCGAAGTCAAAAGCGGAAGCATACCAGTATCAGGAGAGTGTGGCGCAGCAAGTCAAACTTCTGCCCATAAGTCCAGAACCACGCCTGATCGTTGCCGTCGAGACAGCCTACGGCGCAGGTGGCGAGACGCTCTACTGCTGCGCGGCTGTGATGAGTTTTCCCGACCTCGAGGAGATTGAATGCGTCTTCTCACACGGGCCGGCCGGATGGAGCTACGAACCGGGTCTATTGTACTTTCGCGAGGGGCCGGTGATTGCTCAAGCCCTCTCGAAAGTTGTGGCCACCCCGGACTTGCTCATGGTTCATGGTCACGGCATCGCTCATCCACTCCGTTGCGGATTGGCCAGTTCTCTTGGCGTCGTTTTTGACATGCCGGCTATCGGTTGTTGCCGCAAATCACTGGCCGGTCATCATCGCGAAGTGGCGCCGACTAAAGGTTCGGCCCAGCCAATCATGTTGAACTCCGATGAAGTAGGCATGGCCTACCGCAGCAAAGATAAGGTCAAGCCGATTTTCATCTCCCCGGGGCATCTGTGCGACCTGCCCGGCGCAGTTGATCTGACAAAACGTTGTCTGCGCGGATTTCGCCAGCCCGAACCGCTACGACTAGCCCACCTGCTAACCCATAAATACAAACGTCGATCCGAGAGAAAAAGCCAGGCCACGCCATCCGAAGTTATTTGATGTCAGACCAACCGAGGTAACATGCAAACGATCCACTCGAACATCATTAAAGCGACCCGGAAGTGGCGCCGCAAACAGATTGCCTGGCGACGACATTTCCATCAGCATCCTGAACTCTCATTTGCCGAGCACAAGACAACAGCCTACCTTCGCCGGGCTGTGTCTTCCATGGGTCTGAAGATTCTACCTCTCAAAATGAAAACCGGACTGTTAGCTGAGGTTCGCGGTAAGCGACCGGGCCGCACGATAGCGCTGCGTAGCGACATTGATGCCTTGCCGGTAACAGAACGCACCGGCTTGAGTTTCGGCTCGAAGGTCGACGGTTGCATGCACGCATGCGGGCATGACGTGCACATGGCCTCGCTGTTGGGAGCGGCGGCCGTGTTGTCAGAGATGCGAGATGATCTGCCGGGGACGGTTCGATTCATTTTCCAACCGGCCGAGGAAATGCCGCCTGGCGGCGCAGCCCCAATGATTGAAAACGGCGCCCTGGATAGTGTCTCCATGATCTTCGGTCTGCACGTCGACCCAACCGTGGCGACCGGAAAGATCGGCCTGCGCGATGGCGTTACTATGGCTGCCGTGAACGATTTTGATTTGATCGTTCACGGTCGCGGCGGACACGGAGCACGACCTCATGAGACGGTCGACGCCGTCGTGGTGGCCGCGGAGATTGTCCAGGCTTTGCAGACGATTGCATCGCGCAAGATCGACCCAATCGCGCCGGTGGCTATCACCATCGGTCGGATCGAAGGCGGTGTGGCACGCAACGTGATCACCGACCGGGTGACATTGAACGGTACCGCTCGGGCCTTATCGGAACAAGCGGCGCGCGAACTGCCCAAGCTGGTAAAGCGAATCGCTCAGTCGATTGGCCGCGCCCACGGCGCAAAGGTAGAAGTGAACATCACGCACGGTTACCCGGTATTCAAAAACCACCCGGTGGCCAACAAAATCCTGTCGGGCAGTTTTACGGCCTTGTTCGGCAGTGGGAAATTGGTCACCACTCCCCCGGTCTTAGGCGGCGAAGATTTCGCTCGCTATTTACAACTGGTGCCGGGCGCAATGTTTCGGCTGGGCTGCCGCAACCCGAAAATCGGCGCCGACAAACCGTGGCACTCCCCTCACTTCATTGTCGATGAAGAAGCGCTGACCTTTGGCACCGCCCTCTTGTGTGCCGCCGTCATAGACTCACTGACGAGCGACCGCAAATGATGCATAGTCGGCTCAGAAACTCTGCCATTTGGTTTACGGCTCTGTTTGTTTTGGCATCTTCGTCGCAGGCGGATATTCTCAAAGATCAGGTTATCACTTTCGCCGATTTCAGCTATGTCAACTCGATCAGCAGTTCCATGAGGTATGTCTACTTCGCTACCACCGAAGGTATCACCCGATACAACAAGATGGAGAACCACTGGGAAATGCCGCTGACCGGCGGCGAAGGGCTCGGCAGCGAGCAGGTTGTGCGCGTCGTGGTGGACCAGTTCGATACTCGGCTGTATGCCGAGACGGCCACGGGAATCTACGAGTATGATTCGCTCTTCGATCGTTGGTATACGCTTTCCGAGCTGCCTCAGGTCAACACCTCCGGCAGGCATGTGGAGGTACCGCCTGTGATCTACACACCGCCGGATTTTCATTTTCTGAGCGACAATACTTTGCAGGACCCCGAGGGTAGGCGCTTTGCGATCACCGATGTTCTTGATGATGATGACGGCAATCTGTGGTTCGGCACCTGGGGTTACGGCGCCGCCCGCGCCTCGGACAATTCATGGATGATGGAACCGATGCCTTTCGGACTCATCCAGAACAACGTCATCGATGTCTACTCGCATGGCGGCGAGATATGGGTGGCCGGAGAAGCCCAGACGGCCGGACGTTCGGGCATCTCGATCTATGATCCGCAGGAAAATGTTTTCGAGTATCTGGAACCGGAGTTCTTCAACGATTATCCGATAGTAGACGTGAACTGTCTGGCCGTCAACGAGCAGACCATTTTCATCGGGTCCGTAGAAGGGGTGCTTTTGTATGACAGATCGATGGAACGTGTTACGCGCACACTATCATCACACAACGGTCTGCCCCACGACAACGTTCTCAGCCTGCAACTGGTGAACGACTCTCTCTACGTCGGGACCCAGGAGGGTCTGGCCATGATAACCTCAGACGGTGACTCGGCGCAATTCTTATTCCCCGGTCGCTTTAATCGAATGGCCGTGTATTGCTTCGAGCGCGTGGACTCTCTGCTGTGGATTGGAACTGAAGAAGGCGCTTTTCGCCTGCAACTCTCAAACGGAAAACTGCACCAGTTTATCGATCCGGATCACGCCTTGACCGGTGATGTCTTTGCCATCAAGGCCTGGGAGGACCAGTTGGTCTTCGCAGGCCCCGATGGCGTGGTTTGGGCCGACGGCGGCACCGGCGAAGTCCAACTGCTGTTGATATCCGATCGCATCCGTACCTCGGTAGTGGCGCTGGCTATCAATGACAGGATAGTCGCCGCGGCCTCCGACGATGGCCTGACCCTGGTTTACTATCGAGACAAACGACAAAACAAGCGGACATTCACCACCCAGGACGGGCTGCCTTCCGATTATCTTTACGATTTGGTGCTGGACGGCGACTATCTGTGGGTCGGCAGTGATCAGGGGCTGAGTCGTTTTTGGTGGAACAACCCATCGCGGGTCGACTGAGTGATGGGGAGGATTGTTGGCTGTTGGCGCCCCTCGACTGCGCTCGGGGTGACAGACCAGCTTTCTTCGTAGGGCAGGACCGATTCTGGTTCTGCCATTGACCGATGTCGGAACCGCTAAGAGGGTTTCAACCTACTTGTGGTGTCGGGCGACCCCGCCCGACACAGATCCGTGCGTGGTATGCTGATTCCCGTCCCAAACAAGGTTTGAGACGGCCACCCGAAGAGAAGATGGATTCCCGCCTGCGCGGGAATGACAAAAAGGTGCGGGAATGACAAAAAGGTGCGGGAATGACAAAAAGGTGCGGGAATGACAGAAGCGCGCGGGAATGACAGAAGCGTGCGGGAATGACAGAAGCGCGCGGGAATGACAAAAGAGCGCGGGGATGACAGAAGAGCGCGGGGATGACAGAAGAGCGCGGGGATGACAGAAGAGCGCGGGGATGACAGAAGAGCGCGGGGATGACAAAAGGGTGCGGGAATGACAAAGAGACTCGACTTTAATAGTTGTTTGCCTGGGATCGATTGATTAGAATAGATGCGCCTCGTCGGTTGATATGAGAACACGGCTTGACCGTGCACCCTTCGACTCCGCTCAGGGTGAGGTTGCAAATGCGCGAAGCGCGAAAAAGTGATTTATCACCCGGCTGAGAAGAATAATTGGAGAGCTGTGAAATCGTTGTTCGACAATCTGGCGCTAAAAATCGTGGCGCTTCTTCTCGGTGTGCTGCTTTGGTTTCACGTGGCGACGGAGAAGGTATATACTTATCAGGTACGTCTGCCGTTGAACATCATCAACCTCGGGGAGGATTTGGCCCTGGTCAGGTATCCGGCCGATAGCCTGACGATAGTCGTGTCGGCCAGCGGAAAGCGGTTGGGTCGCACCCGCTGGCGCGAGGATGGTGTGCGCATAAACGCGCTACAGTTCCCCGCCGGAAGACACCAACTAACCCTCACTCCGGCCAACACAACATTGATCGGAGGGAGCAACCTGATCTCTCTGGATGAAGTCATAACGCCCAGCAGTTTGGAGTTATACGTCGACCGCACATCGGAGGTAAACCTCAAGGTACAGACCGATCTGGTCGCAGTGGCCGATGATGGATTCGCGGTAGCTTCGATCTCAAGACCGGAACCGGACCAGGTAACGGTGGTCGGGCCGCGTTCGCTGCTGGGCGGATTCAGCACTGTCTTTACCGAGCATAAAAGAATGACCGGGCTGCGCAACAGCCTGGATATTACCGTACCGCTGGCTCTGCCGGCCGGCTATGGTATCACCCTGGACCCTGATTCTGTGACCCTCTCGGTGGAGGTCGTGCCGGTGCGCACCAGAGTTTTCAAGGCGGTCCCGGTAGTCTTGTACAACCTGCCCTCGGACAGCCGGGCCACAAGTCAACCGAGTCAGCTCGATGTGGTTCTAACCGGACCACCCGAGGCAATCGACTCACTTGATGGTTCCACGCTCATTGCCTCAGCCGATTATGCTTCTGTGGATTCATCCGGTCGCGTGGCGGTGAGGGTGGACTGTCCCTCGACCTTTCGCGTCAAATCTGTCTCGGTCGACTCAGTCACAATCAGTGGACTGTGATCATGCTCACACTCGGCATTGAAACATCGTGTGATGAAACTTCGGTGGCGGTGGTGCGCAGTGGCCGTGAGATCCTGTCGAATGTCATTCTTTCTCAAACCGACCATAGTAAATTCGGCGGTGTCGTGCCCGAGATCGCCGGTCGGGCTCATTTGCGCAAGATCGTGGGTGTCTATCGACAGGCTCTCAGCGAGTCTGGGGTCGAGCTGGAGCAGATCGATTTAATCGCCGCTACTATGGGACCCGGATTGATCGGTCCTCTTTTGGTCGGACTGACTTTTGCCAAAGGGCTGGCCTTTGCCGCTTCACTCCCGTTTGTGGCCGTGCATCACATCGAAGGCCACATTGCGGCCAACCTGCTTGAACATCACGACCTGCAAAGCCATCACCTGACTTTGATCGTATCCGGCGGCCACACCATGTTGGTTGAAGTCAATGGGTTTGGGTCCTATAAAATCCTGGGCGCCACCAAGGATGATGCGGCCGGGGAAGCCTTCGATAAAGTGGCCAAACTGCTGGGGCTGGGTTATCCCGGCGGGGCCAGGCTGGACCGATTGGCTGCCGACGGCGATCCCGAATTCTTTCGCTTCCCACGCCCCATGCTCAAAGAACCGGGCTATCAGTTCTCATACTCAGGACTGAAGACGGCGGTCGCGCTGTATCTCAAAAAGCTGTCACCCGACCAAATCCAGCAGCAATTGGCCGACATTGCGGCATCTTTTCAGGAAGCCGCCGTGATGGTGCTGGTGGAAAAGACTGTGCGGGCGGCCAAGGAACTGCAACTGGCCGACGTGACCGTCTCCGGCGGTGTTGCCGCTAACAGTCGTCTGCGAACGATACTGGCCGAACGCCTGGATGCAATTGGGTGTCGGCTGTTCTACCCAACCCTTCCACTATGCACCGACAACGGCGCCATGATCGCTGCCGCCGGCTACTATCGTTTTCAGAACGAAGGAGCCTCGGAAATGGCTGTTAGCGCGGTGCCTTATCTTAAACTTGGAGTTTGATGATGCGCAAATACGATGCTAAAACATCCCGTCCGGTGTCACCTGTTCGATATCTGGTGCTTCAGATGACGGCGTTGCTGATTGGTCTGACGATGTTGCTTGCCGGCTGCTCTTCCGATGAGACATCCGAGGAGAAACCAACTACTGAGAACCAAACCAAAAGTGTAACTCAACGCGACTCCGCCACTATGGCCGCCCTGCGGGACAGTGGGACCCTCAACGTCGAATACATCCCCCCGGATGTCCCCTTCGATCTGAACGGTACACCGGTCGTGGTCGGCGGCGTCAGGTGTGTACCGGCCACGCAATGGGAGGACCTGGGCGCATCCGGCGAGATGGTGGCCCATTACCGCTATGGACCGCTCAAGAACGAAACCGAGCAAGCGGAAGCGGCTATCTACTTCTTCGGCGCGCAGGGCGCTGACTACGAGAAGATTATGGATCGATGGATCGATCAGATATCGATCGGCGATGGTCGAGACTCCCGCCAGACGGCGCGGCAGCATGATCGAGAGATCGGTGGCATGAAAGCCCATGTTTTGTCTATGGATGGTATCTACACACCCGCCACCGAGGGATTTGACCGCGAAGATACAGGGGTAAGAGACTATTACCGGGTGGTCGGTGTGGTTATCGAAGCACCCGGGGGCAACGTCTATTTCAAGCTCACCGGCCCCGACTACACCGGGCGCGTGATGATCGACCAGTTTATGAATATGGTTTACCGGGTGCGGAGAATCTAGCGGCCGCCGACAAACTTTTAGGTGCGACGGACAATAATCAGAGGGCGATGAACCTGAGGGTATTGCTCGATCGGTTGGCCCAGATCCCAGTCGGACCACCAGCCGACAAACTCGAAGTCGTCGCGACCGGCCAGGAAACTTCTGAACTCCTGCGGGAACAAGGCCATGTTACGTTCGACCGTTTCAAACTGATGATGCTCCCCATGATCGTCCACATCGACAGTCCAGGTCTCTTTATAAGTGCTGCGCCCGGTCGGAATCGGTTCGATATGAAATCGTGATCTTAGTTTGATCCCGTCTTTCTCCGCCTCGAACGAAACCCGCTCATCCCAGTCTTCCGGATCGAAAAACTGCAGGCACCAGTCCAGAAAGTACAATCCGCCCGGCTTGAGCGCACGGCTGACGGCGTCAAGGTGACTGCGGAGATCATCCTCGCTTTTCAGATACAACGATCCGATCATGACATAGGCGAAGTCGGTTTTGCGTTCCAGCGTGAAATCTATCATGTCCGCCTGTATCAGTGTAGGGCCGGGCGCAGGTGTTGCCACTTGGACCTGGCATGGTTGAGCATATTCTTATTGATGTCCAGACCGGTATAGCTGAACTCACGCCGGATCAACTCCCCGGCATGAGGTGCATGGCCGCAGCCGATCTCAAGCAGACTGTTCACGCCGATCTTTGAAAAGCGTTTCAGGCAGCGTTGCATGAACTCGACTTCGGATGGAATGTCCCGAAAGGAAAAGGCAACTTCGTAGTATTTCGGGTTGTCGTACAACATTTTTCTTACTTGTCTCCTTGTCGGCATGAACGGCAGCCGACGCCGATATTGGAGTACCTGGCCTGGGACGGGGGGCCAACCTCTTCAATAATGACCAACAAGTGATCTTGTTCGCTCCCTTTGTGGACCTGGCTGTTTACTATATGAACAGCCGATTGACGGCAGCATGAACGGTGATATTTAGCTTGTTACCGTTGGTGCCGTTTCATATCATATTTAACTGAAAGTGAAACTGCGCACAGGTGTGCCCGTAACAGCATAAGAGAAAGACCAGTTCGTTGCCGGAAAGCGAGATAGCACTGATCGGTCGAGCCCTTGAGGGAGATCAAAGAGCTTACACCGAACTGACACTAAGATTCAAAGCAGCCGTTTTCCAGATCGTGTTCAAGATTGTGCGCGATAGGGAAACAGCCAACGACTTGGTGCAGGAAACGTTTATGAAGGCTTTTTCCTCGCTGGCGAGTTACCGTTCCGAGTTTCGTTTTTCGACCTGGCTGTATAAGATCGCGGCCAACAGTTCTATCGACCACCTTCGAAAGAAGCGGATTCAGGCGCTCTCGCTGGACCGCAAACTGGAGACCAAGGATGGTAGCGTCGAAATCGAGATTCCCGACTACTCGTACCATCCCGGGCGAACCCTGGAGCGCAAAGAACAGAGGCTGTCGATCGAAGAAGCTATCGCTTCGTTGCCGGTGAAGTACCGCGAAGTAATCGTCTATAGACACAAGGATGATAAATCATACGAAGAAATAGCCGATCTACTCAACATACCGGTTGGAACGGTGAAAGCGAGGATATTCAGAGCCCGCGAACTTCTTAAGAAGAAGCTGAAGAACGCGCTCTGAGAACCGGATGGAGGTCTTCTCGACATGCAATGGCGCACAGCCACCATATCGTGGTTAGTTGGTATCCTCCTATGGCTGTCCTACTCGCCTGTCGTGGCCGAGGCCTGGTTTGAGTTCGAGAAGTCGCTTGAAGTCCATTCCGCTGTCGAGTTGGATCTTTCGTTGACGGCCGGTGATGTTTATATCACCAAGGGTAGCGGCAACCGTCTCATCATCGAAGGAGTCAAGCGGGTCTGGGGACGCGATTTTGAAGATGCCAAACGTGTCGCCGACTTGATCGAGATCGATGTCCGTCAGGGCGGCAACCAGGTTGTCATCGCCACCAACTATCTCCCCCTCGACCCTGATGACAAGTCACTGCTCGGCAAAAAGTTTGAGAACGGGGCGGCGCACTACGGAAATGTCGACTATCGCATCACCGCACCCGCCTTCGCCAAAGTTGTGATCCACGCCAAAGCCGCGCAGATTGAATTGAGCTCTGTCAACGCAGATGTAGCCATCGAAAACGGGCACGGCAGTGTCCGGGTCGAGTCATTGTTCGGGCCCTTAAGAGTTCGCCAAACCTCAGGGGACATCGACCTGGCCAACATTGAAGGTGCTGTCGATATCGAAAACGGCTCCGGCGATACGCGCTGCGAGTTTCTGATCGGCGATGTGACTCTTAACCAGGCCGAGGGTGAGGTCGACCTGAAGTGGGTGGAAGGTGACATCCGAATCAAGTCTCTCTCCGCCGCCGTGCAAGTCCGTCAGTTGCAGGGCGCCATCGACCTGGAGAACAATGACGGCAACGTATATATACAAACCGAGCTGAATAGTCCGCGCGATTTCTTTGTCCGAACCGGCTCCGGCGCCATTCGGTTTTCCGTGCCCGAGAAGTCAGCCGGAGCACTCAAGATTGAAACAGAATCCGGTGTCATCTCAACCGAGCTGCCGATTTCGGTGGAGGCTATGACAGCTAATCAATTGAAGGGTGTCTTCGGACGCGGCGGAACTCAGATTGAATTGATTTCCAGTTCGGGCGACGTCACGCTGGCTGCCTTCTGAGCCTTGGTGACTTACATAGGACGTTGATAGTACGATGAGGAGTATCTCCTCCAAACATGCCTGGATTGTCGCTGCTGCGACGAGCCTCCTCCTGGCCGTACCGTCCGCCGCTCAGCGGACGGATGAGGGCTATGCTCCGGCCGACACCACTTTCTACGAAATCATGCTAAGTGACGAAGGCGTGGTCGCGGTTGATACGGCCGGTTATGACTGGTATTATGACTTTGATCGCGGCCGCTGGGAAGCCGGCATTCCCGAACCGGACGAGGTGCCACCGCCCCAGGACGACTTCGGTATAGGCGGCCAAGACCCCATCGCCGAACGCTGCACGGTTGAGAAATGGATTAAACCGTTCGAGACCAGGCCGGTCATGGTGGGGTATGATGAGTACGTTGATGGTGACATCACCGTGCTGGGCCGAGTGACGATCAAAGGCTGGGTGATCGGCAATGTTCGATCACTTGACAAGCGCGTCCTGATTACCGAAACCGGCTGGGTCGACGGCGACATTCAGGCTCCGAAAGTAATCGTGCGTGAGGGCGGCTTTGTCGGCGGCGACATCCTGGAGGAGGATTTTGATCTGAGTTCGCCGTTCTCGGTGGCCGGCATCATCGTCGCCGCATCATTCACCGGTCTTCTTTTGCTGTCGGCGCTTTTAGTGATTACGGTGGCGCCCCGTCACACTGAAAACTTGTGCAACTGCATCGAAAACAGCAAAGCCAAGACCTTCTTCCTGGGCTTCCTGTTGTGGCTTGTGATGCCGTTGTTGATGGTGTTGGTCACTATCACAATTGTCGGCGCCTTTGTAATATGGGTGGTCCCGTTGGCCTATGTGGCCGCGTCGATCCTTGGCATGATTGCCTTCGGTAACATGGTCGGTCGCGTGCTCTCGCGACAACTTCTCGCAGGCGAAAAGGGTCGCCTGTTCCAGACACTGGTGGGCATACTTTTAACCATGAGTCTTTGGTTCGTGTCGGCAACTTTGCTCGGCGCCGACGGCGGCCCGGCCGAGGGGTTCGGGGTGTTCTTCCTGGTGCTGGCAATCCTGATCACAGCTTTCCCGGTAGCATCGGGAGTGGGCGCGGCTTTTCTCACTCGTTTCGGATTCCGCGAATACCTGGACTGGAAGGATCGGGCCAGGGTCGCCACCGAACCGCCACCTCCGGCGCCACCGCCGATACGGCCGGACCGGTTGTCGCCGGAACCACCCGATGGTACGACCACGATCGATGAAACTTGACGGGCCAGGCAGCGTAGATAAGACTCAGAAGATAGACCAAGTTCAGGAGGACCTGCGATGGTTCGACGGTTGACAACGATTACTATTGTACTGATTCTGGTTGCGGCAGTAGCCGTTGTGGCCGGGAGAATCGAACACTTTTCCAAAGAAATTGAGGCTGAAGGGGCGAAGAAAGTCGATGTAGTGATCGATCTCGCTGCCGGCGAGTTTTATATCACCACCAAGGATATGGCCCAGGTGGCCACTGTCGAGGTCGAGTATGATTCTCGACGAATTGAGTGTGTGGTCGAGTACAATGTCCATGGTTCCACCGGAGAGTTGCTCCTGGAGTCGGCTCTCAGGCGCAAGAGGAATATCGATACCGAAGAGAACAGGTGGGAGGTGGTGCTTTCTGACCGCTACCCAATGACTTTGGAAATGGAAGTGGGCGCTTGCGATGCCGAGATTGATCTTGGCGGGATTCCCCTGACCGAACTAATGTTGGAAGTTGGAGCCGCGTCCGGGGAGATAGACTTTTCCGAACCAAATCCGGAGCGACTGGGTGAGATTGATATCGAAGCCGGAGCTGCCTCGGTAGCCATTATGAACATAGGTAACGCCAATTTCGAACAGTTTAGTTTCGAGGGGGGCGCGGGATCGTTCGAACTCGACTTTCGCGGCGATTACAAAGACGAAGCCGAGATCAGTATCGAAATCGGACTTGGTTCGGCCGAGATTATTCTGCCCAGAGATATACCGGTGCGCGTTGAGACAGGCGATCCGGGGTGGTTTTCTACGGTCGATTTTCACAATGACGATCTCGATGAAGTCGACGATGGCGTCTACGAGTCAGATGACTTTGAAGATGCCGATGTTCGGATCTATCTGGACCTGGAAGTCGGTCTGGGTTCCATCGACATTTATTTCAAACGCTAAGGGCTGACACAGCAGAGTCCAACATTATCCGTGAAACAGGCTACGGCTGGGTGGTCGTCTCAAGCCTTGCTTGGGACGGGGAGTATTTTTGGACGTCCGCTACGGCCGATTAGCGGTTCTGCCCTACAGGACAGCTTGTGGTTTCCAGCGCACACCACCAACTGAGAAACACCGTTCGACTCCGCTCAGAGCAAGGGTTCAAGGCGGGAAAAGCATGAGACCCATTTATGGGTGATTTATCACCATGGTACAAAGCGCTTGCCGATGAGTATAATAAAGCGATATACTCAGGCCGGTGAAAGCAAGGCCGGTCGGATGACGTTAGGCACCGTGAGGCAGAGAAGGATACTCTTTACTCGAACAGGAAATCGCGATGATTAAACACATAATGATAGCAATTCTGATAACGACCACAACCGGATCTTCTCTGTGGGCGGGCGCAGCTCAAAAGGAAATCTATAGCGCTCGTGACAAGGTCATGCCGGCGGTGGTACACATCCAGCCGGTGATCAAGAATTACCGCACGGGGGAATTGGAAAAGCAAGCCGTCGTGGGTTCCGGCGTAATATTCCATCCGGACGGATATGTGGTAACCAACTACCATGTGGCCGGCAAATCCGAGAGGATTCTGTGTACGCTTGCGGACAAGGAAGTAGTGCCGGCAGAATTCATCGGTGGCGATCCACCAACAGACATCGCCGTCATAAAGCTGAACCTGGAGGACTACCACGGCACGATCCATGTAGCCGATTTTGGCAACTCGGACTCAACAGAGGTTGGCCAATATGTGTTGGCCATGGGTTCGCCTCTGTCCCTTTCGCGCTCGGTGTCGGCCGGTGTCGTCTCCACCAAGGATCGCTACTTCTCCAGCGATGTGCGGCTACCCACGGGTGAGCGTACCGGACGCTACAACCTCTGGATTCAGACCGATGCGGCTATCAATCCCGGCAATTCCGGGGGACCCTTGGTGAACATGTCAGGCAAGGTGATCGGCATCAATTCGCGGGCAAGCATGTTTGCCAACAACCTCGGATTTGCTATACCCGTGAATATCGTCAAAGAGGTTACGACCGCTATCATGGCCGACGGCAAAGTCACTCGAAGCTGGATTGGTCTGCATTGCCAGGCCATGCAGGAGATGGAAGACTACTTCGGGACCGAAGATAACTCCGGGGTATTGGTGTCATCGATTGATGCCGGTTCTCCGGCCGAAGCGGCTTTTTTGAAAGCCGGCGATGTAATTCTGGAGGTTGACAATCAGCCGGTATCGGCTCGGTTCATTGAGGAATTGCCGAATTTCTATGCGCTGATCGCCAACCGTGAGCCGGGCGACGACATCGAACTCACGGTGCAGCGAGGTAGTGAGGAATTTCGATTCTCCCTGCAGACCAAACTGCTCGGCGATTTACAGGGGGAGGATTTTGAATGCAAGAACTGGGGCTTTACCGTGAAAGCTATCACCCGCCAGATGCAGATAGAAAGACAATTGGATGACACTGCCGGGGTCCTGGTGGTCGGTGTCAAGCGGGTCGGTACCGCCGACCAAGGTGGGCTGAGACGGTCCGATGTCGTACTAAGCGTGAATGACCACCAACTGAAGGGGCTGGACGATTTCATGCCTCTGTATGATCAACTCAGTCAGAAGGACGCTGAGACTATCATGTTGGTGGTAAAACGGGCCGGAGCCAGAAGATTCGTTCTACTGAAAACCGAGGATGAGCAAGGAGAATCAACCGATGAGTGACGCTGTGATCAAGAAGCATTCGAAATACGCGGCCACACTTCTTGTGGCGCTGATCGGCCTCGGTTGGATGGCGCCGACTGCCCAGTCGCAGGAGTTTGATTTTGAGCGACTGCAAAAAAGAGTCCGCACCTACACGGTCGTGATCGACATGGACCTCGACCTCGCTTTCGGCATTCATAGTTCAGAGCAAAAGGAAAGGTACATCGCCACCATCGTCACCGAAGACGGCCTGATTATTTTCAACGGTAGCGATCTTGCGGGTGGTGGCGTGATCGGTGGTATGCCGGGAGTAAATGTCTCGGTGACCCCTCGGCGCATTGAAGTCTCCACACTTGACGGCGCCACATACGATGCCGAATACCTCGGGGTTGATCGGTACACCGGAATCGGCTTCGTGAAAGCCACCGCCGATACCTCGCTGGAATTCGAACCGATCAAATTCAAAACCCGACGACGGTTCGAGGTCGGTGAATGGCTGGCCTTGTACATGCTTCTGCCTGAGTTCATAAGCCCGCCCTTGACCGCCGATATCGGAATGGTTTCGTCGGTGGTGGCGTCGCCCGAATCGTTCCCGCTGACGGTCGGATTCAACTCCTTTCAAATGACCTCGGTACTTTTCGATGAAGACCTCGAACCGGTGGGCGTTTTGGGGATGCTGGTCGATCCGGCTCGGGCCAGCCTGGAGGCCAACGGTTTGATGGAAGCACTGGGGCAGTTCGGCATGCCCTTGTTGGGCGTCATCTCCGGTGACAGACTGGCCAAAGTAATCGCCGAACCACCCACCGCATCCGGCGGAGAGCGTGGCTGGCTGGGTATCCGACTACAGGCGCTGACCGCGGAACTGGCCGAATACTGGCAGCTTGAGACGGGCGGCGGCATAATCGTCAACGAAACCGTCAAAGGCTCCCCGGCCGACAAAGCAGGCCTGCAAGTTGGTGATGTAATCGTTTCGGTCAACGGGGGACCGGTCGACGTAGATCGGGAAGAAAACATATCGATTTTCCAGCGCCGCATATCGGAGTTGGGACCGGAAGCTTCTGTGGAAATGATGATCCTGAGACCGGCCAACGGAGACAGCGACACTCTCACCCTGTTGGCTACGTTGGACGAAGCTCCGATCGGCGCCACCGATGCCGAGGAGTATGAGAGCACTCCGTTGGAGTTCACCGTTCGCAATCTGGTCTTCGACGACTACTTCTTCCTGAACCAGGACGCCGAGACTTTCAAAGGCGTTTTTGTCTCTGAGATGGCTCAGGGCGGACTGGCCGCTATCGGCGGGTTGCAGATCGGTGATATTGTCCAGCGAATAGGCGACACCGAGATCGGCTCGGTCGATGAAGCGCAGGCGGTTCTGGAGAGTTTGGAACAAAGCCAACCGACCGAAATGATACTGTTTGTCTGGCGCGCCAATCAGACAATGTTCGTCAACATCAAGACCGACTGGCAGTGAGCGATAAATCGCTTTTACGCGCTCCGCGCGCCGCGGCTGTCATGCCGGACTTGATCCGGAATCCATCTTCTCCCGTAGGGCAGGATCCCTGTGATCCTGCCATCTTCGGCGGCATCGCAGGGATGCCGCCCTACGGTGGTGTGGGCGGCAGACGCCCTCGTCTGCCCCAAAGCCGCTCGCATACACCGCTTTACGCGGGCCGCGCGACGCTCCGAAATGGGTTCGTTTCTCGGAAAAAGTACTTTCTGAGATGTCCTGTCCGCGTAGATGGGTTCGTTTCATTGATTTTTTTTCTGAGGTTGAAAGAACTTGTATTGTTTTTGTCGAGATAGGCAGAGTTGACCGTATTGATTGGCGCACTTCGGGATTTGCGTGGCATGGTTTCATACTAACGAGCGCCCCGAAGTTTTCTGTAGTGGATTGGTAGGGTTTTTGTGGGAGTGATATGAGCGTTTCAAATGCGGCTTGCAATAGTGGGACATACGGCCTTTTCGGTTGATCACAGAATGCGATTACGGTATACTGAATAGCGGACAAAGCTGTCGATTGCTTGAAGGCTGGACCTTACGTATCTATCGAGGGAATAATGAATTCTGGGACGAGAACCATTGTAAAGTTCTTACGCGAAACTCCATTGCAGTCAGAAGATGATTTCAAGAGAGTCAGATTTGGACACAAAGACATCGCGAACACACTCACAAGCATTGTGAGTATATGCGAAACCCCATTTACGATAGGTCTTTTTGGGAAATGGGGCTCAGGTAAGAGCAGCATCGCCTATTTGGCTGCAGCCGCGTTGCGCAAGAAAGGAATCCCAACAGTGATCTTCGATGTGTGGAAGCACGAAGGAGACTCACTGAGACGATCCTTTCTCAGAGAATTTGTTCGTCAGATGAAATCGCCGGAAAATGATAACTTAGATGCTGAGTTTGAACTTGATGATCGCATGAATAACGCTGTGACACGCGTGAACGATGGGGAATTCAAAGTCAACTGGACCAAAGTGAAGCAAGCTAGAACTGCGTTTGTCTTTGCAGTGGCTGTACTTGTGGTATTTGCGCTCGCAGCATCATACTTCGATCTCATACAAGTGTACGAGAGAATCCTAGGTTTTACGCTGGGGTCTCTGTTGGGAGGGGGTTTCCTACTTTGGCTTGTCAAGAATGCGACACAGTTTCTTGGGACAGAAACAACAACGTTTTCAGTTGAGCGTCTCTCGGACCCACACGAATTCGAAGACGAGTTTGTACGCATCCTTCGGGAGACTCACAGGCCCAAATGCCTAATTGTATTTGATAACTTGGACAGAGTCTCGCACGAGCTAGCTCTCAAGAGCCTGTCAACAATAAAGACCTTCTTGGAACCGAAAGATATAGAGGTCGAGGAAAAGTCCGTCGTGTTTCTTATACCCTGCGATGATTCCGCAATCCGTGAACACATCCGAGCGGTTTATGTTGCACAAGCAGCAAACAACTCAAAGAGTACTTATAGCCCAGATGAGTTTCAGAAGAAGTTCTTTAATACTGTTGTCAGAATTCCCGACTTCTATCCTACTGAACTTGAATCTTTCACCGTGAGCTGTTTAGAAGAAACCGGACTGAAGGACCTATCGGACTCCGGCATCGCTTGGATGATAACCTACGCATATCGCGACAACCCGAGGCAGGTAATACAGTTTGTAAACATTCTGTTATCCCATTACATGCTAATACAAGAACGGGAAGGGCAAGAAAGGGATTTTGAACTGGGATATGCTAAGCGCAATCGGAGGGAAATCTGCCTCTTCTTACTCCTTCAGCATCGCCACCCTGACTTAATGGCTGAACTCACATCACGAGGGATAGGCGCACTGGAAGATATACCCGATGATCTTGGCCGCAAGGAACTCAATGAGGACCTAGAATCGTTGCGGTCACTTGCCAAAGACGTGTCTTCTGTTGCCAAGATTACGAACCTGCGACCGTATACGGCACTAAGGCAATCGGATCAGGAAAGGCATTTCCCCGGTCTTGATAGATTGTATGTTCTATGTGAGGATAACAAGATATCCGACGCAATAAAAGCTGCGGAGGATATTCCACAGATCAAAGAGAATCATTTGGACTTCGTTAGGGCCGTTCAAGCAGAGTTCGGTAGCAAGCGTAATCCAATCACGGCCGCATACTTCTTGAACTCCGTTTTGCACGTGCTGGAGGCCTTGAATATTAAGGTGGACTCCACTCGGTGTTCTGCAGTTTACAGTGCCATGGACTCGCGCCTGCGGAAGAGAATCGAAATCATTGCACCAGGTCTCTTGAGAAGGACATTGCTACAGGTATGTCCACACTTGGCTCCGGCTTTGGGCGAAATGTGGATGGACAGAATTGAGGACATCCTCGGTGATGACCACCTGAAGAAGAAATCAGGTGCCTTCGTGAGGGTGGCTCTTGAGGAAATGGCTGATAATGAGACGCTTACAGTAGGTTTCGAGGGGCGCATCAAGAGCAGTCTCACCGCACATTTTTCTGGCGACATTGAGGTGGCGAGACAGTTCACTCAGACCGGGGAACAACAGCAAAAATACCTGGATGCCAAGTACGTCTCAGACTTTACTAGGTCAATATCTGAAACTGACATTCTGTTGCTGGAGAACGAAGATTCGGATAAACCCTTATGCCCATCACGCCTGTACATTTTGGGTAAGTTTCTGGACAACCTGCTGCCGGTAAGCGTGCTCAGTCTTGCCGTACCGAAAATAACCTTGCTCATGGATACTCTGAGGGAGGGAGGCTGGGAAAGTGAGCATTCTACGAGGTGGAAGGCATTGATTCGGGGTGTGCTGGAGTTTGTAGTGTCGCATGAGACAATTAGTCACGATGATGTTCCAGAGATTGATGAGTTATCAGATGCAGCGATAAATACCTTTAGTGCAATCCCAGGAGCGGAACAATGCATCGCGGTGCCACTGATGGAATTGTTACTCGACAGGGCATCTGAATCGACAGCAGATCGACTTCAGGAGCACTTAAATGAGTTTTATGCAGAAGCTAATCTGGGCGGTTTGAAATATGTTATTGATTTAGTGGACGACAGAGAAGGTTTTGTTACTGTGTCACGAAATGCGGCAACACTCAAGGATCGCGCGATGTCGGATCCACTCATATTCGCATATTTCTATTCACATTTGTCAACAGGCCGCAGATCGGATTGGTTAGTAGAGTGGCTCACCTATGATACGAAATTAGCTTTAGAATTTGTGAGGAAGAGGGGCTATCGCATACCCCAAAAGGATAGATTCTTGCGAGCCGTTCTCGAACTGGCAGGACAAAGCGATATTACGATGCGCTCCGGATGCTATGAGGTTCTAAACGCTACCAAATGCAATAACAATCTACAGCTAGTAGAACAATATATCACCCAGGTGATCGAACTTATACGTGACGTGGACTCATCGAGCCAAGAAGCAGCTTTCAAGGCCATTCAAGGGATGGGTTTCTTGGATCGCCTCCAAAAGAGGGAGATCACTAAGGCAGCATTCGTTTGGGTGATCGGACTTCCGCCGAACGAGAGATTGCAGTTGAGTACACTAAGATGCATTGAATTCTGGTCGCCCCACCTAACTACTGATGAGGCGGATCAACTTGTCCCATTATGTTTTGACGACCTTGTGATCAAGTCGCACCAGACTGATACAATAGACCTTGGATTTGGCATTCTTGTGAAGGCATCACCCTCGTACTTGGATAAGGACAGGAAGCTCAATTATGACGACCTGAAGAGAGCTTACGAAGAGGAAAGTGACGTGTTAATCAAGCAGGCTATCGCGAGGGGTCTGAACCGTCTAAAACCGTCTAAGCCTCAGAGGGGCGAAAAGACATATTGGGCCTGGGTAGATTCGCTTCCGCTAGAATAGCCTCCCGCTTTGCGGCCTCGCGTCGAATTTCCCCTTTCTCAAAGAGCTTGCACGGGAATGCGTCGGGTAGCCTTATCCCGGGGCAAGCCCACGGGCCACCCAATCTACTGAGTCTCCGTACCCTCACACTTTCCCCACAACATCCACTTTAATACTGGCAGCAGGTCCGTTGGTAAAGGACCATGTTATGCCTACAAGCGAAAAACAAATAGCCGCTAATCACCTGCAAAACCACCCCAATTCACGCTGGTCTCAAAATCACCACAGATACTATTTTGCAAACTTGAAAAGGGCCAAAACGAACCCACTTCATACCCGCCCCTCGACTCCGCTCGGGGTGACATTGTCAGGTCTCCAAGAAAAGAGAGACCTGACCGGCCACCTGGGGCAGACGAGGGCGTCTGCCGCCCACAAAACCCGCCCCTCGACTCCGCTCGGGCTGACACCCATAAATGGGTTCTTTACGCTTCGCGCATTGTCGAAACCCGCCTGCGGCGTCCTCGCAATGACGGTAAACAGGTGTCGGGCGGGGTCGCCGCGACACCACGGCTCGGACACAGATGGCGGGTTCACGCCACGGCGCACAGGCGATGACAGACCCGCCCTACAGCCTCACGACAGAGTCTAGTGGCTCGAACAGTCTGCATCCGGTTGCGGTAAGGCAGTCGACTGCGCATGTTGCCCCGCCACAAGTATAACCAAACAACTCGAACCTCCACCTCTGTTCACATCCAGCCGATGAGTAACCCACTGCCGCCCACCAGCGTCACGATCCGCCTGTGCAACTATTGAACAGCTTAGAAACCGGTCATGGCTTTTCGGCCTCAAGGCATGAGGTTTGCACTAACTGTTTCCGGCGGCTTCGTGGAAATGAGTCACAACCGCCTGAGAACGCAAGTAGATAATGAGCAACCGAAAGGATAGTCGATGAAACGACATGTGCTAATGATTCTCACAGCGACCGTGCTGCTACTCCCCACCCTGGCCGGCGCGCAATTCACCAGTTTTGCGGGTTCCGTCTCGGTCGACATGGTCCAGGCTGAACCGGGCCAGAGTTTCGAAGTCAATGTTCGAATAGTCGGCAATGATCTGGCTATTGCCGGGATGCAACTGCCGCTGAAGTACAACAGCCCGCACCTGACTCTGGACTCGGTTTCCTATACTACTTCGCTGAAACCGGGCGGTATGAGCGCCATAAGTCTGATCGATAACGCTTCCGACAGCGTGGCAATCAGCTTCTATCCCAATTACAATGTTTTTCCGGTGACGACAATGCCTGACTCGGAGGGAATCCTGGCCACCATGCATTTCACCCTATCCGGGCTGGCGCCTGTTGGGACTATCGCCATCGACTCAATCTACCACGGCAATAGTCCGATCGTCTGGTCCGGGATCGGTTTTTCCGACGCCCTGGGGGAGGAACTCAAACTACCGGCCGCCTTTATTCCGGGTCAGATCACAGTCCAAATGCCCACTGGGGTTGATGATGAATCCGACGGCCAACTGCTCCCCAACCGATTCGAGATGGCTCAGAACTACCCCAATCCGTTCAACCCGACTACAGTGATTGAGTTTGCCCTGCCCACCGCCGGCCTGGCAACTCTTGAGGTGTTCAACGTCCTCGGCCAGAAAACGGCGGTGCTGCTGGATCAGCGTATGCCTGCCGGTGTCCACCAGGTTGAGTTCGATGCCGCCTCATCCCCCTCAGGCATTTATTTCTACCGCCTTTCCACAAAGGATAAGAGTCTGACCAAGAAAATGATTCTCATAAAATAATGCTCTGAGGGCATTCTGCCGATTACTACAGGGACCGCCCATAAAGGGTGGTCCCTGATTTTTTTGGCTTGGGGAATATGACCACGGAAGTAAAGGACAAAAAGGAAGTCCGAATTGGTGACTATCTTGTCACCGGCAAGATCGGCCAGGGAGGTATCGCGGAGATTTTCCGTGCCCGCCAGGAGTCGCTGGACCGTGACGTTGCCGTCAAAATCCTGTTCCCCAACCTGACCACCGACCCGGAGATTGTCAGACGATTCGAGCGTGAGTCGATGGTCATCGGCAAGCTCAATCATCCCAACATCGTTCATGTGATTGATCGCGGCTCAGCCGGGGGGCGCTACTTTTTTGTCATGGAGTACGTCGACGGCACCAACCTGCGTGAGATTATCGACGCCGACAAGATAGGCCTGAAAACGAAACTCGACATGTTGGTGTCGGTCTGTAAGGCCCTCGACTATGCCCACAAGAACGGCGTCATTCATCGCGACATCAAACCGGCCAACGTGCTGATAGATCGCCAGGGTAACGCCCTGGTGGCCGATTTCGGTATCGCCCAGATGGTCGGCACACCCGAGAGCGAGGCGACTTCGACCGATGTTGTCATGGGCACTTTCGCCTACATGTCACCGGAGCAGAAAGTCAGCTCAACCAATGTCGATCACACTACCGACATCTACGCCGTAGGCGTGATGCTCTACGAAGTGCTGATCGGCAAGAAACCGATGGGTCGTTTCAAAATGCCCAGCGAGATCGATCACAATCTCGATCCCCGCCTGGACGACATAATCCTGAAATGTCTCTCCCAGGAGCCCAAAGACAGGTATCAATCGGCCGTGCTGTTGAAGGATGCTATCCTCGAAGTGATCGGCGGCACCGAGGCAGTTAGCAGCCCCGATGATCTGAGCTTTGATGATTCCGATTCATTCATGGGCAAGTGTCGCTACCTCGACACCATTAAAGAGACCAAGTTTGGCTCCACTATCTTAGTCGAGAACAAACTCAACAAGCGGCTCTATGTAATCAAGAAGCACAACAAGGGTGAAGCCGGGCGCAAAGAAGCCAACCTGTTGAAATCGGTCAAACATAAGAACGTGATCAACATTTTCGGCGCCGGCGGCGATAAGAAGTCGACCGTTGTCATATCCGAATACGCCCCCGGCGGTTCGCTGGCCGACCGGCTAGTGCGAAGATGGGAATGGGAAAAAGCGTTCGGGGTCATCATGCAACTGGCCGCCGGGCTGGATTTCATCCACAAGAACAATATCGTCCACGGCAATCTGCGACCATCCAATGTTCTGTTCGACAGCAGCGAAGTTGTCAAACTGACCGACTTCGGTTTGCCTATCCATTACGACGGACCCAACAAGAAAAACTGGTACTCGCCGCCCGAGCGCAAGCCCTCGCGTCAGGGGGACATTTACGGTATGGGTGTCATCCTGCATCAGATGCTGACCGGTCGCAATCCGAGCTATGATTCGGCCAGCAATCTAAGGCTCGACGACATGCGAGGTGAACTGCCGGTCGACATTTGCAATATTCTAATCAAGCTCCTGGCTATTCGCGTGGTTCATCGCTACAAGGGCGCCGAGGAGTTCATGTTTGACTGGTCCGAAGCCGAAAAGCGCAAACGCGACAAAGTGCAACGCAAGGAAGTCAAGACTGTGGCTGCGCCGCCGCAGAAAGAAACGCCGGTGTGGATGTACGCTACGCTCGGTTTGGGCATAGTCATCCTGGTGCTGGTTGTTTTGTACGTTTCCGGCGCGTTGAATTAGTGGCAAGCCACCCTTTCGCGCTACGCGCGTTGCTAACCTCATGCTTAGCTCACCCCACAACCTTACCCTGAGCGGAGTCGAGACCACAGGGGGTTCGGCATGCGGTTTTATTGGCGGGTCCACGCCGCGGCGCGCAGGCGAAGACGGACCCACGCTACTGAAGACTGGATTCTGGCCTTCGCCAGAATGACAACGGTGAGACGGCCACCCGAATATAACCGGTGCGTTACTCGCCGCCCTCCGGGGCGCGGAGTTCCATAATGCGGTTTTCCAAGAGCAGAATCTGATCCGGAGTCTTGGCCATCCGCACCAAATCGAGCAGTTCGTTGGCTGTGGCTACTTCTTCCACCTGCTCGTCAACGAACCAGTTGAGGAAGTTGCGCGTGGCATGGTCCTTTTCCTCGATAGCCAGATCAACACATTCGTTGATATTACCGGTCACCTGTATCTCGTGATCCCGGGCCGCTTCGACGATCTCCTCGACCGAGTTCCATTCATGCTGTGGTTCTTCAAGCGCCAGTAGTTTGACTTTGGCGTCCTGATCCAGTAGGTACTTGGCCATTTTGAGCGCGTGCGCCTGCTCTTCAGCCGCCTGCTCGGTGAACCATTGCGCAAAGACCTTCAGCCCCATCGTCTCTAACTCAAAAACCATCTGCTGATACAGCCAGAAAGAATAGTATTCATACTTGATCTGCAGATTGAGTCGGTCGGCAACTTTCTGTGAAATCATCATCGTTCATCTCTCCTGATCATCATGTTAAGTTCCATCACTGCTCACCTTGGAGCAACAGCCACCAATCTTATCATTTGTGAAGGAAAATCAAGGATTTCTTGCGAAAACCTTGGGGAGCGTACATAGATGCTGGTTGCAGCCCGAGTCTGAAGACTCGACCAGCACAAGTGGCAAGCCACTGTTTCGCGCTTCCCACGGTTCTGGGTGGCACCCTCAAACTCGTTTTGGGGGTGGCCTTGATTCTCCCGCCGCGGCGCGCAGGCGAAGACGGACCCACCCTACGGGGATTTCCGGCTTATGTGCGCGAAGGGCGTGAAACTGCAAGCACCACAGAATCCCACAGCAAGCTGTGGGGCACCCAGGCTGTCACAGAATCCCACAGCAAGCTGTGGGGCACCCCAACTCGAATATGACGTCGGTGGCTTGATCGGCCTGCGTGTGATGTTGTAAGCCGTAGGTCAGGACCCCTTGTGGTCCTGACATCCCGCGGAGCGGGATTCTCTGCGTATGAACTTTGGCGGGTTCGAAGACGGACCCGCCCTACCTTCTTTTCCCACAGCAAGCTGTGGGGCACCCAGTCTGTCACAGAATCCCACAGCAAGCTGTGGGGCACCCAGGCTGCGGCAAAGGCGGATCGACCGTGACAGTCACGGCTCGACCATGACATTCACGGCTTGACCGTGTTAGCTTTCGTTCAGCAAAGCTTCCATCTGATCAACCAGTTCACCGAACAGTTTGATCGTGCGCTCAACCGGTTCCGGATTGGTGATGTCCACACCGGCATCTTTGAGGATGTCAACCGGGTACTTGGACGATCCAGTGGACAGGAATTTCATGTAGGCATCGACGGCCGGTTTGCCCTTTTCGAGAATTGCCTGCGACAAGGCCTCACCGGCAGCAATCCCGGTGGCATATTGATAGACATAGTATTGACGATAGAAATGCGGAATCTTCATCCCGCTCATATCGTTGTTCTCCCCGATGACCAGTTCCGGGCCGTTGTACTTCTGATAGATGTCTCGATAGGTCTTGCGGAAGTAGTCGACCGAAACCGCCTCACCGGATTCAACCCGGTCATGCACGGCCAGTTCAAACTCGGCAAACATAACCTGAGTAAAAAAGGTCCCTTGAATCAGTTTGATATAATGATTGAGGATAGCCAGTTTTTCCTGTTTGCTTTCGGCATTAGCCAAGAGATACTTGAT
Organism: Candidatus Zixiibacteriota bacterium; assembly: GCA_029860345.1. Lineage (NCBI taxonomy): Bacteria > Pseudomonadati > Candidatus Zixiibacteriota > Candidatus Zixiibacteriota bacterium. The sequence goes on along the minus strand of JAOUBJ010000002.1, from coordinate 98,598 downwards.
AACGAGCGCCTCGTTGCAGGTAGACGCAACTTCCGCCGTGAAAAGGGTCTGGCCGTGATAGATGTACGGCTCGGTTTTGTTGGCGTAGAAGGCATTCAAGGCGTGCCCCATCTCGTGGGCCAAAGTAAACAGATCGTCCAGCCGACCGCTGAAGTTCATGAGTATGTATGGATGCGATTTGTAGGTTCCCCAGCAATAGCCGCCGGTTCCCTTACCTTCCGTTTCGTAGGCGTCGATCCAGCCGGATTCGAAACCTTTGGTCAGGTCTTTGACATATTGCTCACCCATGGGAGCAAGACCCAACCGACAGATTTCGACACACTCTTCGTATGTGTATTCTTTGTCGAAAGTGAAGCCCAACGGAACCGACAGATCGTAGGTGTACAATGTGTCGAAGCCGAGTATCTTCTTGCGCAGCCGCGTCCACTTGTGGAGGACTTCGATATTGTCGTTAACCGTCTTGACCAGATTGTGAAAGACAGAGGTTGGTATATTGTTATCATCAAGGCTGGCATTGAGACAGGTTTCATACCCGCGGATCTTGGCCAAAGCCCAGTCTTTGTCCAACGATGCGCCAAAGGTCGTCCCCAGGGTGTTGATGTATCTGAGGTACGACGCCTGCACGGTGTCGTTGGCCCGGCTCCTGAGTTCGCGGTCGGGTCCTTCCATGATGCGCGCGTACCGCCCCCAGGTAAGACTGATGGTATCACCCTCACCATCGACCACCGTACCCAGCTTCAAATCGGCCGCGTCGATCATTTGAAAGATAGCCGAAGGTGCCCGCGCCACCGGTCCCAGGGCCGCGATGATAGCCTCTTCCTCCTGTGACAGAATATGCGCCTTGCGCCTCAGTTGGTCTTCGAGGTAGAACCGGTACAGTTCCAGTTTGGGCTCCTGCTTCATGAACGCCTCGACTTTGGCCTCGTCCAGGGTGAGCAGTTCCGGCTCGATAAACGATGTAGCCTCGCTCAATTGGGACGACAAGGCCTGAATTCGCCCTGCCAGTTCCTGGTACACACTCGAACGGTTGTCTTCGTCGAGTTTGAGGTAGGCGTAGACATACAGGTTGCCCTCGATAATACCCAGTTCATCCGACATAGTCAGACAATCATACAGCATCTTGGGAGAGTCACCCAGATGGCCCTGATACTGTTGCAGACCAGTCATAGTAGATTTCAACGTCTGGAAGTCCGCCTCCCAGAGATCGGGTGTTTCGTAAATGTCCTCGACACGCCACTTGTACTTGTCGTCGATATCCGACCGTTGTGGAATACCGGAATCGTCGGCAGTGTATGCCAACGAGGCCATCAGCAGCACGGCCCAGATTATGAGCAGCGCGCGACAGAGCGTTTGCGAAAGTTTCATCTTCACTCCTGAAATCAGTTCATTGTAATTTTGCTGTTTACACTCCTACCATTGACGCTTAATATAGACAACATGTTGCGTTCGATCACCTGATTTTTCGAAAGGGATTTCGTGGCCTTCGAAATTAAGTCCAGCATAAAACTGCATGACACCGATGCCGCCGGCGTTGTCTTCTTTGTAAGCCACTTTCGGATCGCTCACACCGCCTATGAAGAGTTTCTTCAGTCGATCGGCTGCGGTATGGAGCAGATAATAGGAGGCTCCGACTACCTGGTTCTGATTGCCCACGCCGAGGCCGATTACCTGCAACCGTTTCATTTGGGGGACAACATTTCGATTTCGGTTCGGGCCACGAAGCTAAAGCGCGTCTCCTTTGAACTGACAACTGACATCAAGAATTCGCATGGCGAGATCGGGGCCACGGTACGAACGGTGCATGTGGCTATCGAGAGAAACACGGGTAGAAAAATCGACCTGCCGGCGCCGATCCGAGCCGGGTTGGAATCGATCAAGTAATATCCGCCACAGCGTTCTCTTGGACCAACTTTCGGAACCTGCGCCGGTCCGGTTTCATCTCCCCCCCGCCGTCGGACTGAGGCCATTGCAACAAGCGAACCGGTATCTTGAACCGAGGTAGGTGTTTCTCCAGGTGAGCGGTAATGTCTGCAACAGGCAATGAAGTATCCGAACTAAGTTTCAGAATGGCTGTGGGTCGAAGACCGAATTCCTTGTCGGCCAGCGGCACCACCAATGCCTGGAGCACTCCCTGCAAACCGGAGAGTCTGGTTTCGATTTCCTCAGGGTGGATATTCTCTCCGCCCGAGACAAACATGTTATCGAGGCGGCCAGACACCGTCAGATTACCATCGCAGTCGAGGGCGCCGGTGTCGCCGGTGTGAAACCAACCTTCGTCATCAGTTGCTTTCTCCACTCTTTTTGAATTGAAATAGCCCGCGAAAAGGGTCTTGCCTCTCACCAGAATCTCGCCGGCCGGTGAGATGATCAGTTCGCGACCGGACAACAGCCTGCCGGATGTGCTCGACCGAGCCTGAGTGTCATTGGGTGCGCTGGTGGTGACCTGCGAAGCCATCTCGGTGAGGCCGTAAGTTGAAAAGACAGGCCAACCGCGGTCACCAGCCGCGACCATCAACTCAGGTCGTACCGGACCGCCCCCGATCAATACAGCTTTCAATCGTTTTGTAGCCGACGGTGAAAGTCCCTCTTGAAGTAACCGGATCAGTTGCGTGGGCACCAGCGACAGGTGTGTGATCTGATACCGCTCTACAGATTCGCCAATTTGATCATCGCCGGAGCCGACAACAACCGTCCCACCGCCAAGCAACATGCGAAACATGATGGCCAGTCCACCGACGTGATACAGTGGCAAAGAGAGCAACCAGCGGTCGGGAGGCGACACGGGGATGTTCTCGTTCGAGCCGATGGCACTATAGTAGTGATTGCCGAAGCTGTGCAGTACAGCTTTCGGCGCGGTAGTAGTTCCTGATGTGAAGATGACCGTGGCCGCACGATCTGGATCGACCATGTTCGGCCTTTGTTCGACATCCCCGACAGACGAACCCGGGAGGGTATGATGATCAATCTCCAATTGCCGTACCGACGTCGGGTATCCATCGCTCATACGATCACTTGTCGTTACCAAAAGGCGGCAGCCGATCCTACTGAGCAATTGTGCCACGGACGTTTCCGGCCATCGCGTACTGATTGGACAAGCCACCGCCCCGAGCCGCCACAAAGCATGCAGCAGCAATGGGTATGACAAGCAGTTGTCGGCCAACAGGCAGACCAGATCGCCCTGGCTAACCCCATCGGCTTGTAACGCCGTTGCTGTGGCCGTCACTTGTCGGCTGAACTCGCCGTAGGTGAGGACCGTATCGCGGCTTATGAGAGCCGGTTGATCCGGCCGGCGCACGGCTGCTCGACACAATGGACATTCGATCTCAGGCATCCGTGATTTCCTTGAATCGGTCGCGATTGATCGACTGGACCACGTCCGGCAGTTCGTCTATAACCACCTGACCGCCTTTTATCGTCAATGATGGTGTCAGCAAGTCCTCTTGAAAAACACCAACCGTGTCCAGACCGGTCGGTGTGTCGGTCGCGCTGTAGGCCGCCGCGATGTGTGCAATTATCGTGAGTCCGAGACTTGACTCATACGAGGAACTGAAGACCGAGGTTATACCCAATCGTGTAGCCGCCCGGGCAGAACGGACCGCCCGTTCGAGACCGAGTTGTGTAGGTTTCAGTACGATTGCTTTGACGCCCGGCCACTGGTGCAACTCATCCGGCGAGATCATTCGCAAACTCTCGTCCAGGGCCAGGGGTGCTTCCGTATCCTCAATGTCGGTCAAGCGGTGCAGCAACGAGATATCTGAGATCGGTTCTTCTATATAATCGATACCTATCCCCCGCACTTCGTGTGCAAACTGATTAAATTCGTGCCGGGTCCACCGACGGTTGGCATCGAGACGCAAGGCAGCATCCGGACCGATCAGGTCGCGGACCTCTCTGGTCAACCGGATATCGTCATCAACCGGTCTCCCACCAACCTTGAGTTTGAAAGCAGAGTATCCCAACTCAAGCCCTCTTCGCACCTGTGCCAAAACCTCGCCATGGTCCCCGGTCAAGAGTGCGTTGACCGACACTCTCTTGAGGGGCTTATCAGAGAGTAGCCGAGCCAGTGAAACCCGGCGCAGCTTTGCCGCCATGATCAACACGGCGCTCTCGAATCCGAAGCGCACCGAGGGTGCCAATTGGTAGCGGCCCAACCAGCTATCGAAACCGCCTGAGAGTTCTTCAAGATGCTCAGGTATCTCACTGCCGACCAGAGAGCTTCGCAAGAGCCGCAGTTCAGTTTCAACGTCGGTCTGGGATTCATCGCTGTAACCACCCAGGGGCGCCACTTCGCCAAAGCACACCGTGCCCGTTTCATCCTTGAGCTCAATGACACAGCCGTGCCGCCGGTGGTGTGTTTCCCGACCGATAACCAGGGGGCGCTTTAACGGCAGCGCATACTCATGCAGGTGGAATTGGGCTATCTTCACAACACCCAGCCAATTGAAAACAGAATAGTGTAGAGCAACAACAGCCGCCCGGTGGCGGCCAGGATGTTGTTCAACCGATGGCCATCTACCGTTGTCCATACTGTTTTGATCGCTGGAACGCATCCGGCCAGGGTGAGACAAGCCAACATCGAAAACCAGCGCCCATCGAACCAGACTACCAGCACCGGGGGTAGAAGACATGCAAAGAGCACAGACAAAGTGTACTCCCAGCGGGCAAAGGTTCGTCCGAGCCTGACGGCCAGTGTTCGTTTGCCGGCCGCTCGGTCGTTGTCAATGTCGCGCAGGTTGTTGACCACGAGTATGGCCACCGATATCAGACCGGGCGCAAGTCCGGCCATGATCGGGGCGAAGTTTATGTTGAGGGCTTGAACATAGTATGCCCCGGCAACGGCCACCGGGCCGAAAAAGACCAGTACGAACAACTCGCCGAGTCCGTGGTAGCCCAGCGGGAAGGGACCACCGGTGTATAGAACTCCGAACAGGATCGAGGTTAGTCCAACAGCCACAATCGGCCATCCCCCCCGCCAGACAAGATAGCATCCGGCCAGCATAGCAATACCGAAGACGACAAAGGCGGCCCGTTTCATGCTCCTTGGGGAGATCAGCCCGGCCTGTGTGAGGCGCGTGGGACCAATCCTATCGGCGCGGTCGGCCCCCTTTATGAAATCATAATAGTCGTTGGCCAGATTGGTCCCGATCTGGATCATGACTGCCCCGAACAAGGCGGCCAGAGCCGGCAGAATGACCATGACGCCATCGGCATAAGCCATCGAAGTTCCGATGATTACGGGTGCGACGGCCGCCGGAAGAGTTTTGGGTCGCGCCGCCGAGAACCAGAGTGTGATTTGTGAGTCTGTCATTTTATTCGCATTCAGTCGGAATAACATCCCCTCTTGACAGGGGTGGTCAAAGGCCGGGGTGTGTTCTTCCATCAGCCAAACACACCCTAAATCCCCTCTCGATAGGGGACTTTGAGAAATACTCGATCTGGCGTTCCATAGGGTCCTGGCTTAACCGGAGGGTAAGGTGTGACCCTGCTGGTCGTAGAAGCGCAGGGTCTCACTTGCCTGCGGCGAGAAGGACCCAGCGCAACATCAGAGTTACCCTGTGCGTAGTCGAAGGGCGAGGGTCCGACCACTACGGCTGCCGAGGGAACCTTGAAAAGTCGGGTTTGCGTTTTTGCACATAAGCATCGCGACCCTCCTGTCCTTCCTCAGTCATATAAAACAGCATAGTGGCATTTCCAGCCAACTCCTGCAAACCTGCCTGGCCATCACAGTCGGCATTCAGGGCGGCTTTCAGGCAGCGAATGGCCATGGGCGAGTTGGCCAGAATCTCACGACACCACCGGACCGTCTCCGCTTCGAGTTGGTCGAGGGGCACCACGCAATTGACCATGCCCATATCCAGCGCCTGCCGGGCATCATACTGACGACACAAAAACCATATCTCGCGCGCTTTTTTCTGTCCGATGATACGGGCCATATAGCTGGCCCCGTAACCGCCGTCGAACGATCCCACCCTGGGGCCGGTCTGCCCAAAAACAGCGTTGTCGGCTGCGATGGTCAAGTCACACATCAGATGCAGCACATGCCCACCGCCGATACAATACCCGGCCACCATCGCGATCACCGGTTTGGGACAGGTGCGAATCTGGCGTTGAAAGTCCAGCACGTTTAGCCGATGGACGCCGGTATCGTCGACATACCCGGCGTCGCCACGCAGCGTTTGGTCACCGCCTGAGCAAAACGCTTTTTCTCCCTCGCCGGTGAGAATGATCACACCGATCTCCTGGTCGTCGCGGGCATCGGCCAGGGCTCGCCCCATCTCGAAAACTGTTTGCGGCCTGAAGGCGTTTCGTTTTTGCGGACGGTTAATGGTTATCCTGGCAATACTTTCGGTCTTGTGGTACTTGATGTCTTCAAACGATGTGGCTTCGGTCCATTGTATCTCACTCATGTTACACTCCATGTTCAATCGTGCAAAAACTCTCGCACCAATTTAGCATACTCGCGCGGTCGCTCAAAGTGCACATTGTGTCCGCAACCCGGCACGATTTCCAGGGATGAAAACGGACAGCGTGTTTCGATCTGACGACCGATGACACAGAATTTACTGTCATTTCCACCAGCGATCAAGAGTATCGGAAGATTCACACTGGGCAGCTCGCTCCACAGCGACACCTGAGCACCCGTACCCATGCCCTGCAATGACATTTGGAGACCCTGAAGATCGTTTTCCATTCGTCTGGCAATCAACCGTTCCAGCCGTTCGGGTCGAGTGGCCATGGAAGCGAACAGGGGCTGTGCGTACCACTCACGAAGAAACGGCTCCATCGGCTGCGTATGCATACGCCGGGCCAGTTCGGCATCGGCCAGAACGCGTGCATACCAGACAGTCTTCGCCTCAAGACCGGGTGAGGCTGACTCCAGTACGATTCGTCGAAAGTGTTGGGAGTGACGCACAGCCATATACAACGCGAGCCGTCCCCCCATCGAGTATCCGAGCAGATGCGGCGATTCGATGCCAAGCTCCTGGAGCAGGTTCACGATGGCGGTGGCGACGCATTCCATACGATAGTTTTCTTTGTCACCCTGGACGACTGTCCGCCCGTGTCCCGGCAGATCGACAGCCAGAACTTGCAGGCCGGATTCAACCAACGGGTCGGTAATCTCCTCATCCCAGTCGTCGGCCGACCCCATGAAACCGTGCAGCAGCAACACTGCCTGATGCCGGGGGTCTCCTCGTCGCTGGTAGTGGAGTCTGATGATGTTTGGTTCTGTCATTTATAGCTCCGCGACAGTTTTGCCTGTCGCCTCAAGGATTCGGGTGTAGAGTTCACGAGTCTTGTTGCGGTCTGTCTTTACTTCGATCAGCGTACTCGGCGTAGAGTTAATGGCATCGCGGTAGCACTGTACAAACTCTTCAGACTTGGCCGGTGCGCGATAACTCAAGCCGAACTGCTCGGCACTGGCGGCGAAATTGAGGCCGTGCGGCGCAGCAAAATACGGTTCGAAAACTTCTCTCTTGTGGGCGATCGGCAACATTGAGAAGATACCTCCGCCATCGTTGTTGATCAGCACGATGGTCAACGGATGTTTCAGTTTGCCGACTATGGCCAGAGAGTTGAGGTCGTGCAGAAAGGCCAAATCGCCGATCAATAGGGTCGCCGGTCGGTCCAACCCGGCTGCATAGCCGGTGGCTGAAGCGATAGTGCCGTCGATCCCGCTGGCGCCACGGTTGCAGCCCGGCAAGGGAGCGTCGGAGATGCTGTATTGTGCGAAGTCGGCGAAACTGTCCATCAGCCGAATTGACAGACTGTTGGCCAGAAAGAGACCTGAGTTCGGAGGTAAATGTTGCGATATCAGCCGGGCCAGGCCGGGTTCGGCCGGAGCGTCGTCTTCATCGATGATGCGCTCTACGAGTTTTCCCACTCGTTTTGAGACACTCCGTAAATGTTTCTGGAATCCGCTTTCGCTTGAACAGGTCACCAGAGGCGTCAGTGCTTCACAGAAGGAGTCCGGAGTGCATTGGTATCTTCGCGTGACTTGATGCTGCCAGTCTTGCCGGTGTGGATGATCCGCTACATGCAGAAACTCATCGAACTGAGCCTCTTTAAGGAAAGCGCTCAACCTTTTTGACACCACTCGACCACCCAGGTGAACCACGACCGATGGGCGCGCGATTTTCCACAGGTCGGTTGATTGCAGCAGCAGATCGTAGTACGGTATAACCGTTTCGCAATCGGCGCCCAGTCTCAATCCTGATGAAATGTCCGGCAACAGCGGCCAACCAAGTTTTTGGGCAAGGGCGGCAACAGCCAGACGTTCGGACCGATCGTTCAGACGGCCAGCAATCAGAAGTCCCGATGCGGCAGTCTTGATAATGTCACTCACCTCGGCTGCCTGGTCGCCTGAGAGGGCTGAGCGCCGCTGTTCGTAACGAGTGATTGGTTGCTGCTGTGCTCGCCAGCCGGTTATCGCTGAGTTGTCACTGATACTTTCATCGGCGGACTCAAGCGGCAGGAACGGTTCACGGAACATGCAGTTGAGATGCACCGGTCCGCACGGGCTGTCGGTGGCCCTATGCACAGCCTGATCTATAGTGGTCAGAACGAACTCCGGTGGGATGCTTTCATCAGGACATGGCATATCAAACTGCCAGCGAGTATAGTCACCGAAGATACCTATCTGCTTGATGGCCTGGTTGGCGCCGCAGTCGCGCAATTCCGGTGGTCGATCAGCCGTGAGCAAGAGCATCGGCACCATGTCCATCGACGCCTCGACGACGGCCGGCAGGTAGTTGGCGGCGGCCGTTCCCGATGTACAGATCAGCGCCGCCGGCTTGCCGCCGGCGCGGGCATAGCCGAGGGCATGAAAAGCGGCGGCCCGTTCGTCGTGGAAGAGTTGTTTACTTACCGTCGGGTTTTCAGCCACGGCCACCGTGAGCGGCGTGGACCTCGCGCCGGGTGACAGGCAGAAATAGTCGACCCCACTGCGGACGAGTTCCTCTATCATCAGACGGCAGAAGTATTGATTGTACAGCCCGATACTGTCTTTCATGATTAACCCAGAGCCGCAAGGAAATTAGCCAGCTTTGAATCTATCTCGCGCCATTCGTCCTCAGCCGACGAGCCATCCACGATACCGGCGCCGGAGTACAAATGCACGGCGCGACCGGCGACCAATCCTGACCGGATCGCCACCGCAAACTCGGCTGAGTCTCGGCTCAACCAACCTACCGGTGCAGCATACCAACCTCGGTCGAACGGTTCCAACTCGTCTATCATCCGAAGCGCATTCTCTGTCGGCACACCCCCCACCGCCGAAGTGGGGTGTAGCATTGAGGCGATATCCATATCGGAGCGACCATTGTCCAACTGACCCTCAAGGCGCGTGATCAAGTGCTGCACACGAGCCAGTTTCATCAACGAATCGGTATCGTCGTGGTCGAGAGTCTGCCACTCGGAACATAGGTGCGTCATTACGCGGCTGATGTCTTCAACCACGAAGCGGTGCTCGATTATATCTTTCCGACTGTTGATCAGTTCCTGCTCCATTTGGAGATCTTCGTCGGCGGTGGCGCCGCGGGGTCGAGTGCCGGCCACCGCCTCCGATTCTATGCGACGACCCGACCGGCGGAACAGTCGCTCCGGCGAGGCGCCGACAAAAGCAGCGGGGGAATCAAACTGGAAAAGGAAGTGAAAACAGTCAACCGAGCGGTCTTTGAGCCGACGTAGTAATCTGACGGGATCAACCGTCCGTTCAAACAGCAGGTCCGACCGTCGGGCCAGCACAACTTTTGACAACGACCCATCTTTCACCGCCCGCAAAACGTGGTGAACAGTACTCTCCCACCCGGCCCGATCGGGCAAGTCGGTTCGGTCGATCATCGGCGACAAGTCCGACGGTTGTTGTGCATCGGGGAAAACAACAACTGAAAGGGCGTTTAATATTTCAGCACAATGCTCATGATCGGCCTGCAACCTGAGGTTGCAAACGAACCAACAGCGCTCGTCGGCCCGGTAGAGCTCGAATCGTGGCAGAACGAATCGACATGTTGCGAAGTCGCTCCATAGTTGATCTGCATTACCCGACCGATTGCAAAAGCGATGACCACCGAAGTATCTCATAGACCCGCCTTCGGCAGGATCATGATTGGATCGGCTTGGCCAGGGGGTGTTATCACTATCATGGTGTGAAGGCTCGATCAGATCGGCCACTCCAATACCGGCAGTCTCAAAAACGCCCTCGCGGTCGGACCAATACATCCGATCTGTCGCCGCCTGCACCTGCAGCCAGGCCAGTGAGTCAATCGGCGGCAGTTCCACGACCAATCTCTGAAGCTCCGGCGCCAGGGTCTCCACAGTCGAGACCGACGACAGCGCAGCCTGGATATGTTCAGCCATCAAAGGTAACACCTGTGAGTAATCTGTCGCTTTGGGATGAGTCGTTGAGATGGCCATCAGCTCGTCTTGTCCCCCTGGTAAATCGAGGCCACACCAAAGGTGAGTGGGGTCGCTCTTACGTTGGTGAAGCCGTTTTTTTCAAGCAAGTCACAAAACTCCCGGCCATGCGGAAAGCTCTCCACCGATCGATTGAGATGTCGGTAAGCAGCAGCGTCACCTGAAAGCAATCGGCCTACAATTGGCAGGAAATAGCGAAAATAGGCCAGGTAGCTGTAGTATAAGAGCCGGTTGCGAGGCAGAGAGAACTCAAGCACCAAAAGCCGCCCGCCGGGTCTGAGAACACGGTGGAATTCGCACAGTCCGGCCATCGTATCCGCAAAATTGCGAATCCCGAAGCCGATGGTGACAACATCGAAACTGTCCGCGGGAAACGGCATGACCGCTCCGTCGCCAAGGACCAGAGCCACCTGTTCTTTCCGTTGATTCCCGCGTAACTTTTTCCCACCCACTTCGAGCATCAGTGGGGCCAGGTCCAGACCAATTCCCAAGCCTATCTGCTCAGAATGCTGCTTTAGTGAGAGTATCAGGTCGGCGGTGCCGGTGGCGACGTCCAACAGGTGTAATTGAGAACCGGCGGGCAAATGGTCGACCAGGCGACGCCGCCAGACTACATCACGCCTTAATGAAAGCAGACGGTTCAGAAAATCATACCGGTGGGCAATACGGTCGAACATCCGCGCATTCTCGCGTTGGCGGGCGATGACGGGCTGATCAACCGACTGGTCATTTGAGTTGGCCGGTTTTTCCTGATTCACAATGGCAGAAATCACTTCCATGTTTCGACTCTCTCTCAATCGGCCGTTGCCGATCCCACAGATCGGACAATATACAGATTTGTTCTGCTAACACAAGTGGAGGTTAAGAGTTAGTGCAAATGCATCTTGCCAGAGGGGGCTGCCGGCATTAAGTTTACCACCTGTAACAAGTTCACAAGAAAGGACAATATGAAATACCGTCGTGTCGGTAAAAGCGGACTGAGAATCTCTGAAATCTCACTGGGCGGCTGGCTGACCTATGGGGGCAGTGTGGATTCGGAGTTGGGTGTTGAGATTGTCAGACGAGCGATTGAACTGGGCGTGAATTTTATCGACATCTCAGACATTTATTCCAAGGGCAAGGCCGAGGAAGTGATCGGACGAGCTATCGAGCCGATGACCCGATCCGACCTGGTGATTTCCAGCAAGTTGTTCTGGCCGATGTCGGACAATGTCAATGACCGTGGTCTGAGTCGCAAACATATCATGGAATCGGTGGAGAAGTCGCTGAAACGGATAGGCACCGACTACCTCGATATGTACTTCTGCCACCGTTTTGATCCTGAGACGGAAGTGGAAGAAACAGTTCGCGCTATGGACGATCTGGTTCGCGAGGGTAAGATTCTGTATTGGGGTACATCGGTCTGGGAGGCATCGCAAATCGAACAAGCGGTGAATGAGGCCAAAGCGTTCAGCGGATACTTGCCGGTTGTTGAGCAGCCCTGTTACAACATGCTGGACCGTCATATCGAAACCGAGATTCTACCGACCTGCACACGCTATGGAATCGGTCTCGTGGTCTGGTCGCCGCTGGCTCAGGGTCTGCTGACCGGCAAGTACGACCAGGGCGCGCCCGAGGACAGCCGAGGGGCTCGCACCGACTGGCTTAAGGGTATTATGACCGAAAGCAACTTGGCCAAGGTAAAGCAGATCGGAGCCATTGCCCGCGATATGAACATCACCACCTCACAGTTGGCTCTGGCCTGGACACTGCGCCTGCCCGAAATCAGTTGTGCAATTACCGGCGCCACGAATGTGACGCAGGTCGAGGAAAATGTGATCGCCTCGGATATCGAGGTGCCGTATGATGTTCTGGAGGCCATCGAATCGATACTCACAGGTTCCACCGGCGAATAGATCGGGTTTTGAGAAAAAACGTAAGGTCGGACCGCCTTTGCCGACTACTCTGCAAAAGATATAGAGAAGAAAAACTCTCAAGGAGAACAAAATGTATACAACTGTCCAGTCTTTTGAGGCTGAATGGAAATCTGTGTCCAAGAACACACTGAAACTGTTTGAAGCCTTGACCGACGAGTCGCTAAATCAGTCGGTATCCGGAGGTCACCGCACGCTGGGACGGATCGCCTGGCATATTGCAATGACTCTGCCTGAGATGGCCGGTCAGACCGGATTGGATTTCGCAGGTTTCGATCACGAACAGCCGGTTCCACAAACCGCCATGGAGATCACAGGGACTTATCAAAAGCTGGCCGCGCTTGTGGCCGAACGATGCATGGTCGACTGGACCGATGTCGAGATGACTGAAGAACTGGAATTATACGGCGAAAGATTTCCGCGCGGCGTCTGGGGACGATCCCTGATCCATCACGAGATTCACCACCGCGGTCAGATGACTATTCTGATGCGCCAGGCCGGGCTGGCCGTGCCGGGGCTATATGGTCCGTCCAAAGAAGAGTGGTCCACATTCGGTATGGAAGAGCCTGTGGTATAGCTGGAGCCTGGTGATTGAAAGTGTTGCTGGGCGGGGCGCCTGACGGCTCTCGACCTGAAAGGCAGGTGTCGGGCGGAGTCGCCACGACACCACCCAGGAATGCGGCCTTTGTCACCAAACCCGTCGGGCGGAGTCGCCACGACACCACCCAGGAATGCGACCTTTGTCACCAAACCCGTCGGGCGGAGTCGCCACGACACCACCCAGGAATGCGACCGTTATCAACAAGCCCGTCGGGCAGGGTCGCAACGACACCACCCAGGAATGCGACCTTTGTCACCAAACCCGTCGGGCGGAGTCGCCACGACACCACTCCCACAGACAAATACTGGCGAACGAGACGCAACGCATCAATGACGGCAGAAGTAGAAAAGCCGCCCCCGACTAAAACGGGAGCGGCTTCTTCTAATCAACTGCCCGAGACTCATGCTATTACTCAGGGACAAGCCTGCGGCGCCGGTCCATCGTTAAACATGTAGTCAACCAGGTAAACGAGATCACCAATATTAATCTCGCCCGAACCGTCAATGTCGGCCTCTTCGAGACACGGCGGCGCAGGCCCGGCGTTGAACATGTAGTCAATAATGTAGACCAGGTCTGAGATGTCGGTCACATCGCCGGTATCGTAGTCGATATTGCCTCTGGTCCCGACACAACAGGCAAAGTCACCATAGCATATTGCAAAGACCTGTCCGGAGTCGATGGTCAGTTGTCCATCGATGGCCTTGAATCTGACTCCGATGGAATCGGAACAGGCATCCAAAGTGGTCCCTCCGAATATTTCAAATATGGTATCGGCCGGCAGTTCGGTAGTATCATTGTAGTCAGTGAACTGGGTGGCCCCGAATTCATCACGATACGCAAAAGCTATGACAATTCGCGCCGAGTCGGTCGGATGAGGATTGTGTGCATGACCGACAAACCAGATGTCTTTATGGTCGGCCACTTCGGGATTCACCCACGCATACATCTCAGTTTCCGCCTCACCACCCGAACCAGACACTACGTAATCCGACACGGCCACCGAATCAAGATACGGCGACTGAGCTACATCGCCCACGCCGTCATCGTTGGTATCCTCCTGGTTCGGATTGTAGTAAGTCGGAGCGTTGTCGAGGCTATCGGGTACTCCGTCCATGTCGTTATCTGCTGATTCGGAAAAGGCGAAGACAATCCGTCGGCTGTTGGTTTTGTACCTGAGGGGATCCTTGCCCTTGATTCTTATGCGCTCAACCTTGCAGCCTTTCTTGTCCTTTCTGTCCCGGTAGGTTTGTTTTTTGTCATGGGCAACATAAATGTACTTGCGTCCCCGAACCTTCTTCCACCCAACCACCATTACACAGTGCCCGCCCTTGCGCTTGGTACCGCTGTATCTCCAGTAGCTCAGTTCAACATCCTCGCCATTGTCGATTTGTTGTTTAATCCATTCCCAAGTAACGTACCCGTTGACGCTTTCGTTAGTGCTTGATACCCCGTGCCTGGTGTATTTGGCCTGGTCCGGTAGGCCGCCCGTTTTTGTCCCCTGGTGCTTGCAGACGATCTTTCGGCTGAGTCCGTTCTTCTTCATATACTCGAATTTGCCGTTGATCATCCTGGATCGATTGACTCCCTTGCCTTTTCTGCGCGACGGCTTGGTTCCGCCCACCCAGCGTTTCATATACTTGTCCAGTTGACCGACAAGCGAGTTATCGCCTTTCAAACCTGGTTTGTGGTCGTGCGGCACTTTGATCTTGTACCTGTTTTCCAGCCACTGCAGGCTGTTGGCTATGGCAGCCGGTACACATTGGGATTTGGCCGCCTGAACATTAGGTACGTTCGGTCGTTTGACATCGTTTTTCTTGGAAGGTGTACCGGCACTGTCGACTGTAAAAATCGGTTCCGGCGGCGTGCCTACAAAACCTGATGTCTCCAGCGTATCTTCTCCATCACTGATAGCCACTTCATCCGGTATCACCGCAAACGAGGAACGGGGACCGTCGGTGAAACTATCCACCGGCTCCGAAGTGTATTCAATATGAGCGGTCAAAGCCGAAACGTCCTCACCCGGGGCGGACAGTAGTTGAAAATAAGTTAGAATGCTGCCAAAACCGTCGGCCGTGTCCAACCATATATTGTCGACCACCCACCCCTGATCGGTGTACACGTTCAGGTATCCGTCATTGAATCCGTAGTACGACACCAGTTGTTCAATATCCACTTCCATTGCGCCCCAATCCGAATTGAGTAAGGTGAGGCTATCGAAATAGAAATCAGTCTGACCGAAAGATACCCCCGGTATATCGCCCGCGGCCACAATTGTAATAGTAAACTGGCAAGCAGTGAAGTCCAGTCCGTCTTCTACGTGAACGGTAAATGTGAAAGTGCCTTCATCGGTTGGGTCTGAGTTGAACTCAAAGTCACCCGCGCCGTCGATGGTGAACACTCCCAGCGGGTACGGCTGCACTTCTTGAATGGAAAAGGTGAGCGCATCGCAGGCGTCGGCGTCCTCGGCCTCTACGTCATGAAAAACAACCTGGCCCTGGTACCCATACAGCTCGGCATCACATCCCTCCACGAACACAGGTGGTTCGTTAGTGAATATGACTTCAGTCCAGGAGGTGTCGCAAGCACCAAGGGTGTCGCAGACTTCAATGCCCAGAGTATGTATTTCCATCACATCTTCAGGCATCGGCATATACTGCCACACACCGGTGGGGCCTTCCACTGCCCCCATTCCGGATATCAATGTGAACCAGAGGGGGCTGCCTTCCGGGTCGGTTGCATCGAAATCGTATGTGGCCAGGTTGCAGTGATCAAAGAAAAGGCTTACTGGATTGTTAGTGAAGAAGGGAGGTGCGTTGGGTATCTGCTCGATTTCCCAGCAGTGCGGTCCGTCCCAGCTTGGTATGACACCGCCACCACTCCAGGCCCAGTACCAGGTGACAGTGGGCGGTATGAAGGCTGAGTCCAGACAGAGAGTCAATCCTTCATCGCCGAGATAGACTTCGGTACCAATGGAGAGTACGACCTGAGAATAACCGAGGGGAAAGCCTTCGCCGTACATGGCTACTGCATAGAATCCAACGGTGTCCGCTCCCCAGCCCGTCACACTGTTGGCGAATGTGCCCATACCGAAATCGAACCGGGACGACCAACCGATATCCATGGTGTCCAACGTAATCGGACGCCAGGACGCACCGTCGGGCGACCAAACCTGGAAACCATGGTTCAGGCCAACTACGGCCGAATCATTGTTGTTTGTCAGCCTCAGGTAAAACCCGATGTCCGTGTCCACCGCCAGGTTGTTGGGCGTAGACCCTTCGCCGACAACATGGTCCAGCGAAAGACCGGCCGACACAGGGCTGCTCATAGAAGCCGCGAGCACCACCAGCGTAATTGCCAGATGCGTCTTCATAGAATCTCCTCCGATTGACTTTTGAGTACATCATCCTGCCCGAATCATTTTGTCTTCTAAACGTTAGTCTGTTCGACAAGCCAAAGGTTCACACTTAGCATTCGAGTTGAGAGCAGCGACCGTCTTTGGCTGATTGCTTCGTGTGGATGCAATCGACCTTATTCTGATGTGAGACTGAACTTGGTGCCCTGGGTTTCCGGTAACTCAGCCTTTGACCACACCCAACGGGCGCAGGCGGGCGACTTTTTTGGTCAGGCCGGAGCGGTGCGAGACATCGACGACATTGTCGATATCCTTGTAAGCACCCGGCGCTTCCTCGCTGATGATGCGACGGTTCTTGGCCCTGAGATAAATGCCGCTGTCTTTCAGTTGACTTTCGACTTTTTCAGCCGGATGCTGCCTGATCGCGGCATGGCGTGACATCAAACGCCCGGCGCCGTGACAACTTGAACCGAACGAATCGCTCATGGCCCGCTCGGTGCCGACCAGTAGATAGCTGGCTGTACCCATGTCGCCGGGGATCAAGACCGGTTGGCCGACCGCGCGATAAGGCTCCGGCACCGCTGGATGGCCCGGACCAAAGGCGCGAGTGGCGCCTTTCCGATGGACATAAACCTCACGCTTACCCTGCGCCGATTCATGCTGTTCCAACTTGGCAATGTTGTGCGCGATATCATAAACCTGCCGCATCCCCAGCTTCTCGGCCGATTGTCCGAACACTGTCTGGAATGACTCCCGTATCCAGTGTGCAATCAACTGCCGGTTGGTCCAGGCATAGTTGGCCCCCGCTTTCATGGCCGCGAAATATCTCTGAGCTTCGTCGGACGTTGCCGGTGCGCAGGAAAGCTCCCTATCAACCAGCGGCAGTCCATACTTCTGATTGGCACGCCGCATGACTTCGAGATAGTCGGTACAAATCTGATGACCGCAACCGCGTGAGCCGGTATGGATCATGACGACAATCTGATTGACCTCGGTGATACCGAAGGTCGTGGCCGTTTCGTTATCATAGATGGCATCGACTCTTTGTACTTCCAGAAAATGATTGCCGGCGCCAAGGGTGCCCAGTTGCGGAGCGCCTCGTTTTTTCGCGTTGTCACTCACCAGTGACGGGTCGGCCGAGTCCATCGCGCCCATCTCTTCGGTCGCGACAAGATCATCCGACCAACCGTAGCCGTTCTCCACGGCCCAACTGGAACCGTCACGCAGGACGCGGTCCATCTCGGGCATCGAGAGATGCAGTCTTCCTTTGGAGCCGACACCGGACGGGACGTTTTCGAACATGGTGTCAATCAGTGCCTGGATGCGTGGTCGGACATCGTCCAGATGCAGATCGGAGCGCAACAGACGCACGCCACAGTTGATATCGTAGCCGACACCGCCGGGCGAGATTACACCTTCGTGAGCATCGAAGGCCGCAACGCCACCGATGGCAAAACCGTAACCGTGATGTATGTCGGGCATGGCGATGGAGTAGTTGACGATTCCCGGCAAGGTGGCCACATTCACCACTTGTTCCGGCGCATTGTCGCGGGTTATAGACTCGATCATCCGGTCGTCGGCGTAGATCAAGCCCGGCACCTGCATGTTTAGTCCGAGACGTTTCATGGCCTCCGTTTGATAGTCCTGCGGAATCTCAAAGCGGCAATCGTCCAGTTTTTCAAGGGGACCTTCCCAACTTCTGGCGGGTCCGGCTGCGCGTCTGTGTTTCTTTTTCACAATCGCCTTCCGGTTGGTATCCACTGGACAACTTGGTGCCATCTCATCCCGCGTAGGGGGCGGCCTTGCGTCGCCCCAAAAAGCCACTTGTGGCCTCGACTGCGCTCGGGGTGACTAAGATCGGCGGAGACAAGCCCCGCCGCTACGCGATAATGATGCTCCGTAGTGAAGGAGCTCAGGCAGCCGGCCACCCGCCATCCAATTAGTCTATACATCCAACAACACCTTTACGTGCGATTCGTCATCGCTGTCGGTATTATCTACTATCTCCATCAAGTGGTATGACACGCCCTTAACGTGATGACCATGTGCGTGCTTCTGTTCATCAAACTTCTCCCCTGTCGCCTTGGCGGTTAACCTGGTCGAGCCGAGCAACACGACTGTGAAATCCGTCAAGACCAGATTGTCGACCTCAAATCGAACCAACAATTCCGACAAAAAGCCAACCAACAGCCCTTCCAGATCGACCGATTCTACAGTTATGGATGTTTCGATTTCCGGAGTGATTTTGGACCCGCCGGTAATCAGTTCAAACAAAGCCTCCCCCGCCACAGCAAACGCCTCCGGCAAATCGGCGCCGTAGGCTGTGTAACCGATGTCGGCGGTGTGTTCAAACAGCTCATGCCGTTTCATCGAAGCCCTCCACAAAGGCCTTGATGCAGTAGGCCATATCCGTTGCATAACCGCCTTCGAGAACTGCAAAGCAAGGCCTGCCGAGTTCGGCGATCAGAAGGCCGATGGCTCCAAAGGTATCGCGGTCGAGGTTCATGTCGGTGATGGGATCGTTTTGGTAAGCATCAAAACCGGCCGATACGGCAATCAGGCCTGGGTCGAAATCGTCTACATCATCCAGCGCTTTTTTGAACCGATCAAGAAAGGCTGACCCCTCGATCCCGGCCGGAAGCGGGTAGTTGCGGCAGTTTAGCTCATTGCTTAGGCCGGTGCCGGGATAGAGCGGGCTCTGGTGAAGCGAAACAAACAGAATTCGATCATGTCCCAGAAAGATGTCCTGGGTACCGTTGCCATGATGACAGTCGAAATCGACAATCGCCACTCGTTCAACTTCGGTCAACGCCCACGCCGTTGCGATAGCGACATTGTTGAAATAGCAAAAGCCGCCAAGTTGGGACCGTCCGGCGTGATGACCCGGCGGACGCATTAGTGACATGGCCACCTGGCCACCGAGCGATAGTTCTGCCGCTTTCAAGGCCGCACCAGCGGACCGGCGGGCGATGTCGAAGATGCCGGGGTGGGCCGGTGTGTCCGGATCAAAAAAGTTCTCGCTTTGGACCTGCTCGATCAGTCGATGGTCGTGCACACGCTCGATATCTTCAACTCTCGCTTCCTGCGGCTGGACGATCATGTATTGACCTTCAAGCAAGTCAATTGCAGAACTGACCCGCTCCGGTCGTTCGGGATGACCGGGGCTGTGGTATTGGAGACACTTGGGATCGTAAACAAGTTTCAATGGTACCTTCGTTTTTGGAAGCTCGGACCAGCGCCGGAAGATAATGAACAAACCGGGCAGACTCAAGCTCGTATGCGAGTTGATCCGGCAGACCGTCAAGCTTCAGATTTACAGGTGCAGTCGGGCGACTCGCCTGACTGTCTTATGGCAGCACAGATTGTGTCGGGTCACATCCCTGCTCTCAGGCTTGTTGAAAAGGTCAGAATCTTCGTCATTGCGAGCGAACCCCGCCGCAGGCGGGGCGGGGGAGCGCGGCAATCTCATGCCTCGACTCCGCTCGTCCCGCGACTCCGCCCGGGATGACAGATGTGTGGCGAATTGAGATTGCCGCGGCCACGCGGAGCGCGTGGCCTCGCAATGACGGCGACCGGGGTTTATCGACACTCCCTCAAGTTGAGGGAGTCAAAACATAAACTATTGACTTGCCGGTTTGATCCTGCGTATAATTTGCAGTGCGAGAAGCATTCAGATCAATTCACACCATGCGGTCTGCCGCAGGAAGGACAAATGGGTAAACCGGCTGCCCGAATGGGCGACATGACAGTACACGGCGGCAGCATCGTGGTCGGCTGCCCGACGGTGTTGATCGGTAACAAACCGGCTGCTCGCGTCAGTGACATGCACACCTGTCCAATGCAAACTCCGGCTCCCGTGCCGGTGCCGCATGTGGGCGGACCTATCCTGCCGCCTGGTGCGGTCACCGTGTTGATCGGCGGTATGCCGGCTGCTTGCGTCGGTGACATGGCCACCTGTGTCGGCCCGCCGGACTCGATCGCCCCACCCGGTGAACCGACCGTGCTGATCGGCCCCGGCGGTGGTGGTGGTGCCGGCGCCGGACGAGCAGGCGGTGGCGGCGCCCAGCAAGAAGGCGAAGCCGGCGGCGAGGGTGGCGTCTCAGCCGAGATAGAAGACGAAGGCGAGGACCACTTTCTGCATGTCGACTTTGTGGACCAGGGTGGTTTCCCGGTCATGGGAACTTCTTATAGTCTGACAAAGTCGGGCAGCATGATAGACGAAGGCGTCCTCACCGGTCGGGTAAAAAAAACCGGCATCGAATCAGGCAGCTACGACATCGAACTGCGAGTCATCACCAAAGCCGAGTGGTCGGCCCAGGAGGCTCAGGTAGGCGACGAAGTCGGACTTACGGCCGATTGTTCCGGCATTGAGGACGGCACCGATGCGCAACTTGTGATAATGTTGCGTGACTTGAATGCACCCGACCGCGAAATCAAAGCTATCGAAAGCTCGGTCTCAGGCGACAAAATCGAAGGTACGTGGACGTTTGAGATTAATGAAGACTTGCTGCCGGTTCAGAATGAACGCAGTGGTCGGCAGGGTTACTCTTCACCGGCGTATTACTTTGTTGCCAAAGCGGCAGGCTGTTCGGCTCGTTCGAAACTTCTGAAATTCAAGGCCCGGGTAGATTTGAAATTTGTGGACGATGAGGGTAATCCGATCGCCAACACACCATTCAAGGTCTATTGCTCTAACGGTGTCATCAAGAAGGGTACACTGGATGGCAACGGCGAAGCACGCGTGGAAAACATCCCTCCCGGTCGCATACGGGTGTCTCTCTTTACCGAGGATTAAGGCTCATTGACGTCCCCTGCAGGAATCGAAAGTAACACGAATGCCTGACCCAAACCGAATCGACGCTACCCGAAGCGGAGTTTCAGGTGAGCTTCCAACCACTACTGGTAGTGTTGAGTGTACTGTCAATAAAGTACATGTTCACATTCTGGAGATGGAGGATGTGTTATTCCATCTCAACAGTGCGGTCATGATGCCAGCCAGACCTTCTGGCCAGAGTTCTGCTGATGGCACCGCCGATGACGCTACCGACCCCGGCGATGCTCAGACACAAGAATTGCAGGACAGGTACACAGGGATCAAGGCTCTGGCCCTGGTATTCAGGCAAATCGAGGTTGAGCCGACCCATCGCATGGTGGTCGCGGGGCATACCGACACCTCCGGTGAAGACTCAATGAATTTTGAATTGTCCCGCCTGCGAGCGGATGGTGTGCGATGCCTCCTGACCGGCGACCGTGAGGAATGGGCAAGGCTTTCATACGGTCGTCACCGCGTAGAAGATTATCAGCAGATAATGCTGTACTTCGCCACTGAAAGGCGATGGAACACCAATCCCGGTCCAATTGACAACGTCTGGGGCTCCAAAACGAAGGCGGCAACCAAAGAGTTTTTCTCACAGGTCGGCATAGCTCCCGCCATGGCGGTGGCTGTTGGAAATAACCCGAGCAAGTCATGGCCGATTCAGGCATGGCAGGCGGTCTATGATCTTTACATCGAAGATCTCGCCGGCGCCCTCGGCGAGGACACCGACCAGTTTAAGGCTCGCCAGTCTTCAATAGGGTCGAAGTTTATTGATCCGCGAAAGATGATTGTAGCATGCGGTGAGTCCTTCCCCGTCGACGACACTGATAAGGACAACTATCGCTCACAGCTTAACAGGCGTGTTGAGGTTCTCTTTTTTGACAAGGACGATGCCCCCAGCCTCACCTGCCCACACCAGACGAGAACCAAACATACCAAAGAAGAATGCCCGATATGGTGTGATCACCATATTACACGTAACTACATCGAACCGGCCGACTTCTATGCTGTCGACTATCACCTTCAGTTCAAGTATTTCGACCGTGTGAAAAAGCAGTTTCAAAACGTCCCCGGCCCCATTGATATCAAAGCTTTCAAGAGGAACGAAGCTGCCGGAAGCGCCCCCGAGCAGATCGGCTGCGTTTCGCACTATCAAAACGGCGTCCACACGGCACGGGTCAGATTCGGTGAGGAAAACCCGGACTTCACCGGCAAGCTCCTCTATTTTGAGTTTTCGGCTCCAGAACGTGCCGGGACACCGGTCGTTCGCATGATCCACACCTCGGGGCCGGACGCCACACCGCATGTGGTGGACCGCCCGTCGGATTTCAGCACCAAGTCATTTGCCGAAAAGTACCAGTATTATGATCTGCCGATGAAATGGTCGTCACATAACTATTTCACGAGACATGAAAGCACTCCGGCCAACGACGAGCGTTTCCACGTTCATGTTAAGGACAAGCGGCAACTGAAACCATACGGGGCCAATGTCACCGCCCAGGATCAACCGCTTATGTTCTCGCTGGACGACATTGTGTTGTTCGATGCCGCCAACACGCACGATCAAAACATACAAGATGCCAACCAGGCCGGAACGGCCAAGGCGCTGTGTGCCGGCGGCGCCAATCCCGGCTCACGCGTGAAAGTGTTTGTTGTCGACTCAGACAGTCACTGTTTGAAACTCTGGCAGAAACCGAATGATGATCACACCTCCGCTCCCCCGCCCCCATCCGGCGCCCCTGCTCCCAGCTCACCCGGTTCGAATATCACCACGGCCAGGCAGGAACGGATCCGGTTCGAGCGCAACCTGGTTTCCGGGTTGGCGCCGGGCGGTGTGATCGTGCATTTTCGGGATGATTTCTACGCCATCAGTGACCAGCGCACCACCAACCAGCCGGCCGACTGGATGGACCTGGCCCATAAACCGGTCCTGGGAGCGCGTAAGGCGATACGTGATGACACCAATCGTCACCTGAAGTGGGAGCGCAACGTGAGTGGCGATCCGTTGGGCTACACCGGCGATTACGAGTTGCATTACTTCCACCAATTGTATTTGGAAGATGCCCACCCGGTGTCGTTCATGATCGTCTACATATCGATGAACTTCATGCTCTCGGCCAAGGGCGCCCAAGCCCGCACCGCCTGGGCGGCGGTGCCTGACAATGCGGACATGGATGATGTATCCAATTTCGTGAACATTGGGGTCTACAGCGCCAATGATCGATTGAACCAGAAAAAGTTCTACTATGACGAAACCACCTCCAGCGACAGTTCGCTGTTGATCAAGCCGTGCTATCTCATTGACGAACGAGAGACTTTTGAGATACCTCTGGCCTCGGCGCCCAGCGGCATCGATTACAAGAAGTCTGCACAGGTGGGAAACCTGCTGACCCACGCCAGTGTAAACGCGGCCAAAGCAGCCGCCTTTGGCGGCCCGGTCAAGTGGATTACCTGTATCACACCGGAAGCCGATGGCTCCTGGGCCTGGTCGATCCGCAGCGCCAGCGCCACCCGGCCCCATTCGGTCATGAGCCTGCGTAAATCAACCTACCAGCACCCCACCGGTAACTGGTCATACCAAACCGGCGGCTATACCGAAGACGGCGAGAGTTATGACTGTTTCGTATTCGCTCATGAGTTGGGCCATGCGACCAGTTTGCAGGATGAGTATATCAAAACGGAGAGCATCAATATCGGCGGCAACAGTCGCAGCCATTACGCCTTCTCGCACCATCTGATTCAATACACGATGAATCCCAACAACGACGCTGTGTTGATGTACCACAACGGTGCGCCGCGTTTGCGTCATTGCTGGTACCATTTGCATTTTCTCAACACGACCATCCAAGCTATCCCGGCAGCCAATGCACACATCCTGAAGAACAAGACATTCGCGCTGAGATTCCAGAGGGGCTCGAAGGACCATACTTTCTCACGCAACATTAACTGGACACCCAGCGGCGCGGCACCGACTGCCGGCTCGGCCTCGATCAAGAGCGACATCCGCGAGGCGGTCATCAAAGAGGGACAGGCTCGAGTGCCGAACATGGTGGGCGTCTCGGCCGCACCCGATCTGACTACGCTGAGTGCCGCCCTTCAGGCCAAGGTCAGTTTCGATGCCACCGGTAACATACTGGCCTGGACCGACAACGCTGTCATGTCCAACGCCGACCGCGACTCGTTACGCGGACTCTTCACGGCTGACGCCAACAAAAACAAAGTTAACGACCTTCAGCAGAAAACGCGGTCGCTGCGGCGCTTGCTCCTGGCTCTATATGATGTGGGACAGGATGAGTCGTCCGAAGGCGAGTCATCATCGAAAGGCTGTTTCACTGGCAACCAGAACGGCTACCGCTACCATGGCGTGCTGGTGGTTCGGGTGATGATCGGTGTCGATGTCGGCGCTCCAGCCATGACAGGGGCCAATGTCCACGCCAAACTGGGACACATTAGGGCCGCCTGGGTGAGTCTAAACCAGAAGTACCGCCTTAGCGGAGGACCTGCGGAAATCGAGAAAGTGTATATACACTTTCTGCCCGGTTTCAAAAGTCAGGCCTCAGCCGGTACCGACTGGAACTATGCAATGCAGTTTGTGACCGGTTACTCGGAGATCTTAACCGGCACTCTTGACACCAGTACACTCTCGGCCGGTCTTCAGACTAAAGTAACCTACACGGCAGGTTCGCATGCGCTGGCCTACAGTGGAGTGATGACAACTGCCCATCGTGTGGAACTGAACGGTGCTGTGGACGCCGGTGACCGGGCCAAAGTGGAGGCGCTCTATCAAAAAACAAATCTGGCCAGCGCCGATGGACGAGTCGATGTCGCCCAAACCTTGACCGGCACTCAACTCAGAAAACACTTTCTCAATATGCAAAGCGGTGAAACCGAACTTGCCGCGCTGAAATTCCTGGAAACCTGGATGAACGATAAACTCAGCGCTTCGTACACCCTGGAGCAAATCCCGGCGGGGGGACCATGATTATCGGCGCCATAATGGACAATAGCTTTATGAGGAACAGGATCGTTGATGAAAAAGACGAAAATCCGGCAGCGAACCACACAAACGGCCTGGGTGGTTGGCCTTTTGTTGATGGCGGCCTGCTGTGGCCGAATGTGCCCCTCGGCCGGGGAGTCGATCATGACTGATAGGACGGTTTTGAACTCAGGTATCTACGGCGATCTACAAAATCGTTCCTCTCTTCCGGTCACCGGGCGTATCAGCGGCATGGAACTTTACCACGCCAAGGCTGCAGACATAGCGCAACCAGGACGCCCCCTGGTCCTATCGATAGCGGGCGACAACCTGGTGGTCGGCTATGGGAACCATCTCATTTGTCTCAATCGCACAGATGGCGCCCTGCGTTGGAATCGGTCGATGCGAGGCAATCACTTCTTTCAGTCATCCAACCTCGGTATTCTGACATTGGACCAAGCCGCCCAACATGTGCCGCTGAGTTTGGACAATCGGCTGGGTGAGGAGACCTATCTCGCCTCGGTTCACGAAGAGACGTTTCTGCACCTGGTCACCACTATGTCCGACGGTTCCTGGGCGTATATTGTCGAGCAATATCCGGAGCCGATGAGTGAACCGGACGAGGAACCCGAAGAACCGGCCACACGGTTCGTGCGCTACCATCCGGGACAGATGGACGTGCGCTGGGAGTTTGTCATGCCGCCGGAACCGCGCGGCGTGGCACTGACAGAGGACGGCAGCCGTATGTATGTAGCATTCCGAAAGAGCCTGTACAGTATTCCAACAGAGGCAACCACAGACGATCATGTGACGTCAATGGAGTTCGCCGACATCAGGTCGCTGGCTGCAGATGGAAACGGAAATGCGCTGGTGCTTGATGTCGTTGAGCAGGTGGCTAATCTCACCCTGGTCAAGTCGGATGGGTCCATTGGGTGGACGGCTGCTTTCGACAATTCTGATGTATCCGATCAACCGGCCGCTTCATCACGCGACGGCTCGATTTATATGGTCGTGCATAATACGCTTCACCAGGTGCGGGATGGCCAGATCAAGTGGAGCTATCCGTTGAAGGCCAAGACGAGTGAAATCGGTATCACTGTACTGTCGGACAATTCGGTGCTCGCAGGCGCCGGTACGGCGCTGTTGCATGTTTCCGACTCAGGCCAGGAGATACTTACCAAATGGCTGGATAGCGCCATCCGCACACGACCGATCATGGATGAAACTGGAATAGTATATTTCGGCGCCGATGACGGCATTCACAGCCTGAAATAGATGGGACTTGACTAAATGGCTGCATCGAATAACGGATTCAAAATCGACCTGCCGGATGGCTGGGAGGATCAGACCATCCACTACTTTATGGGCCCCGAAGAGAGCGGGCTGCAACACATTCTATCGTTGCAGGTGGACACTCAACCAAGCTCGAACGACCTGGAAGAGTACGCCCGCGACCGGGTTGAACAGATGCTCGAAAGTATTCCCGATGCGGAAGTGTTGAAAGAAGAAGAAAAGCAACTGCCCAGTGGGGCTCAGGCTTATGAAGTCGTTTACAAGTGGGCGCCGTCGGAGGACAAAGTAGTCTTTCAGAAGTTAGTCTTCGTACAACATAGCAAGACCATGTACAACTTCAACGGAACCTTTACCAAGAAGACGATCAAGACCCTTGGCGTGGAAGTTGATCGCATGATTCAGGCTTTCATACCGGGATCGGAATTGTAGAGGATACCTGATCGCATGGCGCTCAAGTTCACCAAGAGTACCGACAGCGAACACGAAGTCAAGCTGAACTCAGAGCTGATCTCGGTGACCTGGACCTGCGGTTTGGCTATCGGTGGACAATCGGCAGCATTTCAGGTGCAGACCGAAATGGTCGGTGAGGGTGCGCCGATCAAAGTTAAAGGCAATAGCGAAAAAGGCAAGAGTCTCGGCAATCTTTCGGGTGTGGTCAGGCGCAACAGTTTTTCAGGCGCGTTTGATATTCCCGAAGACATCGAACTGGGCGACAAAGTGTTTTTCGAGGCCAAGCTTCCCAAGAACAGCCTTGAAGGTGAGTCCGAACACATCCCGGCCTATCCCCCGATTCGAGTTACCAACCTGGCTTGGAGCGATCAGCAAGCGCGACGTGGCGACACCCTTACACTCACTGCCGACATCAAAGGTCTGCCCAACGAGACCAAAGTTGAGGTCATGATTTACGAGTACCACCCGGATGCCGGCCCGGACCGGGTCACGAGCCTGCCAACCAAAATCGAGGATGAAAAAGTGGAAGTGCGTTGGCAGTATGACTATTTCAGACCGGCTGACGACATCCCGAGTGAGTCGGAGTTACAGGAACGCGACGAACAGCGCCACTACGTCCACCCGGAGTATTTCTTTACTATTAAGGTGGAAGGCGTCGAATACGGCCGCGAACGAGAGTCGGGTTTGCTGAGGTTTAGGGATGGATATCGAGTAACCTTGACCAATGCTGACGGAACACCGGCGGTCAACGAGGACTATGTGCTGCATCTTGCAGACGGTACGCAGCGTAGCGGCACTCTTGACAGCAGCGGCCAGGCCATCGAGCGAGGCCTGCCACCGGGCGAAGTCAGAGTAGAGTTTCCCAATCGCTGCGAACAGGTAGAGGAGGGAAATGATTGGCTTGATGAGGACTAAGACAGATGGTCGCCAGGCTCAGCGTTGGAGCAGTGACCTACGGAGACAGGCTCTGAGGACCGACCCCTAAGACTTAGGTTGGGCGAGATATGGAGGACGCAGGCACTTGAAAGTGATATTGTTCGTCTTTGCGCACGGCAAGCTGTATGCCGACTACCAAAAGGATGTCAATTGGATCAAACCTTTCGTGAAGGATGACAGTAGCGAAAAGACTCTGATAGCTTCAGTGGGCAGCGGGTTGTTTCGCAGTTTCCAGGCTGCCGTAGATACCACGATTTACTATTATGTGCCCAGAACTATAGCGCTCGCAGCCACCTCCGCACGCGGCATCCACCCACTCCTTTTGAAGGGTTCTGTCAAGAAGGACAGCGAGTACTCAAAAACCACTCTCTCTCTGCGGTCACTGGATAAGGATTACAGCGCCGCCATAGTTGTCCCACCGGTTTGTCGTTGCGTCGATCCGACATTGTTGAATAGTGATTATCCCTCCAGTGTAACGTATAAGAAATCGTCGAAGGTGCCTGATTATAGTTTTTCGCCACCCAGGACATTACAGGAACTGAACTTCCTGGCTTGGGGCATTTATGCACTGTGTGGTTGGAAGCTGGACTGTCTTTATGACTCCAATGCACTACAAAGAAACACGCCTCTCTCGGCAATCGTGATGGAAGTAGGCAAAACCTACACGAAGATGGATTCTTTGGAGATTCATTTGGTTTGCTGCCGAGTTGAAGTGTTGTCTTTTGAGGAGGCGAGCAACGGCGAACCAAAAAAGAAAGCAAAGATGAGAGAAAAGGTGTTGAAGACCACGGATACCTCAAACTGGTCTGCAAACATCCATACGCTCACATACCGAGATTTGGATACCAGGATTAAGACCGAGTTTACCGATACTTAGCACCCGATTGATGACCGTCTTTATCTGGCAGGTCGCTACGGCCATTCTCGCTACCTGAGCAGGCCGACGGGATTAGGCGGGTTGTCATGAATTCTACCATAAAAAGTAAAACCCGACCCAAATAATCCATCCTTCGAGTTCGTATTAGAGAAGATAAGTGCGACGTCTCCACTTTTGAGTGGTGGCAATACTCTGAAGTGTGGGATGGACTGAAGCGAAGTGCTCAAGTTTACAAAAGCGACCGACAGCGAACACGAAGTGAAACTGGATTCCGAGCTGATCTCGGTCACCTGGACATGCGGCAAAGCTATCGGCGGGCAAACGGCATCCTTTGTGGTGCAAACCGAAATGGTCGGCGAGGGGGCACCGATCAAAGTCAAAGGCAAAAGCGAAAAAGGCAAAAAACTCGGCAAAGTCACTGGTGTGGTCAGGCGCAACAGTTTTTCAGGCGCTTTTGACATACCGGAAGATATCGAACTGGGTGACAAAGTCTTTTTCGAAGCCAAGCTTTCCAAGAACAGCCTCGAAGGCGAGTCCGAACACATCCCGGCCTATCCCCCGATTCGTGTTTCCAATCTCAAGTGGAGCCAACAGGAGGCAAGGCGCGGCGACACTGTCACTCTCAGCGCTGACATTAAAGGCCTACCCAACCAGGCTGAGGTTGTGATTGTCATCTACGAGTATGATCGGGACGGCACACATGATCCAATCTCCGAGCTACCGACCAATGTTGACAACGAGAAGATCGAAGTATCATGGGCATACGAGTACCACGAAGACACGGACGAGATAAAAACGCAAGAGGAGCTTGATGATTACGACGGCGATTATAACCCGCCGGAATACTACTTCACTATAAAAGTGGAAGGCGTCGAGTACGGCCAAAACCAGGAGTCGGGTCTGCTGACATTCAAAGACTGGATGGAGATTGTCTTGACCGACCACGCCGGGGCGCCAGTGGCGGATCGGGAATACACGCTGACGCTGGCTGACGGTACCGAGAAGAAGGGAAAGCTGGATGCAAGCGGTCGGTCGCGAGAAGAGAACCTGCCGCCCGGCAACATCAACGTAACCTTCGCCGAACCGGACGACGACGGCCCCGAGCCCTGGGGGGGTGGTCGATGACCGGAATCAGAGGAACTGCGGCATCGGGTGAGTCGGCTGAATTCACAGAGCCGGGCGGAGAGATGTTCTACGCCTTCGTGGCCGATATTGAAGGAACTCTGGACGCCCCCCACGTAATATTTCTGGATGCCGCCGAACGCGATTTTGTCGATGACTTCGCCAGAACGGAACTGCCCCCTGATGAGTTTGCCAAGGATGGTAAGATGCCGGGATGCGTAGTGCGAATGGCCATGGGTGAAGGCGACCATGCCCAAATCCCGGGTACCCGCAAGCCGGTAGACCTGCAACCATGGACCTGGTACGTGCTGACCTTGATCCGGACCGATGATCCGGCGCCGGAAGGAACAGAAGACGAGGAGGGGTATGCTCAATGGTTCGATGCTGAGGATTTGGTCACCGACGGCAGGAGTTGCATGGTCGCCCTCATTGACGATGTGACTGACGAGGAACGAGAAACACTGGCCAACCTGTTCGCCGTAAGGGGCGAAGAGTTGAGCTGATAGGATGGGTCGGTATGTTTCGTAGGTATCTCAAGTTCGTGCGCAGCGGAGGGGCACTGCAGTCGCCGATGAAGCGACATAAATCCGGACCGGCTCCCGGGCCGGCGGCTCCCCCCCAGCTACCTCCTCCGCCCCCGCACGTTTTCACTCCCTTTTTCGTAGGTGTCCATAACATCGGACAGGGATCGTCGGTGGCTATCTATGACATTCTGGGTAGACCAAGAATCTATTTTGATTTCGGTTTTCCTTTGATGTGCTACTTCCGGACGGCCGTACCCAACAGTCAGGTCTATCCCGGTTGGGGGGGATGGGCGGGTAATAATCCTGCTTTCCCGGCTTTGGCCAATCCGCCCGCCGGAACACTCCATCGAACTTTCCGCAACCCACGAGCCTGTTTGCACAATACCGACATGATAATACTCTCGCATTGGGATTGGGATCACTGGTACCAGGCACACGCCAACATGGCCAACATTGCCGGGACGACCATTCCGGTGGTAGCGCCGGTCCAGCCGGTGGGCGGTCAGGCGCTGGGCTTCTGGAACGCACTGGGCCTCCGTGTTCCTCCCGCGCGGTACGTGTGGCCGGTCGGCCAGGTCTGCCGTGAGTTCGTATGGGGATACTTGCTAAAGTGCAACGGTCCGGCGGGGAACGTCAACCGCACCGGCCTGGCCGCTTTGGTCCGGATGAGGCGAGATCCTGCCGTTGCCTACCCGGTTCGACCGCTCCTGGGCGCCAACGTAGCAGCTCCCGTGTTTTCAGCCAACGAGCGATACATACTGCTGATGGGCGACGGCGAGTTTATCGATCTGCCGATTTTCAACGCCGCCGGTCCGCCCTTTTGGCCTGCTAATATGCGCCTGGTTGGCATGACTGCCTCTCACCACGGCGGTAACCTGGCCACACCGGCGGCACAGATACCTACTCCGGCCGTAGGTGCGCCCGGAAGAATCACTTTTTCTTACGGTGTGAGGCACGCTCCGGGGCCGCCGCCACTGCCGGGAGCGGTGGGAGGTCCGGGTGTTGTATGCAGACACTGTTACACTCACGGTGTGAATGAAGGCCATCCCCGCAACGCTGCGGTGACGGCTTATCATGGCCAGGGCTGGACCTACCGCATGGACTGTGGCAATGACGTATGCGCCGGTCCGGCGCTGGTATGGGGGCCCAGACAGACCGACAACAATTTCGCAATGGTGATTCCGGGCGGCTTCGGTGGAGCAGTTTGGCAGGCTTCGTTTCAATTCGATGGACACGGACCGTGCGCCGGAGCGTGTATGCTGAGGAACTTTCAAACCTAAGCCGCGGCCCGCTCGGCTGGGCAATAACGAGAGGACCGGCAGCGGGTGAGGTCATGGTCGAGTTTCCCGCCCGCCGGCAGAGACTGTTTAGTGAACGAGTACTTTGGCGCAAACCTGTTCTCAAAGGGAAATGTATTATGGAGGTAGCATTCTACAACATTGAAAAGTGCGGAGAATCCTCAGACCCGGAAAAGAAAATGAAAGTAGATGAGTTTTTGGCTAAGTTTCTCTGGGATTTTGAGTGTGATATTGTTTTTCTGGCCGAGGTCCATGCTGCTCGCGTCGACGACTTCGTAAATCATATACAGGCGATGAAACCCAAGTACCACGTGGAATCGGCTTATGGCTTTGGGAGCTGCAATTACGTCTGGGCTCGATCCAAATTTGTTTCAGTTACGTCGGTGGATGACGTAGGACCCAGACCCCTAATAATCTTCGCAAAGACGGGTGAACCGGCAGTGGGCGTCATCCATGCCAAGTCCGGCCAAAACGCCTTGACGGTTAAGCAGCTAGAATACTATGCCCTCCTGCTGGAGACCAACTCTGCTGGCATGTGGGCCTTGACAGGTGACCTGAACTACGACGAAGCGAAGTTCGAAAGACTGACTCTGCCAGTTGGCGCACACGGCGGTACAGTGTGGGAAATTACTCAACACAAAGGCGGGTGTCTGGACTGGGCCATATTGGGAGCCGCCACCAGAATAAAACTCAACACGTTCAGGACCGCAAAAGCAAACATGCAGGGTGAGTTGCTGGAATTGGAGCAGCCAGACCACGCACCGGTGTTCTTCGATTTCGATTAGGCGGCGGGTCTCACGGACGGCAAAGGTACGACACCGTTCACAATCCGGATTACGGCCACAAAACAACTTGACATCGAAGAAACCGTGGACCTATAATGATGTTTTCCGGGCACATTTTCCGAAACTTCTACTTCGGAATCTGTTTCCGCTACGTATGTCTTAGCAATAGGGAAATTGCAAACTATGGATATAGCTAACTACTCATCGGATTCGAGAACTGTCATTAAAGTGGCCCGTGAGGTCACGGCCGAGTTCCGTCATCCCGAAATCGAAGTCGAACACCTCCTGATCGCTGTGGTGCGGCACGAAGGCTCTGAAGTCGAATCGATTCTCAACCAGGTCGGCAAAAGCCCGGCCTTTATCGAATCAGTTATCGAGGACCATCTCAAAGCCCAGTCCAGCCGCTCCACGCCGCGCGAAAAACTGGCCATCTCCCCCGCAGTCCACGAGGTTCTGACTCAGGCACTGGACGAGAAGGCCAAGCTCTACGATGCCCTGGTCGAGCCTGAGCATATTTTCATTGCCGCCTTCGATCCCCAGTCGAAACTCAACCCGGTCGTGCGCGACAAGATCGACCTGTCCAAAGAAGACATCTACCGCGCTATCGCCGACTCCAAATCTGTTCAGGAAATCGCCACAGCTGCCCCGACCGCTGAAGGCGCTGCCGCCGATTCGTCGGCCAAGCCGGTTTCCGGCACCCTGCGCTACTGCACCGACATGACCAGCCGGGCCGCAGCCGGTGAATTCGACGCCATGATCGGCCGCGAAGAAGAGCTTCAACAAATGATCCAGATTCTGCTTAGACGCCGCAAAAACAGTCCGGTCCTGACCGGCGGCGCCGGTGTCGGCAAGTCGGCCATAGTTGAAGGCTTCGCTCAAGCCGTTATCAACGAGAAAATCCCCAAAACATTACTCGGCGTCAAAGTGATGGAAGTGGATATGGGCGCCATGGTGGCCGGGGCCAAGTACAAAGGTGAATTCGAGGAAAGATTCAAGGCTTTGATCGGCGAAGTGGTCAAGTCAGCCGGAAAAATCGTTCTGTTCATCGATGAAGTCCACATGATCTGCGGTGGCGACGGTGGTGGCGGCATGGATGCAGCCAATTTGCTGAAACCAGCACTGGCCCGTGGGCAGATCAGGCTGATCGGCGCTACCACTGAAGAAGAATACACCAAGTATCTCGAAAAGGACAAGGCTCTCGATCGACGCTTTGAGCGCGTTAAAGTCGGGGAACCGCCCTACGATGACGCTGTTCGCATCGTTACCGGCGTGGTCGACAGCTATGAAAAGCACCACGAGTTGACCTATACCAAAGATGCCGTGACGGCTTCGGTCAAGTACTCGCAACGATACTTGAGCGAACGTAACCTGCCCGATGTGGCGCTTGATCTGATCGATGAAGCCGGTTCCGAGTTCAGCGTCAAAGAAGAATTCGCCAAGGAGAAACTGCCGCAGTTGAGCGAGCGCACCAAGGATCTGGCAAAAATGATCAAGGAGTGCGAAGCTCAGAAGGCTCCCGAAAAGTCCGAGGAGTTTGAGCAGCTCAAGTTGGCATACGACGAATTCGCACGAGACATAGAGCGGTTGCACGACGCCTGGGGCTATCGAATTGAGGCGAGCGCGGGAGGTGGAGAATGAAAATCGACAAGATGAACTTAGACGATATCAAAGCCGATCTCAAAGATCGCAAAGGGCAGCTAAAAAAAATCGCCGCCATGGTCGAAAAGGTCGAGCGAGTGATTGATGATCCTGATATCGGCGCCGTGGTCTCCCGGCGCACCGGTATCCCCCTCTCCAAAATGATGACGGCGGAGAAAGACCGGCTGGTCAAGATGGAAGAGTTTATGTCGGCTCAGATCATCGGTCAGGAAGCAGCCATCAAAGGTATCGCCAACGCCGTCCGCAAGGCGAGGGCCGGGTTGAAACTGCCCAACCGCCCGGTCGGGTCGTTTTTGTTTTTGGGTCCCACCGGAACCGGCAAGACATATCTGGCCAAGCTGCTGGCTGAGTTTTTGTTCGACGACAAGAACGCCATGGTGCGGCTGGATATGTCCGAATTCATGGAGCCTCATTCGGTGGCCAAGATGATCGGCGCTCCGCCCGGATATGTCGGTTACGAGGCCGGTGGCGTGCTGACTGAAGCGGTGCGGCGCAAGCCGTTCTCGATTGTGCTCTTTGATGAAGTCGAGAAAGCACATCCCGATGTGTTCAATGTTCTGCTTCAGCTTCTGGACGACGGTCGCCTGACCGATGGCCAGAACCGCACGGTCGACTTTTCCAACTGTGTGGTTGTGCTCACGTCCAACTATGCCGCCGACAAAATCCTGGATGCCGACCGGGAAGGGCGCGAGGTCGACATGGAGGAGGTGCGAGGCTTTCTGTTCACCAAGTTCCGTCCTGAGTTCCTCAACCGGCTGACGGATATAATTGTCTTTCACTCGTTCACCCAGGAACAAGTCGAGAAGATCGCCGGTTTAGAATTCAAAGGCCTGTGCAAGCTGCTGGAGGATCAGAACATAACGGCAACCCTGTCGGACGAAGCGAGGCACAAGCTGGCTGTGGACGGCTACACTATCGAACTGGGTGCGCGACCGATCCAACGCATCATTGAACAGGAAATTGTAAACAAGCTATCAGTAGATATAATCACCGGCTGTGTTTCGGCCGGTGACAATGTGACAATCGATGTCAAAGATGATGCCTTCGTCTTTACGGTGACTTCTTAGACTAAGGCAAAATGAATTAGCAAAACGGAGGATTGAATGGCCAAGTTTATTCTCGGAGCAACGGAAAGGATCAAGAAAGACGATTCGATACCTGTTGAATTGCTCCCTTCCAACAAGATGCTCTACATGGCGCGTCTTAATGCCGAAGAGGACGCCGATGTCTCCCCAACCCGCTGCAATAACCTAAAAGAAGTGTTTGAGAAATTCCGTCCCGGATTTTCGGCTGAACTTGAGTCGGCCGAAGGCGAACCGGTCAACGCTGAGTTTGAGGTCAAAGGGATGAAAGACTTCACTTCCAAGGAACTCATCGAAAAGAACGACTTCCTCCAGAAGACGTACTACTCGAAGGAGATGATGGCCGATCTCGACAAGCAGCTCAAGAAGAACAACGCACTCAAGAAGACGCTGGCTGAAAAAGAAAAGAAGGAAGCGCTTTTGAAGGCGGCCAACTATTACATTGACCTGCTCACCGAATAGATGACAAAACGAGGAAATGAATAAATGGGTGAAGAAGAAAAACAAGCTCAACCGCAGGCAGCCGAAGCAGCACCGGCGCAGCCGGCCGCGGCGGAAAAGATCTCCGATGAAGATTTCGCGTCATTGTTGAGCGATTCTTTCGGGGATTTCAAGAAACTGGCTAATCTCCTGCCGTCGTTCAAAACAGCCGACGGTGATCTGGTTCGGGGTATCGAATGGCTTGATCCCAAGAAGGACTTTCAGCGCAAAGAGTTCCTGACCAAAAAAGAGTTCGCGGTGCAACGCAAACTCCTGGGTGAGAGGTTGAAATTGTGGGTGCAGTATCTCAGTCAGAGTGACAATCTGGATGAGGTCCGCAAGTCGCTGAACGAACAGGCGACCAAGCTTGAAACCAACCTCGACAAGAACATGAAAAAGGTGCATCAGTCCAGCCGCGAACTGGAAACCACCTATCGGGCCATTGACAAGTTTTTTGCCAATGCCCAGCAGGAGCCGGACGAAAAGGTCAACGTCTATTTCGCCAATGTCTCGGCTGAGGAACTGACCGATCCGGACGACAAAGACAAGTTCGAGGAAGTGGCCAAGGCGGTGGCCGACTTGTATCGTGAGTGGGGCATTAAAGACTGTTTCTCAATGGCTGTTGTCCCCGGTTACCTTGGCAGTGTGGAGAATATCGACACGGTCGCTCGCCAGTTGGGACTCCCCAATAAGGTGCATGTCATGACCGACCTGCCGAACTTTGAGACTTTTGAAGATATCATGGAGATGCTTGACGACCCGAACTACGCCAACTTGTCCGGTATCGACGACTACAAGCAGTATGTATCCGTCTTCGCCAACTATCTGCAGGCGCGTGGCGCCAACCAGTATGAAGACGATGACATGTGGATACCACCCTCGGCGGCTGTGGCCGGTATGATGTACAAAGGTGATACCACGACTGGCATGCAGCAACCGTCGGCCGGCTTCAAGTATGGCAAAGTTGCTGAAGCCAAGTACATACGTTTCCGGGCCAATCAGGTCGATGCTTCCAAGATCGTCGAGAAAGGCCTGATCCCTATGGTTGACTTCGAAGGTTCAGCCGTAGCCATGGGTGCTTCGACCCTGTTCACAAAGGAGACATTTGACGTCTATTCGATCCGTCGCACCTATGACTATGTTTACAAGAACTTGCGTCAATATCTCAACAAACAGACCTTCTCGGTGATTGATCAGAAGTTTATCGATACCATGCGGAAGGACATTGACAAGTTCATGAAAGCGATTTCGGGTGGTGACAATATCCTTCAGGACTATGACGTGCAGATTTTCGCAGACGAAGAGATGCGCAAACGTCAGGAAGTGGGCATCAAAGTCGCTTTGAACCCGAAGTATCCGGCGCGTACATTTGTCATCGAATTCGAAGCCTGGAACGAAGGCGACGCTACCAATGTGAAGGATAAGTAGGAACCTGAACAGAAAGTAAGCAAACAACTATACTGTAACGAAAACGCTGAGGCTAAAAGGAGAAGGCCATGGCCAGAAGACCATTTTTGGAAATCGACGGTGTGAAGTATGACAACGTTTACGAGATATCATACGAATTGTACACCGCCCGCGACGAGACCGGTCGCCCGTCGGACCGTGCTCACGCCGGAACGATCAAGGTTACCATCGAGAGTGACCCTGAGGGCAACGTTGACATCGCTCGTTGGGCGATGGATTCGAGCAAACCGAACTGGAAGGCCGGCAAGGTCACCTTCCATAATCCTGATGACGCCATCATGAAAGAATTGACCTGGGAGGAAGGTTTCGTGACCAAGTTTGTCGAGACCATCCCGCACGTCAAAGATCGTCCGCAGGATCAGATATTTATCTATTTCGAGATTTCGTGCCACAAGGTGGTCGTCGGCGACGCCGAAGTCGACAACCGTTGGCAGGAATAAGACACTGTTGTAGTGTGTCGGGCGGGTATAATTGCCTGCCCGGCACCGACTGAAGACCTGGAACCGCGAGGATACCAAGCAACATGGCCTACGATTTTAAGATCAAAGTTGCCGACCAAGAGATCGACCGTGAGTTCCTGTCGTCTGTCTCCAGTATCAAACTGGACCAGTATGTTGATCGGCACCATGTTCTTAAAATCGAGCTGCACGGCCTGGGTGCAGAGGCGGACCTGAGCGAATTCTCCGGGACGCAGGAGTTCTCGGGCTTCCTCGGTGAGACGATTTCGTTGAAGGTGGAGACGGACGAGGTCGCTGACGAACCCCGTCCCATTACAGCCATGGAATTCATCGGGGTGGTTACCGAAGTCCGCCATGAAAACACGGTCGACATGATAAACTCGATCACCATCACAGCCCACAGCCCGACGAATGTCATGGACGGTCCGCTGCGCAACAAACTGTATCATGACATGAAGGCCAGTGAAATCATCACTCAAGTGCTGAACAACCATCCCATTACCGTCGGCTCCGTCGCGTCGACCGAGGCCCAGTTGGCCCACTGCGTTCAGTACCGCGAAAGTGACTTCCAGTTTGTCATGCGCCTGGCCGGACTCAGCGGTCTGTTTGCATATTACGACGGCTCCGAGTTCACG
The DNA here is from genome assembly GCA_029860345.1 of Candidatus Zixiibacteriota bacterium. NCBI lineage: Bacteria > Pseudomonadati > Candidatus Zixiibacteriota > Candidatus Zixiibacteriota bacterium. The sequence continues at coordinate 60,461 of JAOUBJ010000002.1, read as the reverse complement.
GTCGGCAAAGCCGCCGCCTCAAGCAGTGACGTGGAGTTGACTTTTCGTCAGATGCTGTTCGAGTTCAAAATGGGACTCGGAACCCGGACAGAGAAATTCGCCGCGCAGTCTTATGATCAAGTCAGAAAGGAAGTGTACGACGGCGAGACTTCCGGCTCGCTACAAACGTCCATCTCGGGTCTGGCCAAGTTGTCGCACGATGCTTCCAAGAACCTGTACCCGGAAGGCAGTTTTGTTTCCGGGCTCAAACCGGACAGTCAATCGTCGTTGGACAAATCAATTGAGAGTGCGCGTGAAGCATCGGTTGGGCGCATGGTGCATTGTTCGGGACGGTCGCGTGATCCCAGACTTAAGATCGGCGCCTGCGTCAAGATATCCGGTATGCCCAGCGATTTCCACGGACCACACTGGATCAAGTCCGTCGGCCATCGATATATCAGAGGTGAATACACCAACAGTTTCACCTGCACGCCGCTGGAGACCGCCTACCCGACGAAAAGACACCAACGCAATCCGTTAACCGATATTCAGAGCGCGCTCGTCACCAGCACTGAAGACCCCGAGAACCTGGGTCGCGTGAAGGTCAAGTTGGAATGGAGCGACGGAACCACTGCGGCCGAACCTGAGCGCTGGCTACGGGTAATGGCGCCGCACGCCGGGAGTGAAAAGGGATTCTTTTGCCTGCCGGAGATCGATGACGAGGTGTTGATAGCTTTCGAACACGGTGATCCGGATCGTCCGCTGGTGATCGGCGCTCTGTATAACGGCGTCGACAAACCGCCGAACGACCACGATGCCGGATTTGATGCCGCTCAGAACGATCTGAAGCTCTTCCGCACCAAGAGCGGCAACGAGATTTACTTCCACGATGCTGACGGCAGCGAGACCATCTGTATCACGCAACCGTCCGGCAACACCATCACACTCAGCGCCGACGGCCCCAAGATCACCATCGAGACCGACGGTGACATCAGCCTCAAAGGCGCCAACATCAGTCTCGAAAGCACAACCGGCGATATTACGCTCAAGTCTGGCGGCGGTCTGGAAGCCGAGAGCACGATGGATACAAAAATCAAGGCGGGTGGAAATTTCTCAAGCGAAGGCAGCATCAACCACGAATCCAAAGGTGGCGCCCAGATCAGCATCAAGGCGCCGACTGCTAAGGTCCAGGGTGATGCCATGACAGAAATCAAGGGCGGTCTCGTTAAGATAAACTGATGGAATATTTGTCCCTCCCCCTGGTAATGCGCGACGGCTACCTGGCCCGATCGGACTTAGACGATTCAATCAGACACTCGGTGGGGCTGATTATCAGCACCCGTATCGGCTCGATAGGCTTCAGCCCGGACTTCGGTTGCGATCTCTGGGATAAAGAATACGCCGACTTGTACGCTGCCAACAAAGCCGATGTACGAGCCAGTTTGCGAAACGCCATCGACAGTTTTGAAAAGCGACTCTACAACGTCACCGTGTCGTTCGGACTAGCCACGGAGTCGGCCCCGCACATCCTTGGCATCACCGTAAAGGTGTCCGGGAATTTCAAGGACGGCAAGGAGGAACTGAAATTCGAAGCCTCCTATGGCCTGGGTTAAAAGTCGGGCCTGAAGCGATAAATTGACCATGGATACTCACGAACCTAGATCGGCCGACACTATTTTCGCCCAGATGCACCGCGAGTTGCGCGCCTTCAACCCGGAAGTGCCGGAGTCATCGGAGCGCATGGATCCTATCCTGCGGATTCTATTGCAGATGTACGCGAACCAACTGGCCAACATTGATCGCAAAGTCGGCAGCACCTGGGAGGTGGCCAAAGCATCGTTGATACGCTCACTGGCGCCGGAATGCCGTCGCTGGCCGGTACCTGCTTTCACCGTAATGAAATGCCAACCGTCCGATCCGGCCGTTGAGGTGGACCCGCACACACGCTTCTTCCATAAAGAAAAACGAGAAGGTGGTCAGACCTTTTTCTTCTCCCCTTTGCGAACGGAGAAACTGCTGAAAGCGCTGGTCAAGCACGTCTACCTCAAGAGCGGTGACAAGCTGGTCAAACTATCCTCGGACTCGCCGTCCCAGGCGGCCTCAGCCCAGCCCGATACTACCAATGGTGGCAATGACCAACTTTTTATAGCTATAGAATATGATGGACCCAGCGCTCACCTGAGCAAGGCTGTTGCCTTCCTGAACGGCGACCCGGCGGCGCTCAAGCAGATTCGCTGGGGACGCTGGTACCCGGGAACGCACTTCGGATCGTTTTACGAAGATAGCAGCTTCTGCCCCGGCCTCGGTTGTACGCTTGAGGAGTTGTATCAAACCAACGGCAACGCTCTTGACTGGGGCGGACTCAGGTCGACCGCTGATTTGTTCCAGCCGTTGGCCGACAGTTTTGCCGTTCTTCCGGAGGAATTCAGTACAACCTGGGATGCCGGTCCACCCAGCGAGACTCTGGCGAGTTTGATTGCCAAATACGGCATTGAGCCACCGACCGAGGATAACCTCTGGTGGATTCGCATCGATCTTCCGCCGGGTGGCGACCGAGCCAAACTTCTGGAGCCGCTGGGAATTCACTTCGACTGTTTTGTGGTTGTCAACAAGACCGAGCAGACATCGTTCAAACATACCGGCGGCAGCCGCCTGGTCGAACTGGAGTTGCCTGAGAGTATAAGCACCATTTTCGAGGTCACCAGCGTGATCGATTCCAATAATCGCGAATATGTCCCCACCCATGAGGTGCTGTCTGATCGCGAGTTAGGCCACTATTCGCTGGAGGAGCGCTCCGATCGTCTTGCCCTGTGGTTCGATTTCACGACACAGATCGATAACCCGCCGGACGCTATCAAAGTAGCTTACACCATCACGGCCGGCGTGGAGGCCAATGGGATTTCGGCCGGAAGTATTACCGAATTGTATGAGAACCATCCCGGCATCGATGAGGCCCTAAACATAATCTCGGTCAGTGGGGCCATTCCGGCCAAGACGGAAGAACAAGTGATCTCCGAGGCATCTTCACGTCTGCGCAGCAGGGACCGTGCCTTGACTTTCGACGAGATTGCCAAGTGGACAAAATCGTTCGATCCACGTATTCAGAATGTGACGTGCCATAATGGTGTGCAACGATTCGAGCGTGGTGTCCGAAGGTGCATCGTGGTCACCGTTGCCGCCAACAAAGATGACTTTCATTCGGATGAAGAGACCGGCCTGTTAGAACATCGCCTGGCGAGCTTTCTTAAAGCGCGTACTCCGGTCAACACCCAGTTTGCCGTCGAGATCGATCTAAGATGAACTCAGATCGTGCCAGCATGCCCCAATTGACCGACCGGCACCACCCCTTCCACTATGCCACAGCCTTGACCCTGTTGATGAAACTCGGTGTTGATATCCACAACGTATCCATCCGGGCGGTGGGTGAACACCGCAACTATCTGGGAGAGATTCTCAGTCAACAGCCGGCCGCCGGACAGCCGCTCGATACCGACACGCCGGTTGTCCTTGATGTCGGTATGGTGTCGGCCGTTGACTTTCTACCATATCAATTCTTTTACGGGTGGCATTCCGGTCAGGCGCGCGGCGATGGTTGGGAGAATGATGCTCGTCATTTGATGGCACCGTTCGACGGTTCGGTGGCACGCTACAACGCCGTCGCCACCCACGAGAAACTGGAGTATTCACTGGCTTTGGTAAACCTGGATTACCTGCTTAGGTTTCTGAAGCTGTTCGAGTTCGTGTTGCCTGAAGCGCCCGACAGTGTGCGCGAACCTCTTCTGTGGTCGGCTATCATGCCGGGGTTCCACATGTGGGCGGGCAGTCCTCAATTCGTAGCCGGAGTGCTGCGCTACTTGTTCGGTTACACATTTGATTTCGAAGAGAACGTTGCCGCCCGGTACGACATCCCGGAAGGTATTCGTTGTCGCCTGGGAGAGGACTCCAGCCGTCTTGGGGAAGATCTGATAATCGGCCGCTCGTTCAGTGAATGTGACTCCAGCTACCAACTGACAATCAGCGGCGTTCCTGCCGACGAGGCGAGCGAACTGCTGCCGGGTAAACCGCAGCGTCGGAAACTGGAGTGGATCCTGAGTATCTGCATGCCGACCAATCTGGATTGTATTGTCCGCATTAAGGTAGCCGGAGGCGACTTGGAACTCGGTTCATCAAAAGCCGGAAGCCTGCTTGGTTACTCGGCCTTTGTAACAAAAGACCGCCATCCCACCCAGTTGCGAGCATGACGGGAATATAACCTTGACACACGATGATCTCAGACATAGATTTCCCCGATAAGCCAAAGGCAAAACAATGACTGACTTGAACTTATATTCGGTAAACTGGCAGGATGGGATGCTGATAACGCAACAGCATCTCAAAGATCAGGAAAAGTACTTTGAAGAACTGGCCCGCTGGTATGCCCTTGACGTGGGTGATCGTTATGGCCTGGTGCGCAAGTCTTTCTCCGGCCAGCCGGCTTTGAGCTTGAACCTTTCCGTATCGGGAAACCGTTTGCGAGTCGAGGTTGTCAGATGCCAAGCCATCACCCCCGACGGCGGCGTTATCGAGATTAACGAAGCTACCAGGGAACAAGTTCGGGCCGAAAGTGATGTTGGATCGAACGAAGTGCCGGTTTACATCGGAATCGATACCAGCGTCCGGCAACCGGTCGGCGAGCCGGACCCGCAGGATGACCTGCCCCGTCTGCCCTACCTGGCCGGTAACTACAAACTGGCTTTGGGCTCACCGCCCGACCTGCCGACCGGACAGTACTTCCAAATCGCATCGCTCACGGTAGGCTCATCCGATGTCGCCCCGGCGGAGTATTACTATCCACCCTGCATTTCTTTGTATGCCGACGAACAACTGACGGCCAAGGCGCTGGATTATCGTAACCGTCTGGAAAACCTCTTATCGTTGTCCTCGCGCGCCTACATGGCAGTCTGCTCGGGGGGTGCGTTGTCCGGCGAGAAGACGGATTTGCAGCAGGCGTTCAAGGATACCATATATCAGTTTGCCTACCATCTCAGCTCCACTCTGGACGATTACATTGTGGGGAAAAATGCCGGCCATCCGATCCAACTGGTCATGTTTTTCAAGAAACTGTTCAGGTCGTTCACGACTCTCTTGAACCTGCAACCGGGTCTGAAAGACCTGCTCAACGAGCGGTTCTTTGTCAAGGAGATGAACTCCGATGTCGGTCGGTTCATGTCGCATGTAGATGCCTTCCTTCTGGCCGATTACAACCACAACGACCTCGGTGGCCATATTCGGGCTATCGACGATATCCTCACCCAGGTACGCGGCGTGTTCGGCTATCTGGCTCAAGTCAAGAAAGAGCAACTGGGCGAACAGGCGGTAGCCACCGATACCCTGACCTACCATGGCCAGACTTACCGCGTGGTCGACTACGGCAGTTGTCACACCGAGCAAGTGGGGGAACTCACTTACCTGACAATCGACATCGCCAACCCGGCCGCCGTGACAGATACCGTGGTGCTCTTGAACAAGGACCTTGTCGACACCGCCCGATGGACCAGCATGCAGGTGCGCCTGGGGCTTAACGAAGCTCGCGGTCTGGGTGAGACCGACCCGGTGGAGATTGATGTCGTGACCTATGGTAATAAAGTGGCACTGCATCCGCAGGATATGTTGAGGTCGCCCTCGGTCAGCCAGATCACTCTGGTTTTCCGTGGGGCGGGCGATGTTGACCGGTTTGCGGCTCTTGGAAAAATGGACTTGATCGTTTACGCCATATAGGATGGTAGTGATGGATAACCGACTCGCTGTCAAATCTTATGTCGAGGACCTCTTCAGATACCTGGAGAACTTCGAAACCAACCCGCAGCAATTTGCAACGGAAGCGTTTCTGCAAACCTACTCAGGCATCGGCGCCGTTTTTCAGGCGTTGCGTCAGCAACGTGATAAGGCGGTGGAACTGGATCAGTTCCTGCTTGAGAAAATCAAACAGGCACCCCTGACAAGTTCCGATCTCCGCCAGACTACGGTACAGGTGTTGGTTGCATTTTTCGAAGCCGAGGCCGATATCGACGGCCAGTCCAACCGCGCCTACACATACGTTCGCGGCCTGCGCGCCGTAAAACAGGATGTACCGTTCATTGAAAAACATCTGACACCGCTGTTGTTTCGCGATGGGTCGATGAACAACAACTATCCGCTATGTATGTTTTTCCTTGGTGAGATGGCGCGGTATATGAATACCTTTGGTAAGCCGCTGCAAACGTCGATCAGCCCGGAGGCCTTTAACGCCCTGGCCGATCCTTTGAAGTTCCTGGAACTGGCTCGCAGAAGACTCCAGATGGGTAAAGAACTGATGCAGGATCGGTCCAGCCTTGAGTTTCATGTTCACCGGATAGAAGGTTTTGCCAAACTGGCCGACCGCAGTCCGCTCTTTGATTATCATCTCAAGCAGTGGCGATACGTGGTCAAGTCCGGCGGTTTCTGGACTCGGGTGGGGGCCTTCCTGGGTGGACTGGGCGGGAAACTCACGGGTGTGTTCTCAAGCTCGCGCTATTTCAGGATGTCGCTGTCGCAACGTAATCCTGCCTATGGGTTCTATGGAGTTGTCATCATACTGTTTCTGTTGCTGGCTTTGTACGTGCCGCTCAAGTGGAGTCAATACCGGCAGGACAAACTTGAAAAAATGCGCACCCACCTTACCGAACTCAAGGGCGGCGGATGAGGAACGGTTGAACTGTGTTTAAGAAGATACTAAAGCTGGGCAAGAAGGGCGCCAAACACGTTCCCAAAGGAGGCGCCCCGGCAGCTTCGTCCGGTATTGAGTGGCCGCCCGGAATGCGGATCGGTGTTTTCGGTCACGCCAATTCCGGCAAGACAGTTTACTTCACGGTTCTCAACGAAGAATGCAAAGTATCCAAGGACCTCGGTCTTTCGGTTACCGACAACCCCACGGCCGGCGAGTTCCTGTCCAACTATCGCGCCATCTGGGGATTGGGCACATCGGACACGGCCGGTACTATGGTCGACCTCAGAGAAGACAAGAAGTTTCCCCCGGCCACACCCGGCGAGAAGATTCTGCAATTCAATACTATTCTGGATCGTGCGAAGAATATTCCGGTGGTGGCCTTCGACTACAATGGCAAAGCAGTCTCCATTCAGGAGCACCACGAGCTGGCCGAAAAGGTCAAAGACTTTATGCAGGGCTGTCAGGGGATTTTGTTCTTCTTCGATCCCAAGATGCTCGGCGCCGAGTTGCAGTGTCAGGCGCACGTAGCCTCGTTTGTTAATATGTGCGAAGCCTTAGCGCCGGGCGGTGGTCGGCTGCCCATACCGGTCGCCCTGGTGGTCACCAAAGCCGACGTGCTGCCCGGATTCTCCGGGGAGGGTCAGACTGTTCTGGTCTCAGCCGATCAGGAGCACTTTCTGGCCGAAGACTACGAAATTTTCCTGGAGAAAATTCTCTCTTCCAACCGAATCGCCTCCAATTCTGCCTGGGCCGGTTCGGTGCGCGATGTGCTGGTCAAGCTGAAGGATTTTCTGAAACTGATCGTTGGACGGACGCTCGATTTTCAGGTGTTCTTCTCGTCAAACACCGGCGTGGCGCCGGTCAAGATAGGCACCGATGTCGGCCGGTCACTTTACAAACCACCCGACAAGATGCAACCGGTGGGTGTGCGTGAACCGTTCTATTGGCTTCTTAAGTCGATCATACGCAACCGACGACTGAAAGCATTCCGCAAACTGTCGCGGTGGGTGGTCACTCTGAGCATCCTGTTTGCCGTCGTCTGGTCGGTACCGCATCTGTACAACTTCCACCTGAAGCTCAATCGCATCTCGGCGCTTGAGGACCGCCATTGGGAGGGGAGAATCACTGTAGCCGAGATACCAAAGAAAGCACGCAATGACCTTCGCGATCAATACAATTCGTTTGCGCGATCAAAGTTTGCCACCTGGGTATTTCCCGACCACGCCGTACAGGCCGGATACCTGCACGACTTCTACAAGAACATTTCAGAAGCAGCCGATCTTTCCCGGCTGGCCAAGTCAATCGGTGATCTGACAAATATCGTGCGCGACTCCACCCGTTGGCCCAAACCTGCCGCAACCGGTGACACTGTGGTGTCGACTGAGCAGGTGGTCTCGATTGAGACAGCCATCGCGCACTACGCGCAATCACCCGAAGGCTCATCGCTGCTCTCCCCCAGTAGCCGCGCCATCGAACTTTGGGGTCTGTTCAAAGCTGCACTGGTGCAGAACCAGTCGGCTGATGCCTGGAATGCGATTGTCCGGCAGGTCGATGTCTATCCGACAATGACGCCCAAACCATCGGCCGAGATCAAGCAGCTTGGGCAGGCCATGCTGGATATCGTCAACTCGCGTGAACTTGAGCAGAAGCGCGAGGTCGTTCATCAGAAGACGACCGGCGAGTTCGATAGTTTCTCGGCCCAACTGTCAGAACGAACCGACGCCGAGTACCTTCTGGGCACAGCGGTCAAGAAACTCCGAAGCTACCGTGGTCAATTGGCTTCCGACCCCGATCGCCAGGAGGACGTGGCAAGGATCGATCAATATCTGAAAGATGCCAAGGCGTTTGACAAAGACCGGGAGTATCGTTTTACGCTGTCCAACTGTCCCCCCGGTCATCACGTTCATATCAAAATCGAAGGCGCAGGCAAAGCGGGTGAATGGCCGCGTCCGCAACAGATCAGGATCAACCGCCCGGCCAGTATTATCTGGAAAAAGGGTGACCGCATTTTCATCGCTCTCCACGAAAAAGACCACGGCGGCAGCGATGAAAGCTGGGGCGAATCATACAAAGCGCTGGCCGAGTTGACCAGTGATTTCGCCATAGTCGAGATGACAGAGATCATTACCATGGCCGCGTCCGGTCAGCAAATCAGTTTTAGCTTCGAAGAAGACCCAAAAAAACGTCTGCCGAAATGGTAAGTTCGGGGTCTCGATGAAGTCTAATAAGGAGTGACCTATGCAAGGAATTCGCAGCATACTAAGCAGTCTCTTGATGGCCCTGGCCCTAATTGTAGCTGTCACTGGAAATGTCTCCGCCGACATCGAACTTCCCGCCGGCCATGCCGTCGAAATTGTATTCAGCCAGGACGTCTCGTCCAAGTACGTTGCTCCCGGCGATCTGGTTCCTATCCGTCTCAGCTCGCCGATTACTTTTGGCGGCTTCACGGTGGTTAAGGAAGGTACCTCCGGATCGGCGCGGGTTAAGTCGGTAACGCCGGCCGGACGAGGTGGCAAGCCGGGTAGTATTGAACTCGAACTGTTGGAGTTGGAACCGGGCTCAAGCTACGAGGCTGAAGGGGACAAAAAAATCATGCTTAAAGCCGTTGACGAGATTTCGGCGGCTGGAAAGAGCAAAAAGCTGGTCTCCTGGCTGTTGATTTTCGGCCTGTTTATCAAGGGTGGACAGGGTGAAATACCGGCCGACCAGCCGTTCAAGGCTGAAATCGCTGAGGACATTGTCATCCTGATGGACTAAAAAAGTGATTAGCTGATTGACTGGCTGAGGCCAGCCCATAAATGGGTCTTTTGCGCTTCGCGCGTTTTCATAACCAGGTCAGTTCTGCCGGGTTAGCCAGTTTCGTAGGTGGTGTTGGGCGACCCCGCCTGACACGGCCAAGCGACAAGTAGGGCGGGTCCGTCTTCGCCTGCGCGCCGCGGCGTGAACCCGCCGACAATGTCAGGTGCACAGGGCTCCTGACCTACGAAGACAACGCGCATCAGCCAAGGGTGTCGAAACCTCGCTTTGCGGCCATGAATGGCTTTCGTACCCCCGCCGCATCTCGGTTTCCGGGGCATCAGATTACTGCCAGGTAGCCTCAGTTTGTTCAAACAATGATCTTGACTGATCCGTCAAACCTGTTAGCTTATAATGAATTGATAAGGAGTCTTCCTCACCCTATAACCGGGTCTTAAATAATGGATTTACAACGCTTTATGCGATCTCACCGAATGTCTCAGATGGGCTTTCTTGCGCTCGGATTGGTTCTGACACTGGCTTCAGCCAGCCTTGTGCAAGCAGCCGGTCCGCGTCCTGAATTTGAAGGTGCGGCCATATACGCTCCAACCAGCGATCAACTGCTTGATGTCGAAATGCTCGGTCCGGATTCCGACCTGGCCATCGAAAGCAAGACTGAACTCAGGCACCTGTCGGCGGCCAAATACAGCCTCTGGATTACGGTCGGTGATAACGACGGTTACGGCTATGGGTTCAATTACCCCGACGGAGCGACCCTGCCGTTTTCTAACGACCCCGATTTTAACTGGTTGTTCGACAATCGAACGACGGCTGAGAGAAACGACACGTATGCCAGACACACCGACTACCAGTCGTTTTCTCAAAGCGATTTCACGCTACGATTTAGCTTCGATCCACAAATGTTTACCAATGTCGACACAGCCTGGATCAGTATCGATGTATCGGGACTTCAGCAAAACGCCTGGTCCAACTTCGGCCTCGGTCCTACCCGGTTGTACCTGGACGGAGTTGAAGCTACGGGCTTTGCCGCCATTCCGAATCAGGGTGCTTGGGGATCAGGCGTTTTTACTTATGGCGTCAGTCCAGCTCTGATCGCTGATGGTATTCTTGATGCTCGATTTGACATGCAATTTATCGACGTCTCACCATTCTTCGATCCCTTCTCGCTTGACTATGTCCGGGTGATTGTCCAAGGTGATCTCGTCCCGCCGGCCGTGCCGGTTCTAATATCTCCCGGCGACGGATCAAGCACCGAAGCCCACTACCCTGCCTTCAATTGGCAACCCAGTGCCGGTGCCGTGGCCTATGATTTACAGGTCGACGATGACCCGAGTTTTGCCAGCCCCAATGTCTGGCAGGGATGGTACGAAGGTACCAGCTACGATTCAGCTTACATGCCAAACGGCACCTACTATTGGCGGGTAGCGGCCTGGGGTCCGACAGAAGATTGGAGCGGCTGGTCTCAGGCCAATAAGTTCGCGGTCGATGGACCTTACCGGGTTCCCTCGGAGTTTCCAACCATCCAGTCGGCTATATCGGCCATACCTATCTTCCGCGGCGGTGAAGTACTGGTTGCCCCCGGCACCTACACCGGGACCGGTAACCGCAATCTGAGCGGGTTCGGTGACAAGTCAATACAGGTTCGGTCCGAGAGCGGGCCCGCCTCGACAGTCATCGATTGCCAGAATGCCGGCCGCGCCTTCTACTTTGACTTGTACACCGGCGCGGGAACGGTTGTGAATGGCTTCACCATCCGTAACGGCACCAACGGAACCTTCAGCAGCGGTGCAATCCTGTGCGAAAGCGCATGGCCGACGATCGAGAATTGTGTAATCGAACAGTGTACGCAAGGTGGCATCTACGCCACCAACGGCGCCCGTCCGACTGTTACCAATTGCAACATTCGCAACAATCAATGGTGGGGAGTACGTGCCGACAACGGCGGCAACGTCGTGATAGATGAATGTAATTTTTTCCAAAACCAGGCTTACGCCCTGAGCCTTAGTGGCACCAATGGCACCACTCAGGTCACTAATTCCACCTTCTCTAACAGCATCGGCTATGAAGGTGAAGGGACAGGAGTTGAAATCTACAACTCCTCGACACCCAGTTTTGCACACTGCACTTTCCAGAACAACGAGGGCCACGGTCTTTACACCTGGAACAGCTCGGTCATTCTGAACGTCTGCACTTTCTCAAGCAATGGTAGCCAGTGGGACTATGGCGGCGGGATGTACATCAGCGGCAACTCCGGCAGCAATCTCATAACGGTGGACGACTGTACTCTTGAAAGCAATCAGGGCTACTATGGCGGCGGCATCTATGCCTCGGGTGTTGATGTCGACATTCTCGGCGGCCTGTTCGACGGCAACACGGCCCAGTACAGAGGCGGCGCTGTGTACCTGAGTTGGTCTTCGACTGCATCGGCCGTTGGCTGTACATTCGTGAACAATGCCGCCGATACGGGGAGTGCTTTCTATATCGAATCTGATGCCAGCATATCAAAAGATCGCACGGGGCAGACACAAGCACTGGCTGGAGCAGGTATCTCTCGGTGTTTATTGGCCTTCGCGACCGAAGGCCAGGCAATCTACCTGGAGTCTTTTGCCTGGATCGAAATCGGCTGCACCGATATCTACGGCAATGCCGGCGGTGACTGGACCGGGAGCCTGGCGTCTCAACTCGGGCTGAACGGAAACATTTCGGCTGATCCTCTCTTCTGCAATGCCGCTAACGACGACTACCAGGTAACCGCAAACTCGCCGGTGGCCGATGTCAATAATCCATGTGCAACAATCGGCGCCTATGACATCGGTTGTGGCGCTATGGAGCTGAGCCTCTCCCCCACACCCCTTACCTTCGCTGCGGCGGCTGATGGTCCCAACCCGGCTGCACAGAACCTGCAGATCAGCAATCTCGGCGGCAGCATTCTCTACTGGACACTTACAAAAAAGAGCGGCTGGCTGAATGTCAACCTCCTTGCCGGGGTTGCTCCGTCGTCCGTACTGGTAAGCGTCGACAAGGGCGGCCTGCCCGGTGGCATCTATTACGACACCCTGGTCGTAGTCGGCGACGATGCAATCAACTCGCCGCAAATCGTTCCGGTGACTCTGACTCTGACGGCCGGTGAGATATCGGTCGCACCTTCGCTGTTGAACTTCGAGTCACAATACGGTGCAAATTCATCACCGGACCCACAAGTGTTAACGATCTCCAACTCCGGTAGCGGTATGCTCTCTTGTCAACTTAGTCATGGGCAGAGTTGGCTGCAACTCTCTGAATCTCAGTTCTCGGTGAATCCGCCGCGTGATGTTTCGGTCAGCGTCGACCCAATCGGCCTGCTGCCGGGAATCTATGAAGACACTATTGTGATCATGAGCGACGATGCGCTCAACTCACCGCAGTATGTCGGCGTGACTCTGACTATCACCGATGTCGATCCGCCTACCCTCCTGGTGGGAAGCTCATCGCATCCGATCACTGGAAGTGATCCCTTGATGATAGCGGTCAATGTTGGAGACAACCTGAGCATAACATTCACGGCGACAACACCACTGCCGGGGGTGGTCCCACTTCTGGGAATATTCGACCCGCCGTCCGGGTCGGTCTTCCTGCCGGTCAGTGACGGTGTTTCACGATTTGAGTGGTCGCCGGTGCCTGAGCTTGGCGGCACACACTATATAACGGTCACAGCCGACGATGATTATCAGACAACCGATCTTGTAGTCGGCATAACGATCAACAGCATACCGCAGTTCACCTCCGACTTCAGCGATGAGAACCTCATTGAAGCAGAACCGCTGACATTTGTGGTAACGGCAACTGACAATGACGCCATTCAGCCGACGATTGACTGGAACGGAGTACCGTCAACAGCTACATTCGACAACGGTACGCCGGGCACGGGCACATTGCGCTTTACGCCGGACCACAACGACGTCGATGCCACTTACCAAGCTGAATTCACAGCATCCGACGGCATCGCATCGGTCACCGAATCGCTGGTGATAACGGTATCCAATCGCCAACTGACCGTGCAGGCCATGCAACCCTCCCCCGGAGCGGCCGACGATATCCTGGTCTCTGATTCGATCCAGATTCAGTTTAACGAAGGCATTGATCAGACCACGCTCTCGGCAAATCTCGTCTTCAGCAGTGCCAAGGGCACGACGCTCGGTTACCGCTACATAGCCGACCAGAGACACCTGTTGATTGGCGCTGCATCAGGCTACCTGGAATCTGAAGACACTATCGGCATTACTTTGAATCCCGGCCTGCACGATCTGGCTGGTTATTCGTTGGATCAGCTTTACGTTGAAACGTTTGCCACCGGCACAGCGGTTTATCCGGGTGACGCCAACGATGACGGCATCGTCGATGAACGCGATGTCTTACCGTTGGGACTTTTCTGGGGCAACACGGGACCGGCTCGCAATGAAATCCCCGACCTGAATTGGGCCATGGCACCGGGGCACATCGCCTTCGGCGGTGAACGCTGGAGCCCGGCCGGTGGAGCTTACGCCGACGGCGACGGTTCCGGTGTTGTCGATGCCGATGACATTTGCGGCATAACAGAAAACTGGTCGTCTTCCCATACCGTGTCAGACAATGACAAAGCGCCCCCCGACAACCTGGCAGCATCGTTGGCTACTCAGGATCAGACAGTATTAACGGCTCTGTATGAGGCCGTGGTTACATGCCCGGAAGGTGCGGGCAAGACAGCCATGCGTGAGATGCTACAGGCGCTGCTGAATTCACCGGCTACTGAAGCGGCTCTGCCGACCGATGTGGAACTCTATCAAAACTACCCCAACCCGTTCAACCCCTTCACGACAATTCGCTTCTACCTGCCGTCATCCGGTCAGGTAACCCTGTCGATCTATAACATGCTGGGACAGCGAGTCGCAACTTTGATCAGTGCTACGGTGAAGGCTGGTTACTCAGAAGCCGACTGGGACGGAGCCGACCAGGGGGGTAGTCCGGTAGCCAGTGGCATCTACTTATACCGGCTGGAAACATCCAACTTCAGCGAGACCAAGCGGATGTTGTTGCTGAAGTAGGACTGACTGCAAAACAGTACATCCAAACGAGTGCAGGGCACGTCTTTCCGAGACGTGCCTTTATTTCGTAGCAGAGGGTGCACTGAAATGTAGCGGGCAGCTACTTCAGACCTCACCCTGAGCGGAGTCGCAGGGTGAATCTTACCATGCCTTCATGGTTCGACTCCGCTCACCATGAGGTAGCAAAGCCGACGTGGTTTGCTGACTCGCCTGACAGCCTTTGGGTCGCACGGCGGGTGTCGGGTGGGGTCGCACCGACACCACGGGACCCTACATTGTTGCTTACAGAAAAAGTCAGGACTTTCGCGGTCCTGACTTTTCTATGCCAGCTTATATCACCGATCCAAAACTACAACTACGGCGTTCCCACCACCACCGTACTGCCGTCGATAGAGACGTCTCCAATCGGTATCTCGCCACCGAGGGCGTCGGTCAACCCGGTCACCTCTACCGTCAACGATGCTGTATCGGCGGCTACATCCGGTGTGAAACCGGTGAAGTACACGCGAGCAATATCGGCATGACCGGTAGCATCGACAATCGGCACACCTTGGGCAGTCTGGGTGACGCTGATGGCGTAGTATCCCAGATTGGGTTCAATACGATCCACGAAAATCGGATCTACACCCAGCGGCAACAATGAAGCGGCGCTGTCGGGATAGACAATCGTGCCCTGCCAGTGAAGACGAAAGGCAATGCCGTACAAATCCGGTATATTGAAAACTCTTACATCGACACCGAATTGCGAGTTCGGCAGGACCTCCAGATAACGCGGCGATACTCGTGTCAACGATACCTGGGGGAACAGACTGATCATTAGTTCAACTTCCGAATCGGGATCGATATTGACCGTGGTGTCACCGCGATACAGAACGACGCCGACTACGTTCTCGGCTTCGACCGTAAAAGTACGGGCAGGACCCGGCGGCACCTCCACGCTACCCTCAAGGTATCGACCCGTCATAGTCAAGGGGCTCTCAATCGGCGGGTCGATGTCATCGGCGGTAACGATCACCCGAAAGGCACTAACCTCGTCGATAAGACCGGGCGATGTGATCTTGAGACTCATCCCAACCGAAGTGTTACTGTCATGGTTATTCAATCCCTTTTCAGAACAGCCTGAGGCAGAGAGCACCAGCGCCACAAGGGCGATCAACCGAACAGCTTTAAGAACAGGTGGTTTCAACATATCGCCCTCCTTTACCTCGTTATCCTGATCCCGGTGGATATCTGCAATCCACTGAGGTCGATGTCACCGCCGTCGGCTGAGCCGGTGAAGTATTTCAGACCGAGTTCCACTGAGCCTCGGTCACCCAGCTTGCGTCCGATGGTACCGCCGAATCCGATGATCGTGGAGCTTTCGAAATCCTGCTCGTTGGCTGCGATCATCCGCAGCATTGCAGACGGTCCATACGACCATCCGTTGGGTGAGAGCCACATCACATTGCCGGCCATGGCCAGTTCGTTGCCGTAGATTTTCACCTCCGTCTCAGCCGATGCGGACGACGTGTCCTTCGTGAACAGCGTGTTCCGTCCGCGCAGAATATAGTTCAACGACCCGTTTGCCCGGAAGCGCTCAAGCGAGTGATTCACGCCCGCGCCAAAGCTGAGTTGCGAACTTTCCTTGAACACTTCGTTGTCGTTCCATTTGTCCTTGCCATAGAAACTGACGACGATATTGCCGGAGACGGTCGTGGGACCGTTCTCCCAGTCGGCACCGGCGTTGAAGTTTATCAGATCGCCGGGGTTGTATCCTTCGACTCCTTCATACGGGTCATACTCGCCGATAAAGCGATAGGTCAGACCAGCGCCGCAACGAAGACCACTAATCATCCTGGCTCCACCCAGCAGAATACTGAATCCAAACCCTTCACCAAAACGGCGTTGTGAGAAATTCAAAAAATCCCGCGCCAGCATCTGTAGCACCGGTGTTTCATCTGCGCGATTCAGCTTTGTTTTACCGGTCGGAAGATTGGCGCCTACGCTGAGCAGCAGCTGGTCTTCGCTGAACGAACGACTGACCTGCAACCTTAGGTCGCCCAGCCCGGATAAGCTGTGATCGCTTCCGGCAATGTCCATGCTGTTCGATGAGGCCACCACATACACCGTGGCTTCCATGTTGTCCTGAAGCGGAATAAACCCGCGCAACGGAAACCCGGACTGTGTAATGTCGGTCTTGGCCGAGTTTTGTTCGAGGCTGAAACTCGTGTAGACAAAACCAGCGGTGCCGGATGCCGGGCGTCCATAGACAATCTGCCCCTGAACGGATTCTGCTTTGAACAATCCCGTGATTGCCAGCAGGGTTAGGATCATAACAAGCTTTTTATTCGGCATCGAGGTCCCCCCTGATGATCACCGTAGCGTTGTCGGCCTGGGCCGGCGTCTGGTCCGAGTTCGGGTTGGTAGTTGTACCGCCGTTTGCCAGTACACCGGTGAGTCGAGAATCCAGCCCCGGGTCACCCTGGGTTGATCCACCGGATTGACCGATGACGCCTTCGAGTGTTTCAAAAGACTGCTCGTAGTTACCGCCTGATGTGAAACCGGCGTCGGTGTTCAACTCGGTGTTGGCCGCATCAAACCCGGCATCCATCTCGACAGCTGAGTTAAACTCGGAACGAGCGGCCGACTCCATGCCGCGGTTGCGATAATCGAGCCCCCGGCAGTAGGCCAGGAAGGCCAGGTAGGATTCGGTGGGGACTTCGGCGATGGCATCCCGCTCGTCGGCGGTCAACGTTATGCCCAGACTGTCAATGATGTTAAACACGAATCTCTTCTGCAATTCAAAGATGTCTTTCAGTTCACCCTCGACACCCTGAGGAACGCGAGTGGAGCTGTCGGAGGTATAAACGACGGTGCCGTCAAGCTTGAGCCCTTCCTCACCGAGTGCAAGAACAGTGGCCGTGACGATGCGATTGCTTTTCATGATGCGCCCCACCCGGGGTGCGCTGGAGAGGTCTACCGCACCGGAGGCACTCAGTTTGAGTTCGTCCAGAAGCATGTTCAGTTTGGCTCGCTCGACAACCGTGAGAGCCCGCACTTTGGCCAGATCGGCCGCCGTAAACTCGGCCAGTCCGAGGGCGATCGGCGCTAATTCGGGCGGTAGATGGGTCCCGTCGAAACTGGGCACAGCGATGGTATTGTCAGGGATGGAGCCGACGTCAATCTCCGCCTCATTCTCCAGAGCGTTGGCGATCTCCACCTGCTGACTCTTATGCACAAGCCGCTTGAGATGATCGCGCGTCACATCCGCCGTCCTGCCGCTGGACCCAAGGCTCAAAGACGCGGTGTAGGCGATAATGGCTCGATCAAACGACTCCTGTTTTTCGTAGACCAAGCCCAGATAGAGTTGGGTGCGTGCATCCGGCTTGATGTTGCTGGCCTGCTTGAGGGCTTCTTCAGACTTGATGAGGTCACCCTTTTGATAGTAGGCCACGCCCAACTCCCGCCAGGCAGCAGAGTTTTTCGGGTTGACGCTGATTTCTTTGTAGAAAGCATCAATCGCCGGATCAAAGCGCTCAGCCTGAAGATGCCGCCGCCCCTGCATGTACAGGCTCTGCGAACATCCCACCACAGCCACGGCGATGAGCACCATAAAAGTAATCGTCTTGATTTGCATCATGACCTCTCGCTAGCGTGTTCAAACACCTTCTGCATGAATCAAGTCGCCAAAGGCTGCAAAAGATCCATCTTCTGCTTGGCCTCGGTAAAACTTGAGTCAAGCTCGTATGCTTTCTTGAAATACTCGTAGGCTTGCCGATAATCGTAGCGATCCGAGTACTCAAGACCTTTGGAATAGAAGGTAGTGGCATCCATCGATTCTGTGCCGCCTTCTTCGATGAGTTTCTTGACGTCGTCGCCGAGCATGATATCGAGTTGTCCGGCCAATTCCACCACCAACTCCTGCTCCATTTTGGAGTAATCCGGCTTGCCGCGCTTGTCGACCGATGCCACGATCTCGGATGTTTCCACACTGACAACTCTGACCACCATGCCGGTGTTTTTGCTGTCCATCTGGGTGATCGATCCGAAGACCATGAACTGCGCACCTAACAGTTTACCGGCTTTCACGGCCGTAGCCCGGTCTACCGCACCGGACTCCTGCAGCTTGAGTTCGTCAAGAACGAAATTGATCTTGTCACGCTCGATCACCGTAAGGGAACTGATTTTGCCAAAGTCGTGTTCGAACCAATCGGCCAGACCCTTGCCTATCGGCCCCAACTCCTCTTTGTATTTTGTAACCGAGAAGTTATCGAATTCCATAATGGCAATTGTTTTCACGCCCGGTTTGGATTCGCTCGAACAAACGAAGGCATCGGTACCGTTGACAATCTCGTACCACTTGTCGCGCAGTTCCTGCGGCCACGGATGTCTGGGCAGCGGGACGGCGCAGGGGCCTATCTGGGACATTTTGTTAAGGTATTCGATTGACTTCTGGCGATAAGACTCACCATTGGCATAGCTTAGGATGCTTAACGTCTCATAAATGGCAATACTGTCCCGAGCCAAGAGACCGTCATAAGTCAAAAGCTCCTGTGCAAGCTCTATGCCTTCCTCGAATTCTGCCTCCCAATAGTGATCAGCGCACTTGGCCAATTTGGCGATTAACGAATCGGCATCCTGCCCAAACGCAATCGACGGCACAGCCAATGATCCAGCGATGATTATCAGGAACACAGGGAACAACCCACGGCAATCGCTGAGTTTCGTCATAATGAACTCCTTGAGAATTGTTTTCCTCTGATTATCAGATTAATATAGACCATGTCCCGGCGCGAGTAAAGTACTTACAACTCACCCTATTTGGGGAAAGTGATACGTGTGTCAGAATCGATTTGGACTGTAGTGTCCAGGTCTTGTGGCCTTCCGGTTTCATCATCAAACTTAATGCGAATGTTATGTTCGCCTTCCACAATGGTATACGTCCATGGAGCACTATCTGCTTGCGCCACATTATCAATAAGGACCTCGGCCTTTTTCCGCCATTGTGAACCGATTTTGACCTTATATACTTTCACTTCCGGTGGTGGTGGTGGAGGTTCCGGAATCGAAAAAGCATAGTTGAGACGTTGAGTCGAGTCGGGCAAGATCGCAAATGTATCTGCAAAGACCTTTGTAGTGGCCTTATTGTTTTCCACACGCACGATGTGCTGTCCGGAGTCGACATCGACCATCCAGGCATCCGCGCCTGCTTTCAGAAGTGAGCCATCAAGGTAGATATCGCCTTCAGGCTTGACGCTGATTTCCAAAATCCCCTGCGGCGGTTCGAAAGGCGGGTCCGTTTGGTCGATAACGAGGGTAGTATCGCCTGAGCCGTCAGGGTCAGACTGATCCGAAGCCGATTTATCTTTGATTACATAGTGGTAGATTGGAGCTGTGAGAGCCAGCGCGGCAGCGACGGTTACGACCACCAGCCACCGCCTTTTTGATTCGCCCGGTTTGGGTGGCGGTATCTGTATTGTCATCCCGCCGGACGGCGTTCGGCGCTTCGTAGGGCCGCCGGACAGGAAGGGGCTTAGGCCATCCTGCATCTGCTCGGCGGTTTGGTAGCGCCGGTCGGCATCGCGAGCCAGAGATTTCAGGATTACTTCTTCCAGCGGTTTGGGGATACTCGAATTCAGTGCGCTCGGGGCGGGCGGATCGTTAAACAACTTCGCATCGCGAATGGCGAACGGATTCTCATCGGTGAACGGCACCTGACCGCAGAGCATCATGTATAGCGTGGTGCCGACGGCATAGATATCCCACAGGGCATAGTTGGCCTGCTCGGTCGGGTTGAATTGTTCCGGGGCCATATAGGCCGGGGTGCCGCAGGCGGTACCGGCAATGGTCAGATTGGGATCGGTCTTCCCTTTGGCGATTCCAAAATCGATCACCTTGGTCTGACCGACATTGTCGATCATGATATTGCCGGGCTTTATGTCACGATGGTAGATATCTTTCTGATGAGCAAAGGCGAGAATGTCCAGAACATCGTTGGCTACCTGGACAGCCTCCCCCACTTCAAAGCGATTCATCGACTTGATTTTGTCTTCAAGGGTGGCGCCGTCTATGTACTCCATGGCGATAACGATATTGTCACCGTGGCTGAAAAAGTGTTTGATCCGACAGATGCTCGGATGTCCATCCAACAGGGCCAGCTTATCGGCCTCTTGTTTGAACCGCTCGCCGAGCCGTGGATCGGAGAGGACCTTCAGTATGACTTTCAGGTTTGGCACGTCCTGGTGCACGGCCAGATATACCTGGGCCATGCCCCCCTCACCCTTCTTCTCAAGGATTTTGTAGCTGCCTATAAATTCCTGATTCATGGCTTTCATTATACAACAAGGTCCTATATCGAAACAACAAAATCTTGAAAGGGTGCCCAACAACAAAAACCCGACGACGCTGAACACCAACGTCGCCGGGTTACATGCTTCCCGCCGAAGGGGTTGACGGGAAACTCTCACCACCCCTGATTTACTTGAGCAGAATCATCTTCTTACTCTTGGTATACCGTGGCGTCTCCAGGCGGTAGAAATAGACACCCGAAGAAATCGCCTGGCCCGATTCGTTGCGGCTGTCCCATTGGACGGTGTGGTTACCGGCCTCCAGCCGCTGATTTATCAATGATACCACCCGCTGCCCCAGAAGATTGTACACTTCCAACCGAACCTCGGCCGCTTCGGGAAGCGCAAAGCCGATTGAAGTGCTGGGGTTGAACGGGTTTGGATAGTTCTGGCCAAGCGCGTAGTCCGCAGGCAACCCTTCGTGCTTGGCTATCGGCCCAATTCTCGGCCTGATCGAGCGAGCCTGCTCATCGGCAACGGTTACCGATTCCAGCGTGTACTCACCATCCAGCCGGATGATTTGCCTCACATCGGATTTGACCACTTGGCCGCCGTCAAGATCGAGCAAACCGACTCTCACTACCCAACCGTCCCGACCATGAACCATGTCGACATGATCGCCGACCAGATTCTCAGGCGCCGGGCCGACACCTTTGAGTTCAAGCTGGATACCTCGCAGATCGATCGCTGAGTTCATGAGGACTGTTGATGCCTCACCGTTGTATTCGATACCGAACGAGATATCCGGCACCTCACCGACCAGTTTATTGATCGGTGCTGACTGACCGCACGGCACCGGAGTCGGACCGCCGTTGAACATGAACTCTACGAAGTAGACCAGATCGGCTATATCGACTCCATCGTCATCGTTGAGGTCGGCTTCTTCATCGCACAACGGCCCGGGTCCGCCGGTAAACATGAAGTCGACCAGACTCACCAAGTCGGAGATGTCGACGTTCCCGTTATGGGTGAAGTCGCCGCGGACTACACAGCAGGACGCAGTTTCAATGTCAATAATGCTGAAAGAGGCCAGCTCGGGATCAGCGACAAGACCTCGCCCTACGATTCCGATACGCGAGATCAGCTCGGAGCGCTGGGCAGACTTGGGGCGGGAGCGGATTTCATCACCAATGTACACGTCGCCTCCGACCACAAAGTCCATCGTGGATGAGTAGGATAGACCAATCATGTCGCCGAAGATCATCGCGGTCGGCATAGCATTGTCGGTGGTAATCGTGGTGCCGCTGTCACAGACGACAGTATCAACCAGAACTGTGTTATTGTAGACATAGAGAGTGTATCCGAGCGGATCGTCACATCCATCGGGCACTATGGTCGCGCTTTCATTGTTCGGCCCGCCGAAGATGGATAGGCCGGCACCGCTTGCGACGGATCTGTCAGCAACGCGGTTTTCGACTGCGATTAACGGCGCGCAATAGAGGTGCGGATTGTTGGCTCCCGGTGCACAAGTGTGGTCTGGCAGTGGACTGAATCCATTGGGGCACGGATACTGGTCAATACACGGCGTGGCACCACCGCCCGAGTAGTTGTCATAGGCACAGCAGTACTCCGGAAACGGAACAAGTTTGAGTCCCTTGACGGCAGTACCCATTGGGATTGGACCCTGTTCACCGAAACGAACGGTGACACCGGCTGTTTCCTCAAAACCGATGGTGACTCCATCGTTACCACCCGCGCCAACATTGGCAACACTGACCGAATCACCATCAAGAGCAATTTGGGCAGTTCCGTAGGTGGCATATTCGCCGTCGTGCGCGTACAGTGTATCCCACGTGTATTCGACAATCTCAAAGCAATGTGGGCCGTCCCATACCGGCGTCATCTCGACTGAGGGCATCTGCCATTGCCAGGTGAAGTCCGGCGGATGAAAACTGGAATCAATGCAGATGGTTCTACCCACTTCCGAGGCACCGACCACCGTAGAAAGCCAAATCGCCTCCTGACCGGTGTAGCCGGCTGGTAGCCCCGAAGCGCCGGTAGCCTGGGCGGACACGGTGACGATATCTTCACCAACGCCGTCGTTGCTGAACTCACCCATGGCAGAGACGTCAAAGAACGACTCTACCGGGAACGACCAATGAAAACCATAGGCCAACGGCTCCCAAATCGCGCCATCGGGTGAATAAACTCTGAAGGCGCTTGAGATGTCGGTAACACTCGATTCGGAGTGATTCCCGATACCGATGTTTAAGACAAATGGGATGCCGGCCACGATTTCACCCGGTCCTCGATTGCCGCCGCCTTCAACACTGTGCAGGTACACAGCCACCGGGGCAAGGACCGGATTGCACGGACAGGCGACCGGATAACCGCCGTAAGGTGCAAAAACGGAAAGTCCATAGATGAAGTAGTCTTTGTACACCTGCAGATCGCCGGCGTCGATGACGCCGTCCCCGTTGAGATCGACTTTGTACGGGACCGGCGGGGCTGGACCATTGCCGCTTAAGTAGGCAATCAGATAGCTCAGGTCGCTCACCGAGAGGCCGAGACCATCGTTGTTCGCGTCACCATTGGCATAGCAGCTTGGGTCACCGACGGCATAGCAGTAAGGCCCGCCCCAGCCGGGTGTCACACTCTGGGTCGGGGTGTCCCATTGCCAGACGCCCGAAGGCGGGTATTCGACCGAATCGATACAGAGCGTATCTCCACCACCACTGGTAGGGACCCGTATGTAGATTCGCATGAGTTCCAGTCCCTCATAGCCGTCTGGGACGCCAGGTGTTCCAAAGGCCCAACCTTGGATACCAATTGTATCATCGCCTGAGCCGTCCAGGTCGAATCCCTCAGGTTCTTGCATGAAGTCGAAGTATACATCAAGGCTGTCGCCGGCCGCGAAGGTGGGCGTTTGCCATGTTGCACCTTGTGGTGAGTAGATGCGAACGGCGTTAGAGATATAGGTGACGTTTTCGCCGACGTCGTTGTCCATCTTGACCTTGATCGTAACCGACGTGTCGAACGGGATATAGTCGTAATCTAAATCAGTGATGCTGTCGACCAGTTCGACATAAACCCCGGCCTGAGCTGCGGGTGTCGCCGACAGCATGGCTGCGGCAACAATCAGTAAACTGAAAATGTATCTATACATAACATGACTCCATTCTTGTTTTGGTTGCCCCCGTGTAGCCCTTATCGAATAGTCTGTTCTCAACACTTGTAGCCTCTGCTTTCTTTTGTCTTGATTGGTTATCGCCTATAGGTCAGGCGTAGTGATCGAGCCGTTGCCCAGCTCGGGGATGCCGTTGAGATAGTTGTCCATCCATCTCCCTCCTTTCGGAATAGTTGCGTTCTCATGTTCTCTATTCCTCGCATCGTTGTAGTCGTTCTTATTCATCACAACTGATTAGTCCACGATCGGCTCAGAAGGTTCGCAGAAAAGTGGACAAATTTATTATTGATTGGATCAGAAACTGGCGCTGAATCGTCTGGCAATGATTCGAGCAGTTTGCATATTAATGTGGGCGTAGAATTAATCGCAGATCAGTTGCTGCGTCGTGCCCGAGTCGATTAAGGGAAAAACGTTCAGGACCGCGCGTTGAAACAACAGAACCTCGAACAAGAACCGTATCAAACAAAACCCGGCGACGCTGAGCACTAACGTCGCCGGGTTACATGCTTCCCGCCGCAGAGGTTGGCGGGAAACTCTCACCATCCCCTGTTTATTTAAGCAGGACCATCTTCCTACTTTCCATGTAGTTCGGCGTCTCCATACGGTAGAAGTAAACGCCTGAAGACACAGTTTGACCAGACTCGTTACGGCTATCCCATACTGCCGCATGGTGTCCGGCCTCCAGCCGCCGGTTTATCAGTGTCTTGACCCGCTGGCCCAAGAGATTGTACACCTCCAACATGACCTCGGTGGCTTCAGGCAAGGCAAAGGCGATAGAAGTATTCGGGTTGAACGGGTTTGGATAGTTTTGACCCAGCGCGTAGTCCGTCGGCAATTCGTTGCGCTTGGCGGACTGCCCAATAGTCGGTGTGATCGAACGAGCTTGCTCATCGGCCACAATGACCGATTCCAGCGTGTACTCACCCTCAAATCGGATGATTCGAGTCACGTCGGACGTGACAACTTCACTGCCGTCAAGATCGAGCAAGCCAACCTTGACCACCCAACCGTCACGGCCGTGGACCATGTCGACATGTTCACCGACCAGATTCTCGGGCACTGGACCGGCGCCTTTGAGTTCCAACTGGATACCACGCAGGTCGATCGGCGAGTTCATGATTACGGTAGAGATTCCATCGGCATACTCAATATCGAAGGAGATGTTCGACACCTTACCTACCACTCTGGAAACCGGCGCTGGCTGATCGCACGGCACCGGCGCCGGACCGCCGGTGAACATGAAGTCGACCATGTAGACCAGGTCGGCGATGTCAATGCCACCGTCACCGTTCAGGTCGGCTTCTTCATCGCACAACGGCGCGGGACCACCGGTGAACATGTAATCTACGAGGTCCACCAGGTCGGATATGTCGACCTGGCCGTTATGGGTGAAATCGCCGCGGAGTTCGCAGCAGGAGATCGTCTCCACGCCGTCGATGACGAACTCCGAGAGCCCGGCACCCAGGACAATCACCCGTGACACAACTTCATCCGTTCGTGTCGCGCTGTGTGGCCTGGAGCGTAGTTCATCTCCGTGGAGCACTCCACCACCTTCGATGGCGAAGTCCATGCTTGAGGTCCAGGTCAGGGCGGACATTTCCCCAACCGACATTGCTGTCGGCATAGCCCTGCCCGTGATGATGTCCGTACCACTCTCGCAGTCAACGGAATCAACCAGACCGCCGCCTTCGTACACGTACAGTGTGAAACCGGCCGCGTCATGGTAGCCGTCCATGCGGACTGTGGCGCTGTCGCTACCCGGTGGCACGAAGATCAGGCAGCGTAGGTCTTCCGGTCCGCGCATGGGGTCGGTCATGACTTCGAAGGCGGGCTCGCAAACCCCCCAGTATTTGGGTTTACCGTAGACGACACACTGGTGAAGGTCGTAGCAGTCAGTTCCAGGGTAGAGGCAGTTTTTGTGGGGATCGGCCGGATTCCAGCAGCACATGTATTCAAGACCCAGGGGACAAAAGACTGCGATGGCACCCTTCGCTGGAATGAGGTCTGGGCCACCGAACCCGATTGTAGCCGTCAGCGCCTCGCCGAATCCCAGCCTAACACCATCTGTACCACCGTCACCAAGATTGGAGACTGAGACGGAACTGTCCGGGTTTACGCCAAGCTCGGCTGTTCCCACAGACGTCATAAGCGCACCATACGCAAGAACGGTATCATAGGCGTACCCAAGGATGTCGAAGCAGTAGGGACCGCCCCACACTGGCTCGACGGTGGAAAGGGACGTCTCCCACTGCCATGCACCATCCGGAGGGAAAAAGGTCGAATCGATGCAAATGGTCTTCCCTATCTGCTCATGATTCACGACAGAGGCCACGCCAAATACGGCATCATCATATCCCTGGGGGAGGCCCGACAAGCTGGTAGCTTGAGCCGAAAACGCTACGGTGTCAACGCCGGAGCCGGTACACTCGAAGTCGCCGGTCCAAGTAACATCGAAGAACGATTCCGCCGGGAATGACTCCAGGTAACCGACCATCGGCGGCTCCCAGATCGCTCCATCGGGCGAGTAGATTTTCAGGCCATGTGAGATGGAAGTTGCATTCGTCTCGGCGTAATTCCGAAGGCCAATGTTCATGATGAAGGGGAGTCCCGCTATCACTTCGCCGGGCCCCCGACCACCCCCGCCATCCACACTGTGAAGATAAACAGCCGCCGGCGCCAGAACCGGGTCGCACGGGCAGGGAACCGGGAATCTGGGGAAGACGCCTATGCCGTAGATGAAATAGTTCTTGTACAACTGAACATCGCCGCCGTCAATGACGCCGTCACCGGTGAGGTCCGCCTTGTACGGTATTGGCGGAGCAGGACCGGCTCCGTTCAAATAAGCAATAAGATAAACCAGGTCCGCCACCGACAGGAAGATGCCGTCGCCGTTGGCATCACCGTCGGCATAGCAGGTATCTTTGCACTTGCCGAAACTGTCTGCTTCCCAAATGGAATAAATCTCCAAAGGATCGAGGACACGGTTGAAAAGCTCAATCTCGTCAAGTGTACCGGTAAACACATGACCGGGAGTCACCAGGTTTCTCGCCATTACTAATGGGGCGGTGTTGGTCAGACTCCCTTGATAAGCCGTTGGATTGGCTGGGGGCCCGACGGCACTACCATCCACATAATAGAGCCAACCCGACGGATTGTCTCTGTCCACAGTGACCGCGACATGATGCCAGTTTCCATCAGCGACGAACCCTGTCGAGGTCCAGCTCATATACCCACTCCCGTCACCAATTTGCGAACCCAGGTAACCGTTGTACAGGAAGAGTACGTAGCCAGTTATATTAGGAACAGAGCCCGTTCGTTTGTCCAGGATTGTGCTCGGCGTTGTGGAAACATCTGTGGACTTGATCCACAAATCGACGGAATAATCGCTTGTGCCGAAGTTCAATTCGGGATCGTTGGGCACATCAACAGAGTTTGACCCGTTGAAGCTTAATGCGCCATCGACCTTTCCAGTCACTGGAATCGGGCTGTTCATCCAGGTACCCGCATTATTGGCGGCACCTGCTATGTCATCTGAAGTCTGTCCCGACGTTTCATCCAGCGGCCACCAGGCGACCATACCGGCTGGCGGCGGGACACATTCGATAATGGAGCAGCACATTTCCGCCTCGATCCAGAATACATAGTCGGTGCCCGTTGCCGAGTAGATCGTCGACCAGACACCATAGCCCTGGTAGGTCGACCGCTGCTCGCCGGAGTGAACACCGTCTCCGACATCACTCACCGGGAACAACGTATCTCCCACCTGGGGGATCACACTCACACCTATGTGATAGTTCTCTCCCGTTCCGAAAACCAGATTGTAGGAAGAGAAATCCGCCTCCGCCCACCCGTAGTTCCCAGTCGGCAAGGAATCATACGGAACAGTCTCGGACGCGAGAAGGCTACCCGGGAGGCCGAAGCCGTCATCATCAAAGACACCGATTTGCAGGTCGGGCGCACCTGCCATATACCCACGGTTGAGCGTGACCCTGGCCACCTTAAGCGTGCACTCGCTGGCACCATCGTTGTCGAAACGGACGGCCAGCCAGTCGACGCTGTCCTGCGGCAGGGGCCAGATGAAGACATTCGAAGAGCTATCGTTGTAGTAGTAAACGCTGCTACAATCGTCACGCTCATCCTGAAAACCAGCGTCCTGAGACGAAACCTCGGGTAACTCTGCCTGCTGGTATCGCCAGCCGGGCTTCGCAGAGCGACCTTCATCCACGGTTTTCGCCGAACTGTTCTTGTCTTGGAAAGTCCCGGCCTGCGCGGCGGGTGTCGCCGCCAGCATGGCTGCGGCAACGAATAGTAAACTGAGAGTATACTTGCACATAACATGACTCCAGTCGTGATATGATCGCCCCCGAATACCCCTCGTTAAATAGTCCATTTTCAACATCTGATGCCTCCGCATTCTACTTTCATGTTTTCTAAACGCCTGAGCACCTGGCGTCTAGTTTGAGCCCTCTCCCGACTCTGTTTTCGCATAGAGTTAATCCACCATCCATATCTCTCCTCTCCGCACCTACCAAGTAGCTGACGTCCCGCTCCACTATATCTTTGCTGTTGTCTCCAGGTTGCCCAACTAGTTTGTCCACGATCCGGACAAATGGTTCGCAGAAAAGTGGACAGATCTATTATTGATCGGATCAGAAACTAGCACCAAATCGGTTGGCATTGATTGGAGCAATTTGTATACTGATGTTGTGGTAGAACTAATTGCAGATCAGTTGTTGCGTCGCATCCGTGAGAACGACCGGCAGTTCATCGCGGAATTGAGGCAGATCATAGATATGATCGTGCATAAGTGGAACTGGACCGATGTGCAATCGGCCGATGACATTGCTCAGGACTGCTTCATTAAGGTAATTGAAAGTTTGACCAAGAAGAAATTCGAGGGGCGCTCCTCTTTCAAGACCTATGTTTACACAATAGCCCGCCGAACCTGCATTGACTACTACAAATCGGCGCGAGCAGTAGAATTGGCTGACATCGATAAGGTTACGGTGGTTGATGCCGCCTGTTCACAGGAAGATCAGATAATGGCTCAAGAGCAGCGCAAGACCGCTTACCGGGTACTGATGTCGCTTCCAAAAGAGTGCCGGAGTCTCTGGCGGGCGGTCTTTTTTGGCAAGCGCAACTACAAGCAAGTCGCAGAACAACTTGGACTTAGCGAGGGTAGCGTGAAGCGCAAGATGTGGCACTGCCGCCAGATGGCCAAAGAGAAGGTGGAGCTTTTCGAAAAATGAGAACCTTTTGCCCCAGTAACGGACTAATCAGGTGTAGATGAGAGAATTCTGAAACGACAGAGTTTACCGAGGTTGGGAAGATGAGTGATCATAATAAATGCCGCCAAATCAGCGAACTTTTGCCCCCTTTCTTCAAAAGTGAGCTAACAAAGGAGGAGGCTGAGGCTGTAGAATCGCACTTACTCCAATGCCAGGCTTGCCGAACTGAATATGCAAGGGAAAAAGTCCTTTTTGCCCTGGCCACCAGCGATTTACCCAGCTGCGGACTGGATTCTCATGCTGACAGCGCACTGTTGGATCAGTTTGTGAATGACCGTGATTCGCTGGAAACGGCCCAAAGGTCGGAATTCGAAGCGCACCTGGCTGAGTGTCAACTCTGCCGGGAAGCGGTCGAGAAGCTGGCAGCTTTGCCTTCAGACTTATCGGGGCTGACATCGACCGACCAGCTTCCACTTATCTCCGAGTCGGATGGGCTATCCCTTAAAACTCCGAGCCGTTCCAACATAACCGATCTTACAAAGCGGGTTTGGCGACCGTTTGCTGCTGTCGCCGCCGCGGCCGTGATCGTTGTAGTCAGCATGACTTTGATGACCAACGATGGGACAGAACCGATGGCCAGGGTCGAGGGGACGTTTCCGGCCGTCACTCGCAACGTATCGACACCAACGGTCTTTGAGTGCAATACTGAGAGTTTCACTTTCGCCGGGCGCGTTTATGTCGATCCTGAAGAGAATCATGATTACAGTATTCTGATCCGGGACGTGGCCCTTGACTCACTCATTTTCCACGTAGCCAACCTGATTACTTTTGACAGTCTGGGTTTTGCCACTGTTGAGCTAATCATGTCGCCGGGATTGTATGAACTCGTTCTCTACGATATCGTGGAGTCAGACAGCATAACGATACCCCGACCTTTTGAAATCCGCCGGAAGAGTTGAACTATCTACCCACGCGCCGATCACCAACGGCCACAAAGGCAGCCCAGGCAAAGGGATGATCAGGCAAGCCGCGGCTGCGAGTTTTCTCAATTTCATTTTTGGCCATTTGATGCATGACCCGGGCCAGATCGTCGTCGCCCGAGGAATATAGCTGCTCCATGATCGACACAGTTTGCTTGTCCGGTATGGACCATAGCGAACTTATCACTGTTCGCGCCCCGGCCATTTGAAAAGCCCGCCTGAGTCCCCAGACGCCTTCGCCCGCTTTGACTTCACCGAGTCCCGACTCGCAGGCCGATAACACCACCCACTCTGTGCCCTGAAGATTCATCGCCGACACTTCGAAAGCGGTGAGGATACCGTCGTCCAGCCTGTCGCTATCCCCTGTCTGACCACGCCGATTGGCCCCTGCCAGGAACAGACCGGACCTCAACAGCGGGTTTCTCACCTCGATACCCACTTCCTGCCCGATTTCGCCGCCGGAGTGCCCAGAGGCGGCGGTGTCCTGAAGAAAGTAGCCGTGGGTAGCCAGATGTATCACTCGTTTGCCGGGCGCTTCGGCTTTTAATCTCTCTTCGCTGGCATCCGAGCCGCAAAGCACATGGGCCGGTTCCTGCCACGCAGCCGCCCATGCCTGAGCAATTCGATTCACTTCTCGGCGCGTCCAGGGCAGGGGGCTGACCTTCAGCATTCTGAATTCACCCCGACCCATGCGAGTAATCGCCGGTACGCTGTATTGATAGTTTGTGACAGTGTCCCCAAGAGATGCCAGACTCGACAGCCGGTCGGCAATCGAGGCATCGTAGTCGGGGTCCCCCAGCGCAAACAGACCTACTGCAGGTGTCGCAACGTCCTTTGGCCTGACCAGATCACGTCCGACCGACAGATAGTGTATCGGGTGCCTTTCTATCAGGTAGGTTCCGGCATCATCAAGCAAGGCCGCAAACGAAACCAGGTTCAACCCACCGTCAGGGGCGATCAGAACCAACTCCCTGTTTGAAGTGTGGTCTTCGACAGGTTTCCAAATCCTCCGGTACAGTTCTGTAGCGAGGCCACGATACTCATCCACATCATCATTCGACGGTAACCCGGCCAGCGGCACTCTAAGCATGTGCTGCCGGTATAGGTCAATAAGGCGATCGATCGGTTCCGCCGGCCCTATATTCAGAATCACCGGCTCGGCACTTGCGGTCAATACGATGGCCAGGTAATGAGGTATGGCGCTGTCCGGTTGGAGCCGGAGATAGTCGTACTTCAGGTATTCTATCAGACATGAGTTTTCCGGAAGCGATGCACGGATGCTGTCTGCGTTAAAGTCTCTAAGAATCCGTTTTTTCCTAAAACTGGCGCTGCGGCGAGAAAGATCTGTCTCCAGATCGTTCAACAGGATAGTGAGCGTATCCAGACTATTTCGATAATTGTCTGAATCTTCGCCGAGACCTTCAACATATCGTTGCGACAATCGTACTTTGGCCACCCTTAGTTCTTCCGCCACGGCCATGGTAGTTGAATCTGTCTCTTGCACCAAAGACCTCTGACGATCAAACAATCCATCGGATACTCGTCCCTTGGTGGCGAGGATGATATCTGCGGCTGTTTTCATCACTGGAATGTCACCGGAGCCAAGCTCCGTGTAGCAGCTTATTAAGTTGTCCACCGAGTTGTGCAGTAGTTGTGAGAAGGCAAGGGCGTGTTTTTCCGGCAGCACCATGGCATTGTCGACGAAGTTCCGGTGCATTGTTTTACAGGCTCGCGCGGCCATCTCCATCGCCTTGACGGTATCGCCTCGCAAACGGAATAGCTTTGAGTAGGTTTCTTCAATGGTCGCCACACCGTAGCTCTCATTTCCCAGCACACCCCTCATGAGAACCAGCGCACGCTCCAGCAGAGGCTCAGCTTCTTTAAGCTTACCTTGGTCACAGTACACATTGGCCAGGTCATGCAGGTACCTCGCCACAAGGGGATGATCAGGCCCCTGACCTCTCTCGGCCATGGCCAGAGCGCGACGACCGATGTTCTCGGCCTCGGATACTCTGCCCTGAACCCGATAGAGATTTGCCAAGCCGTTCAGCGTGGAAGCCACCCACGAATTGTCCGGGCCATGAGTCTTCTCTCGTATGGCCAATACCTTCACAAGTAACGACTCCGCCTCATCGTATCTACCCTGCTCCTGACGCAACTTGGCCAGGGTGCCGAGACCTTCGGTCATCATGGAATGATCCCCACCGTTGTGGTTCTCCCAAATGGCTATTGCTCGCTGACAATGGATTTCCGCCTCGGCGAATCTGCCCTGACACTCATACAAAGAGACCAGGTTGTGGTGAATCCACGCTACAAACTCGTGGTCTGCTCCGTATACCGCCTGCCAAATATCTAAAGCCCGCTCATGTAGCGGTTCGGCTTCGGCGTACCGGCCCAGTCGTCGGTAGAGAACGCCCAGACTTGTTGAGCTTTTCCCCACTAACGCATGTCTGGGACCGAGAGCCTTTTCATGAATAGCCAGGGCCCGTATATTGAGCGGCTCCGCTTCCATGTACTCCTGTTTGCAGAAATGATAGTAACCAATCCTGAGAAGGGTGCGAGCCACGGCCGTATCCTCGGAACCGAACTCTGCCTCAGCCGTCGACAAGGCCAATCTACCCAGCGCGATGGCCGTATCCTGTCGCAATTCTTCTGAACGCGCGTCCGCCTGATCAAGCAGTTCCCGCCATGACAACTCCGCATTGGCCTGCAGAAGGCCTGCAACGAAGAACAGTAGAACCAAAGTAACTCGACGCAACATCATATCTTGTTTTCACAAAGATTCATGTGCAATTGCTGATTACTGGATTGGTCTGGCATTTTTCCACAGGTTTGACTTTTTGACCTATACTCGAAATTCACAAGGGAGCATCAGCGCGCCCGCCAATCTCCCACCGCCACGAACGCCGCCCAACTAAAAGGGTGCGTCGAAAGGCCGCGCGACCTGAGATCCGTGATCTCCTTCAGGGCCATCCGCTGCATGGCGTGGGCGAGGTTGGTCTCACCGCTTGAGTACAATTGCTCCATCATCGATTGCGACTGTTTGTCTGGCACGGCCCAAAGAGCGCTGATCACGGTGCGCGCTCCAGCCATAATAAAGCCACGTCTGAGCCCATAGACACCCTCGCCTCGCTGTACTTCACCCAGGCCTGAACCACAGGCGGATAACACCACCCATTCGACACCCCTCAGGTCTATGTTGCCCACCTCCAGAGCGGTGAGGAAACCGTCATCGTCGTCGCCGACCTGGTCGGCAGCCGCCCTTTCAATGACACCGGCGAAAAACAATCCCGACTTCACCAAGGGGTTGTCATGACCGCTGCCTGAGTTCTTGGCGGAACCTTCGCCCAAAGCGTCGCTGAGTTGCTGTCCACCGAAAAACCCGTGAGTGGCACAGTGGATTACTCGGTTGCCGGGAGCATGCTGTTTGAATCGTTCCTCGCTGGCCTCGCCACCGGTGACCACGAAGGTCGCCTCGTTTCGTGTTTGCTCCCATATCCTGGCCACCCGGGACACTTCACGTCGGGTGTACGGCAGCGGGTCAAGTCCGTCTCTGATCGTCGGGCCGGCATAGAGAGTTATCTCAGTCTCTCCTGACTCGGTCGAACGTAGCGCTGACTCATCCTCGGCGTCCGCTTGCTCGCTGGTCACCGATCCGGACTCGAAATCGATGCCGCCGAAAGCCAGCAACCCACTGCCGCTTTGCGGGCCGTGCTGAAGCCTGACCAGGTCGCGACCGGTCGCCAGATAGTGCAGCGCGTACTTCTCGATCATGTAGTCGCCCGATGAATCCTGAAGGCCACCGAAGGACACCAGGTTCAGCGCACCGTCCGGCGCAATTAACACCAACTCCATGTCGTGCAAATACTCTTTGACGGGCGCGATCAGGTGTGAGTGAAGCTTTTCATGGATCGCTCGGCTTTGCTCAACCAGTTCGGGATCGGTTTCCGGCCACGAGTGCGAAACGGCCTCGTAGTTTTGACGGTATTCGACCACGACAGACTCGATCTGCTCAGCCGAGCCGAGGTCAACCACGACCGGATCGGCACTCGGACTCAACACCAGGGCAAAGTAACTACGGGAGGCAATGCTGTCGCCAATCTTCGGTTGTTCAAACTCCACGTACTCGATCAGCACCGAGTTTGAAGGCAACAGTTGTCGAACTTGTTCGAAACGTACATCCTGAAGGTCCCTATTGGTTCGGAAATCGACACTTGCCGCGGCAAGCTCCGACTCCAAGGCCTTCGACACACGACCGAGAGAGTCCATCTTCTCTCGAAATGCTACCGGATCGGCTTTGCCGGGACCTCGGAAATAGAGGCCGGAAAGAGCCTTGGCCGTTGAACGATAACGTTCCGTCAAACTTGTCAAAGCTGAATCGTCGACCTGCCCCAGGGATTCTCGCCGGTCGAACATGCAATCGGTAACCTGCCCTTTTGTGGCCAGGATTATGTTGGCAGCAGTACTTACATACTTGTCATCCCACTCTGCCCGATCAGCAAACGAGGCAAAGAACGAGTTGGCTGATCCACGCATGACTTGAGAATATTTGATGGCATTCCCTTCGGCCAGAGCCCAGGAGTTGTTGACAAAGTTGGCTCGACGAAATTCAAACGACTCGGCCGCCAATTGCAGAGCGTGTTCGGTGTTGCCCTTCTCCCGCTCTAACTGACTGTACATAATCAGAGTGTTGGCAATGCTGCGGTCGGATGTCCCGGACCGCTCTTTCTTGATCTTCAACGCCCTCTCGTATGCTTCACCAGCCTGGACGAGCTTGCCCTGCAACATCAACACATTTCCCAAACTGGTCAAGGCCATCGCAACCGGATAGCTATCGGGACCATTCATCGAACTTTCTAGTTGGATGGTCTTGTTAAAATAGGCTTCGGACTTATCAAACTGCTCCAAGTCACTGTACAATACTGCGAGATTATGAAGAGCGGACGACAGATAAGAGACATTGACACTGTCTGCGTTCTCCAGAACCTCGACTAACGAAAGCAGAATTTGCTCGGCTTCATCGAATCGCTTCTGATATAGGTGTAGATATGCATAGTTGTTCATTAACCCCCGCAGGACTGTGACATTTGGCGCGGACTCAGCCATGATAAGAGTATGCGCGCGCTCGTAAGCTGCCTGGGCATCGTCAATCCGGCCTTGGTTCATACAGATTACGCCGATGCGTGTAAACAGTTTAGCTGCGTAGGAGGTGTCTGGTTCCACGGACCGCTCCCAACCGGCGAGACCTCTATTAAGCGTCACTTCGGCCGGCGCGTACTGTCCGGCGTAGATGAGGGCGTAGGAGTGATAACTGAACAGAGTCAACATCAGCGGATTATTGTCTTTGAACGCCGTCTCCCAGAGCTTGATGGCGCGACCGAATAGAGACGCGGCCTGGCCGTACTTTTGCAGACTGTTGCTTATCCGGCCCACCGTCAACAACCACGCCCCGGTCGTCGAATCATCCAACTGCGAATTCTCAGCCAGGCGAATGCATTCCAGCCCGACCACTATCGCCGAATCGGCGTTACCGGACTTG
Source organism: Candidatus Zixiibacteriota bacterium (assembly GCA_029860345.1). Taxonomy (NCBI): domain Bacteria; kingdom Pseudomonadati; phylum Candidatus Zixiibacteriota; species Candidatus Zixiibacteriota bacterium. The sequence continues at coordinate 24,741 of JAOUBJ010000002.1, read as the reverse complement.
GCCAATGAGTCGACCCTGCTCCACATCTTATGCACGTCATCATTTGCGGTCGCTGTCCCCCACGTAAGCAGGCTGAGAGCCGCCGAGAAAAACAGGCCAACGACCGAATTGCTCAGCCGCGCACAGCACGCTCTGCACTTTGGAGTCTCTCCATACGATGACAGGTTACGAGTCATTAGTATTGACCTAAGGTTTGTGACCTCCCCTCGGCGTTCACAAGACAGAGTGATCGGCCACCAAACTTAAGTATACAATGAGAGCCCCGATTTGTACAGTCCAAAGTGGACCGGGTTTTGGGGCTTGTTTATAAGCCCGCAGTTCACGGGTGGTGTTGGGCGACCCCGCCCGACACCTGGCGGTCACTCCATTGGCTGTCAGGCGAGTCGCCTGACAGCACCTATACAGCCAGGCAAGTCACCTGTCGGTTCAAGTGGTCTGTCGACAATTCTGCTGGGGCCGGGGTCGATGACTAAGGCCCGGAAAGCAGGGTGCCTACTTAACCAGACCGCGTGTCGATTGGGCGATGAAATCGAGCATTACTTGAAGCTCAGGCGTGACCTCAAGCTCGGAAGTAATTCGTTCGACCGCCTGAGTAGTATTAAGCCCGCTTGAGAAGAGCAGTTTGAAAGCCGCTTGCAGCCCGGCCAGCGTTTCTTTGGAAAAGCCGCGCCTTTTGAGTCCGACGGCATTGAGACCCATTATCTTCAGAGGGTATCCTCCGGCCAGAGCATAAGGACAGATATCCTGTTGCACCCGGAAGCCGCCGCCGATCATGGAATGCGCTCCGATCTTTACAAACTGATGGACCGGCAGGACGCCACCGAGAATGGCATTGTCACCGATCTCAATATGCCCGGCCAGATTCACCGAGTTGGCCAGGATGACGTTGTTGCCTATAAGGCAATCGTGCGCCACATGCGAGTAGGCCATCAATAGACAGCCTGAGCCAACGGTCGTCTCGCCGCGATCTTTGGTGCCCCGGTTGACCGTTGCATATTCGCGAACGACGGTGCCATCCCCGATAACTGCGGTGGATTCTTCCCCCTCGAATTTCAAATCCTGCGGCACACTGCCGATCACTGCGCCGTGGGCCACCGTGATGTTTTTTCCCAATCGCGCGCCGCTTGCTATCAGCGCCGATGACGCAACTTTGCTCCCGGAGTCTATCTGTACATTGGCTTCGATGATCGTATAAGGGCCAACCGTGACATCGTCGGCCAGTTCTGCTTTTGAGGACACAATCGCAGTGGAATGAATGTCGTTCATCGGTCCATCACCATGGCCATAAAGTCGGCGCTGGCCACAAGATTGTCATCCACGAAGGCTTTGCCGGACATCTTGCAGGTCATGCGACGGAAACTCTTCATCTCAAGTTCAAAGCGCAGTTGATCGCCCGGCATCACCGGTCGGCGAAACTTGGCTTTGTCGATACCCATAAAATAGACGACCTTGGTTTCCGGCTGTTCGATCTCGTGCAACAGCAGCACCCCACCGGCCTGAGCCAGCGCCTCAAGAATCAATACGCCCGGCATTATCGGATGACCCGGAAAGTGCCCCTGAAAAAACGGCTCGTTTATGGTGACGTTTTTCATAGCCACCACGCTCTTGCCCGGGTCGAGATCGAGAATTCGATCGATCAAGAGGAACGGGTATCGATGCGGCATGATTTTCAGGATAGCGTTAATATCAAAAAAGACCTCACCACCGCCTGAATAACGCCCGGCCAGCTTCTTCTTTTTGTACAACTCACGCATCTTGCGGGCTAGTGCGACATTGGCTTTGTGTCCGGACCGGGCCGCCATCACGTGCCCTTTGAACGGCACACCGATTAAGGCCAGATCACCCAATAGGTCCAGCGCTTTGTGACGCACCGGCTCGTTAGGAAACCTGAGCGGGATGTCGTTGATGATTCCGGTCTCGCCGACAAACGCTTCGTCTTTGAGGTCCAGCGCCTTCCTTATGCGGTCAACCTCGATCTGACCGCCATCGGAATCATAGATAACGACAGCGTTATGAAGCCCACCCCCCTTAATCAGTCCGGCGCCTTTAAGCTGTTCGACTTCGGACAGAAAACAAAAAGTACGAGCCGGTGCAAACTCGTCGACAAACTCCTGGGCCAGGTCGACCAATGTCGTATACTGGGTGCCCAGGGCCGGGTTCTTGTAATCGATCATAAAAGTGATGCGCATTTCATCGGAGGGTGTCACAACAACGTCCACCCCTCGTTCCGGTTCACTGTAGGCCATCGGCGTGTCGATCTCAAGGTAGACTTTGTCGGCATCCTGATCTGTTATGCCGGCTTCGAGCAACTTGTCGACATACGGTCGGGCGGAACCATCGGCCACCGGTGGCTCGTTGTTGTCCAGCTCGACCATCAGATTGTCGATTTGCAGACCGGCAATGGCGGCCAATACGTGCTCCACAGTATGGACTCTGGCTTCACCCTCCTGCAGCGTGGTGCCGCGTGAGATATCGACAACATGATCGATGTCGGCCTGCACCCATGGTTTGTCGGGCAGATCGGTGCGCACAAATCGAATCCCGGTATCGGGCGGCGCCGGTTTGAATCGCATCGTACACTCGTTGCCGGTATGCAACCCGGCGCCGGTTATCGACGATGCCTGTTTGGCTGTTCTTTGTTTTACATACATTCTCAATAATTCCAGCGAGAGATCGGCTGGAGTATACGAAGAACGGCCCAAGCCCTCAAGAACTTTTTCAGGGCGCAAAAGTACGGGGCTTCCCGTCCGGCTGAGGTCTAAATCTCTTTAAGAGATTTCACCTTTCGCAATTTTCGAAACAGTGAGATATATTCTTTGACCATTATCTCCTCGGCCGCCGAAAGACCCTCCATCATCGGGATACCGATACGGAGAACGGCCCGCACCATGTCCGAGGTTGTGCGGTCGTACCTCCTGGCCAGATTCTTAAGCTGCTCCTTCAGCTCAAAAGACACAAAAACGTTGAGGCAGTGGTCACCTCGCACGCGCTGAGTTTCGCCGGGCTTTTCAGTCATGGTTTCTCCTTGTTAATCCGTTGTTTTGTGTTCGTTTTGCTTTAAGTTCAGGCGGCCACCCATCGGCCGCTCCCATCGGTGCCTTGTTGTTGCCATTGTTAGTGATACTTTTCATGCCCGACCAAGAGCTGGGGTGAGCTGATGGTCAGATTGTACTTGGTGCGAAACAGATTCAGCACCGGTTTCCAGGTCTGCCTGCGGTCGCGATTACGGATAATCTCATTCAACTGAACGAGGTACTTCGAGTTACACACCGGACATGCCTGCTCCTGTCCGGCCCTAAGACCGAAAACCTCATCGGCCAACGGGGCCAGCAGCCTTCTGAGTTTCTTCAGACTACGCTTGTGCAAGGCTTCCAGTTTGTGCACCGGTCGGCCGGACTTATCCGAAATCTGTCGATAACTCTCTCCCATATAGTGGAAGCGGATTATGAATTCCCGTTCCTCGTCATCCAGTCGGTACAAAGCGACGTCGACCGTCTGACAGATTTGCTCCGCCCGCCTGTCAGATTGGTCAGCATCGATACTATCAGACGCCTGGCATTGAGTTTCCGGATCGCGGCCGAGATCAACTATCCAGTTTTGGTAGACAATTCGATTGCCTGACATTAACACCCCCTTTCACGGGTCTGAGAATACGCCTGTCGTTGCCCTTCCAAAATGCTACCAAAGACGGCGTTGCGCCATACCGCGCAGGTCGTATCACTTCAATGTAACATCACATTTTATGAGTCATGTGATACACGTATTGGCGGTTTCATGGGAAAAAGATTTTTGACTCGCGTTCTCTGGCCGTGTTAGTTATTTTGGGAGGTGAAACGTTGACAACAGAACCTTCCGCCCATGAGGTCGCGCTGGACAGTCCCGACTACCAAAGATATTCCGCCTATGAGGTTGAAAGCCAACCTGGTGGTCCCTATCAGCAGTTTCTGGATTGGTCCGGCAATGTTGAGTTCCGTCGGTCCAAAGCGACCGGGATAGCTCTTTTCTTACTACTGATCGCCTACCCCATCTTTTCCGTCGCCTTTGCCGGTGATCCGGAAGACCTGAAACTGCTAGAGAACGACACCGTGCTGCTATTCACACTGATCGCTACTATTATGATGCAGTGGATGATGTTCCTGCTGCTTTATGTTGCGACATATCGGGAGCAGACATTCCTGCGCGGATTGGGGCTGAAGAAACTGCGCGGGACAGATATCGCCTGGGCGATCAGCTTTTTATTGGTGGCCAATTTGATACTGCTTGCTCTCGCCTGGATACTGGCGCAATTGGGCATGCCGATGCCGGGCGAGATTCAGTTTTTGATTCCGGAGGATACCACCGGACGCATTGTCTGGGTGATGGTGTCGGCGACGGCCGGCTTCTGCGAAGAAATCGCTTTCCGCGGCTACCTTATGACCCGGCTGCGCATTCTGGGGAAGACCAAAACCTGGCTGATGCCGGTGGTGGTGTCGTCGCTAACTTTCGGCATACTGCACGCCTATCAAAGCCTGCCGGGCGTAATCATCCTGTCTGTCTATGGATTGATGTTCGCCCTGCTTTACATTCGGACGCGCAGTTTGTGGCCGTGCATAATCGCCCACTTCTTTCAGGACTTCACGGCGCTGTTTATTCCGCAGTGACGCCGAGTTTTACCACTACTGACAATCCGCACAGTAGGGATCACAATCACAGGGCAGCGGCGGCGGACCGCCAGTGAACATGAAGTCAACGAGGTAGACGAGGTCACTGATATCGATTTCAAAATCCATGTTCATGTCCGCTTCCTTAAAGCAAGGCGGGGACGGGCCAGCGGTGAACATGTAGTCCACCAGATAGATTAGGTCGGAAATGTCCACAGCATCCCCCCAGTCATAGTCAACATTGCCCCGGATCGGCGGAAGGCAGTCGGCGGTTACCGGAAGACAGAGGTATTCTTGGTAAAAAGTGTGGCACTCTTGGGCTGAGGCTATGAATGCGGCCCAACCGAGTCGCGAGGTGATAAGGCAGGTAAACACGACAAGCGGATCACCCGGAACAATGGTGCGACCGGACACAAATGTCATCACCGAGTGCAGGTCGGCGTCAAGGGAATCAGACAGAACGTACCCCTCGCGCGCTGTCATCAGACTATCCAGCTCGTTAGGAACAAACCCACCGGCGGGATAGACCCAAAGAGAATTACTCCCCGTCCAGGCGCCATAAAGGTCGGTCGGAGATCCCGGCTGGAAACCGCAATGGATGATTTCCAAAAGCTCAATCCCACCGTAGCGGTCGTTGTTCTGTTGACACTCTTCCGGGTCTTCATCGTACTCTGAACCGCGCTGGTAGATCAGCCGCTCGGCAGGGCTGAAGCCGGAACGATTGCGGGAAGCAGTGTCGGAAGGGATATCCCAGTCGATTATTTCACCGATGTTCAGGTTGGTGTGCGTTTGGCCGTCAGCCGACGATATCATCAGGACCTGAATGACAAAGTTGGTACCCGGGGAACCGGTCTGATCCGGATGAATCCACCATTTCTCGATCTGGATACCGGTGTCGCGAGTCACGAACCGTGACATGTAGGCATCGTCGACATAGACAGAACAGGTCGGGCATTCGGGGATCACTCCAACCAAGAAACGAACCGATGTCGCATGACCCATCGGAATAAAGCCGTTATCGCTCTGAGGACCCTGACCAAAGATCGACCAGTTACAAATGACAGAGTCACCATCCGGCCAGCAGATTACCGGTGAGGCATCGTACAGATAAACCGTGGCGTCACCGGGGATTGTGTCTTCGGCGCCTTCGAGATCGTCGCAGTCACCATAGTCGAAGAAGTCCAGGTTGACATGTCCGTCCCCCTGGTTGCCGAAATTGCCATTGTTAGATACAACCAACGAGAAACATCCGGTGGTGACCGTATCGAACGTGGGCAGGTAGAGCGTGTCGGCCACCCAGCACTCAATGCCGAGAGTCACCGAGTCCTCCAGAGGGTAATCATGATCCAAGACGAGCCGGCCTTTCAGATAAACGATTGTCCCCGGCGCGTTGACAATGCCGCCCGAGTTCAGACTAATCGTACTCGCCAACCGGTTGCCGCCGGGTGGAAGCACGATTGTCCCCTGCAATTCAGGAGGTAGCGAAAGCCATCCTGAAGGGCCTGTTTCCTCCAGGGGAATTATCGAAAACACGATGTCCGAGTCGCCGCTGTTGCTGAACGAAATGGGTGCGTCCAGTTGCTCACCATGCCGGGTCCAGGTTGGCCAGTCGTACCCACCCATCGGCTCTACCCAGAAGTCGGGACAACGCGAGTCCGTTGTCGTCGGCGCACTAACCGCGAGTGGTTGGCCACAGAGGACAACTATCAGAACTATTGTATTGAACAACCATCGGCAGACTGAGTACATGATGCCTCCATAGCGAGTTTCGTCTCCGCATCGGCTGCGCTGGTGCGCTGGGAACTCAAATAGAGGCCCACCTTTACTGAAATCCAGAACAGGGGGCGATAGCCCCACACGGCTGCGGCGGTGGACCACCGGTGAACATGAAATCAACAAAGTATACCAGGTCGCTAATATCGATTAAACCATCGGCATTCATGTCCCCTTCCTCAAAGCAGGGTGGCGGCGGGCCACCGCTGAACATGTAGTCAACCAGGTAGACAAGATCAGATATGTCTATAGCTCCCCCAGGGTCATAGTTCACATTGCCTGGTCCCATGCAGCAACCGTTGGACGGAGGTATCAGATTCATTCTGTACCATTCGCGACAATCCTGGGCTGAAGCTATAAATGCTGCGTAGCCCAATCGCGAAGTGATCAGGCAACTGTATATCATGATGAGATCGGAAGGAGCCAAGGTGTATCCGGAAAGATACGTCATCACTGAGTGCAGGTCAGAGTCGACCGAATCCGATAAGACATAACCCTCACGGTTGGTCATTAGACTGTCTAACTCTTCCGGGATAAACCCACCGGCGGGATAGACCCACAGTGGGCTACTGCCCGTCCAGGCGCCGTAAGGTTCATGAATCGCGTTCCCGGTCTGACCATCGCACTCGATGATCCGCAGAAGTTCGATACCGCCATAACGGTCTGAGTTTTCCTGGCACTCTTCAGGATCGTCATGGTACTCAGTGCCCCACTGGTAAACCAGTCGGACGGCAGCGCTGAAACCGGAACGGTTGCGCGATGCGCTGTCTGAGGGGATATCCCAGTCGATAGCCTCACCGATGTTCAACCCGGTGTGCGTCTGGCCGTCGGCCGATGTGATCCGCATAGCTTGAATGATGAAGTTGGAACCCTGGGAGGCGCTTTGGTCCGGATGTATCCACCATTTCTCGATCAGTAAACTGGTGTCATGAGTCACAAAACGAGACATGTAAACATCCGGGTAGTAAAGAGGATTGTCGTCTAGGTCCGTACCGTAGAGGAACTGAGTCGAGACAGAATGATCCAACGGGACAAAACCGTCATCGCTCAAGTAAGTAGTTCCCCAAATCGAGAAGTTGCATCGGACCGTATCGGTAGCATCGGTCCAGCAAATCACCGGCGAGGCATCGTACAGATAGACCGTGGCGTTGCCGGGGATAGTATCTTCGGCATCCTCTAAGTCGTCGCAGTCACCATAGTCGAAGAAATCGAGGTTGACGTGGCCGACGCCCTGGTTGCCGAAGTTACCGCTGTTGGATACCACCAACGAGAGACATCCGGTGGTGACCGTGTCGAACGCAGGCAGGTAGATTGTGTCCACAATTAGAAAGTCGATCGGGAATACATACGGTGAACCAATCATGTTACCTTCGAAGGTCATACTGCCTGTCAGACTGATAATCGTACCGGGAAGGTTGATAGTACCACCGGCGTTTATGGTAACAGTTCCGCTAAGAATGTTATTGGCGCCTGGAGGAATAGACCCCGACTGAAGTTCGGGTGATATCGACAACCAATCTGAGTAAGGACCAGGGTCTTCGTTCAACGTCGTCGAGAAATCGGTGGTAATGTTGCCGAGGTTTTCGATAGTCAGCAACTTGTCATACTGAGTTCCGTGCTTGGTGTACTCGGGATAGTCAATGTCCGTCCAGTTGACACGCCAGCCCGAACCCTGCCTTGGCTCAATGCAGGCCAGTCGAAACCAACGAACTTCCGCCTGCTGATAACTTCCTTCACCCAAAACCGCCGCACCGGGGTCGGCATCGTCGATGAACATTACATCGAGAAAGTGGTCGCCAGTGTACTGCCCGCTGGGATCGATTGTCACACTCTGCGACATATCGGAACCGGTCAGATTGGTGCCGAACCGCGCCATCGAAGCCCAATGCTCGGAGCGGCAACGCCCACCCGATCCGGATGCCGAATCACAGTGGGGTGTGTAGGTGTTGGTAAGATTGTAGTTGGAAGACCAGGTCAACCCGCCGTCATCGGAAATGGCCAAATGAAGATCGCCATTGGCCGCACCCGGGGATATTCCCGACCCGCCGAAGGCGCGTTCTGCGCAGTCGTCATACGCCTCGTTATAGGGATCGATGAACTGTGTCCATAGGCAGTAAAGCTTGCCCTCACATTCGGACAGAGACATTTTTGATCCATTCAATTGCCAGGCGCCACCATCGCAGTTGGATTGATCATACTCCAGATGAGCAACAGTACGCACGTTTCCGCCACCCGAATAATAGCCTAAGTTTTCGCCCCAGTGAAACACCCGACTCCTTGTCTGATCCACGTCACCCCCACTGTTGGCGTCAGCCGGCCAGACTCTCCCCCCCCAGGCCACATGAAAGTCATCCTGTGTGTCGATTAGGGCCGAGACGTCGGTGTATGGTCGATAGCCCTCCTGACCATCGACGTTCTGAGTCAGGTTGACCCGTGGTTGCCAACTGGTTGGGGCGCCATGGTTGTGGGATATCTGGAAATACAGATCGTTATCGCTATTTGGGAACGGTCGCCCCTGTTGGCTCGAACAAGTATCGCAGTCGCCCGGATCGGGCAGGTTGGCCAACCAGACCAGCGCTACCTTGGCGCTGGTATTGGAACAGGCCAGGTCATAGGCGATGTTGAACACGGTGTCGACCGACCAGGACGGCCAGTCCCAGTCCCCCGTGTCGTCGGCACCGACCTTGCGCCAGTAGGTCAGCTTTTTCGGAATCTCCGGGACGCCCTCAGACGATACAACCAAAACATGCAACACCGGATCGTGCCCCGGCGAATCTTGATAGCGGAACTTGGGCCACCTCGAAGCTACCAGCGTATCGCCGCCGTGATTGATCCATCCGGTTGAATCCGGGATTCGTCGGTTCATACCGAAGAACGCAAAACCCGGCCCGAAATCCCAGTAGAAATGGCTGGCCTCGTTGTAGCCTGCGTAGTTGTTGTGTCCGCCGAGCACCACGCGGCCATCGGAAGTTACATCGATTCCGACAAAACCGGCGTACTCTCCGTTCGGTTGAATCTTTTCCTGTCCCAGGAAAGTCCCTGCGGAACCGCCTTCCGAGTAGTACGCGTTGTAAGCATAATGACGGTTTTGGTCCGAGCTCGTTTCAAGGCGCATCCAATTGAAATGAACCATGAACCCCAAGCCGCCGAGTGAGTCGTGACCCCAGTCGACCATGCGCCCCATCGAGCCGTAGTGCTGCATATCCCACCAGGTGTCACCGACCAAGGTTCCAACTGCGTCGGTGGATGCATCAACCAGTCCGAGAGGCTGACCAGTTTCTCCATCAACTCTGCCTGCCGGGAAAGAATAGTGCAGCGACCGGTCTACCAAGCGGCTCGACCTGCGGGCTTCGTCGGCATCGCCGGCCGAATGAATGTCCGAGCAGATTCCGACTATCAGAAGGCAGACTACTATTATTGATCTACGTCTCATGTACATCCAGTCCTCGCGGTCGATTCAGCTCACAAATCGTGAACGGTGGATACACAGTGTCGGCTCCTTACTCCATTTGTCAAAGTCAGGGGCAGGCCACCGGCGGCGGCCCTCCGGTGAACATAAAGTCCACCATCCAGACCAGATCGGAGATGTCTATGGCTCCATCACCGGTTAGATCGGATTCCTCGAAACACTCCATCGAGCACGCGAAGAAGAACATGAAATCTACAAAGCAGACCAGGTCGGCAATAGTAACCTGATCATCCGGGTCATAGTCGACGTTACCGCGGATCGGCGGCATACAACAGCCGCAAACCGGTGTCTTAAGGTTGTCGACATACCAATCCTGGCATTCCTGAACCGTGGCCATAAACGCTGCAAAGCCCAGCCTACTGGTGATCAGACACTTGAACACCCACAACTCCCTGGTCGGCGTCAGAGTGTAGCCGGACTTGAAAGTCATCACCGAAAACAGATCGGCATAGATGGAATCGGACAATACATATCCATCGCGGGCCGTCATAAGACTGTCCAGTTCGGAGGGGACAAAGCCTTCGTTTGGATAGACCCACAGGGAGTTACTGCCGGACCAGCCGCCGTAGGGATCGGGACTCTCAGTGACAGTCCCCCCGTCGTCTTCTTTAATGTTCAACAGCGCGACACCACCGTAGCGATCTGAATTCTCCTGGCACTCTTCGTAGTCATCATTGTACTCAGCACCCTGCTGATAGACCATTCGCTCGGACGCACTGAATCCGGAGAGATTACGCACCGCAGAATCAGCCGGTATATCCCAGTCAATCGCTTCCCCGATGTTGAGGCCGGTGTGCGTCTGGCCGTCAGCCGATTTGATCCTCAGTATTTGGATGATCCAGTTGGCACCCTGGGACGCACTCTGATCCGGATGGACCCACCACTGCTCAATCTGGATACTGGTGTCATGAGTCGCGAACCGTGACATATATGTGTCGTCGACAAACAGTGACTCAGGTACCGAATCACACGACATTCCGTAGAAGAAGGGAACCGAGTCCGCATGCCCGAGGGGGATAAAGCCGTGCTCCGACGGAAAGCCGTCGTTGAATATCGACCAGTTGCAATGCACCGTTTCGCTTTGGTCCCGCCAGCATATAACCGGAGAGGCATCGTTCAAGTAGACGGCGGAGTTACCCGGTATTGTGTCCTGGGGTTGTTCGAGATCGTCGCAGTCGCCGTAGTCGAAGAAATCCATATTCACCTTGCCGATACCCTGATTGCCGAAGTTCCCGTGATTGCTGACGGTCAAAGCCAGACATCCGGTCGAAATGGTATCCCAGGCGGGGACATGCATCGTATCCATCACCCAGACATTGATCGGCAGCGTGTCCGGGCTGGTCATCTGGTTTCCCACCGCGATCAGACGACCTCCCAAGTGCACTACCGTGCCGGGATCGTTTACCATGCCGCCGGCGTTTACCGTGACCAATCCGGTGACGGTGTTGTCCATACCGGTACCACACGATACCGTCCCCTGCAACTCAGGCGACAAGGTCAACCATCCCGAGTATGTGCCGGAATCTTCTTCGATGGTAAATACAAAGTCGGTGGTCCAATTGCCTGAGTTAGTGATTACCAACTGAGTGTCCATGGTGGCGCCGTGGTGAATCCAGGCGGGAAAACCCAACTCGGACCACGACGGCTCCAAAGTACTCCAAGGCACCGGCTCGACACAAGCCATCCGGAACCAACGAACGTCGCTTGAAGTCCAGGTACCCTCGTCCTTGGTGATAGCGCCGGGATCGGCGTCGTCAATGTACTGAACATCGAGAAACCAGTCGCCCGAATAGGAGCCACTGGGATCGATTACCACCGGACTGGGTCCAAAGGTGTGATTGGTGCCGAAACGAGCCATGGACGGCCAGTGTTCCGATTGACACCGTCCCACCGCACCACTGGCCGAGTCACAATGGGGCGAGCGCGCATTGGTCAGGTCTCGCGGCAGGTCCCAGGTGTTGCCGCCGTCATCGGAGACGGCCACGTACAGTTCCCCATTGGCCGAGCCGAAAGCATCACCACCGGCGCCGAAGGCACGATTGTGACAGTCGTCATCGATACCATTCGGTATATCGTTGAACTGCGTCCACAAGAAGTACATCTTGCCGTCACACTCGGAAACGGACATTTTGGAACCGTTCAATTGCCAGGCGCCGCCGTTGCAGGTTGTTTGATCCCATTCCAAGTTGGCCGCGGTCGTAATGATAGCATCCCCGTTGGCGTCGAACCCTCCTAGGCCCAAGTTTTCTCCCCAATGAAACATACGACCGCGCAACAGACCGGCCTGACCACCCGAGTTGGCGTCAGCCGGCCAAAAGCGGACACCCCAGCCAATGTGCAGATTGTTGTCGGAATCGATCAGGGCTGACTCGTCGGTGTATGGTCGGTATCCGTCCACGCCATCGACGTTCATGGTGAGATTCACGCGCGGCGTCCATGTTGCGCCATAGTCATAAGAAATCTGATAGTAGACGTCGTTGTCCCACTGGACAAAGTTGTGGCCGCTTTGGCTGGAACAAGTGTCGCAGTCGCCGTCGTCCGGACGGTTGGCAAACCAGGTCAAAGCCACCTTTCCGTCGGTGTTGGAACAAGCAACATCCTGCGCAATGTTGAACACGGTATCTACGACATACGGCGGGTAGTCCCAATCGCCCGTGTCGTCGGCGCCGACCTTGCGAAAGTAGATGACCGCTTGTGGATCACCAGCGCCGGGTTCTGAAACCTGCGTGAAGACATGCGAAACGGGATCATGACCCGCTATCTCCTGATACCGAAATCTCGGCCAGATAGCAGACTTTAGCGAGTCGGTCTCCCAGTCTTGGCCGGTGCCTGCGGCCACCACGGAATCTTCGACCCGCCTGTTCATACCGAAGAAGCCAAAGCCGGGAGCAAAATCCCAGTAAAGATGCGCCTGATGTCCTCCGCCTGAGTTGTTGTGTCCTGCCAGTGCCGCTCTGTTGTCGGCGGAGGCATCGATACCCACGTAGCCCGCATATTCACCCGGGCCTTGCACACTCGTTAGGCCGAGCAACTCGTCACTCTGCGAGAGATATGCGTTGTAGGCATAATGGCGATTGGCTGAAACGTTTGTTTCCAATCTTGTCCACACAAAGTGTACTATCAGTTGGTTCTCGGAATCCCACCCCCAGTCAATCATTCGACCCATCGACCCATTGCGCTGGATGTCGTACCAGGTGTTGCCTACGACCAGGCCGGGTGCTGTCGAATTGCTCGATGCACGACCGAGCGACATATCCTGGTGTCCAGCCGAAGCAGGGTCAAGCGGGTTTTCATCGGCTGTCGGCAACAGGTCGTCAAGGCTCTTTGCCACGCGTGGGTTCACTTTCTGAGTCGTAACCGGCCGACTCGCAGCCATCACATTGGTGGCGGTCACCGTGATGATTGTTACGACTATGGTGAGAAGTCTGGTCGTCATCCTTTCCTCCTAAGATGCTCTATATCGACACTACTTACTATCCATCACTTGCACCGCTAAGGACACGGCGCAGGCGGGGCGCCGAAGCTGAACATGAAATCAACAAACCAAACGAGATCTGATATATCGATCACGCCGTCGCCATTGATATCGGCTTCTTCGAAACAAGGCGGCTCCTGCCCACCTGCGAACATAAAGTCAACCAGGTAAACCAAGTCGGAGATATCGATGGCATCGGCGCCGTCATAGTCGACATTACCGCGGAGCGGCGGGATGCAGCAGGGGCCGATGAGCCCACTTACAAAATACTCATAATACCAGTCATGGCACTCCTGCGCCGAGGCGATAAAGGCTGCATAACCCAGACGACTTGTAATCAGACATTTGTAGACCCACAGTGTCTTGGTCGGGGTCAATGTGTAGCCGCTCTTGAAAGTCATCATTGAGTATAGATCGGCATCAAGCGAGTCCGAAAGGACGTATCCCTCGCGAGCCGTCATCAAGCTATCGAGTTCTTCCGGGTCAAAACCGCCACCAGGATGGACCCACAGACTGTTACTACCGGACCAGGCGCCGTAAGGATAGGAACTCTCGGTGACGGTTCCATCATCGTCTTCTCTGATACCCAGCAATTCAATTCCACCGTAGCGGTCTGAGTTGTCCATACACTCTTCGGGGTCTTCGTCGTACTCAGAACCCTGCTGGTAAACCAACTTGAGGCCGGCATCAAAACCGGACCGGTTGCGCATGGCGGTGTCAGCCGGGATATCCCAGTCGATAGCTTCACCGATATTCAAACCGATATGTGTCTGACCATCGATCACTGTGATCCTCAAAATCTGAATGATCCAGTTGGAACCCTGGTCGGCGCTTTGATCGGGATGGACCCACCACTTCTCGATCAGGATACCGGTATCACGTGTCACGAACTGCGAGAAATAAGTATCCTCAACGAAAAGAGATTCGGTCGGGCTGTCACAGCAGACACCGACGAAGAACGGAACCGATGCGATATGACCCACTGGTATGAAACTGTTCTCAGACGAAGGGCCGTTACCGTAGATCGACCAATTGCAAATCACGGAATCACCGTCCGGCCAGCAGATGACCGGGGAGGCGTCGTTGACGTAGACGGTCGCATCGCCGGGGATAGTATCCTGCTCACCTTCGGAATTGTCGCAGTCGCCGTAGTCGAAAAAGTCGAGATTGACATGACCGGCGCCCTGGTTGCCCCAGTTACCCAGGTTGGACACGACCAATGAAAAGCAACCGGTCGAAATGGTATCGAACATCGGCGGCACCACGGTGTCAACGATGAAGAAGTTGATCGGAAAGACATACGGCGAACCAACCAGGTTACCGGTTGCAGTCATGTTACCTCTCAGGTTCACAAGCGTACCGGGAAGATTGATGGTGCCACCTGCGTTGATGGTAACAGTGCCACTGACGGTATTATCCTCACCAAAACCGATGGTTCCAGCCGACAGTGAAGCTGATACCGACAGCCAACCTGAGTGGGGACCGGCATCTTCGTTTAGGGTCATGGTAAAGTTGGTGGTCGTATTGCCGTCATTCTCGATAGTCAGCGACTTGTCATACTGAGTACCATGTTTGGTGTACTCAGGATAGTCGATTTCCTGCCAGGAAGGAGCCCAGCCCGGAGTCGGAACCGGCTCGACACAGGGCATACGAAACCATCGGACAGAGCTTTGCTGCCAGGTCCCCTCGTCATATACAATGGCACCGGGGTCGGGATCGTCGATGTATTGCACATCAAGGAAGTAATCGCCGGTGTAGCCGCCACTGGGATCGACAATAACGACATTCGAGCCGACTGCGTGGTTGGTTCCGAACCGAGCCATCGACGACCACATTTCCGATTGACAGCGACCGACCGGGCCGTCGATGGAATCACAGTGCGGCGTGCGAGTGTTGGTGAGGTTACGCGGATAGTCCCAGTTCATGCCGCCGTTATCGGAAACGGCAACATACAGTTCGCCGTTGGCCGACCCGGAATAATCAGAATTACTTCCGAATGCGCGATCGTGACAATCGTCTTCCACACCGTTGGGGATGTCATTGAACTGTGTCCAAAGGAAGTACAGCTTACCATCGCACTCCGAGACCGACATTTTGGCGCCGTTCAGGTTCCAAATGCCACCATTGCAAACGGTCTGATCCCATGCGAGATCGACCGCAGTTCTGATGATAGCATCTCCATTGCCATCGAATCCTCCTAAGCCCAGATTCTCTCCCCAATGAAACATTCGACCACGCAACAAACCGACCTGACCACCCATGTTTGCATCGGCCGGCCAATAGCGCCCACCCCATCCTATGTGCAGATTATTGTCGGAATCGATCAGCGCCGATGCATCGCTGAACGGTCTGTAGCCTTCTTCTCCATCGACGTTCATGGTCAGGTTGACGCGCGGATCGAACGTAGCGCCGTAATCGTGCGATATCTGATAATAAATATCGTTGTCCATGTCGTAAAAAGGGCGTCCGTCCTGGCTGGAACAGGTGTCGCAATCACCCGGGTCGGGCAGATTGGCGATCCAGACCATGGCGAATTTGCCGTCAATGTTGGAACAGGCAACGTCGTGGCCGTACCCGTACACGGTGTCGACAATGTAAGGCGGGTAGTCCCAGTCGCCCGTGGCATCCAGTCCCACCTTGCGGAAATAATACAACGGTTTTCCCACCGTGTATGGTTCACTCTGGCGCGCCAGGATGTGCAGAACGTGGTCCTGCCCGGGCACATCCTGGTAACGGAATTTCGGCCAGATGACCGACATCACCGAATCGGTCTGCCAGTCCAGACCGCTGCCCCAGGCCGACACCGAATCGGGAACGCGACGATTTTGAGGGTTCCAGCAGTCAATAAAACCCGGAGAATGCCAGTAGAAGTGGCATTGATAGCCGGAGCCCCGGTTGTTGTGTCCGCCAACACAGGCGCGGCCTTGAGCCGTTACGTCTATCCCGACGTACCCGGCGTACTCTCCATCAGGTTGCACCTTGTCCATACCCACTAAAGAATCCGACTGAGCTCGGTAATAGTTGTGGGCGTAATGGCGGTTCTCCGTTACATAAGTGGCAAGGCGCATCCAACTGAAGTGCACCTGGAAGTCTTCATCTTCGTTCACACCCCAGTCGACCATGCGACCCATGCTGCCGTTATGTTGCATATCGTAATAGGTGTTGCCGACCACAACACCCGGAGCAATCGATGTACTGCCAGCGCGTCCCAACGATTGGCGGTCACCACCCCGCCAGAACGTAGCGGGTTGCTCGTCGTGCAGCGGTAGCGCTGGTTGGGTTGTTCTCGCCGCCGGTCTCAGGGCTTGCTTCATTGTCACCGGTCGACGCGCACCGATAGCAGCGGTG
The DNA here is from genome assembly GCA_029860345.1 of Candidatus Zixiibacteriota bacterium. Taxonomy (NCBI): domain Bacteria; kingdom Pseudomonadati; phylum Candidatus Zixiibacteriota; species Candidatus Zixiibacteriota bacterium. Next base: position 8,036 of record JAOUBJ010000002.1, on the reverse strand, counting down.
GCCAGCGATGCAACCAACAGGCTGGATATTACAATATGTCGTACTCTCATACCCTCCTCCTCAGGCGTGACCCGCTCACGGGTCCATTGTCATATTTCGACACACCGGGCAACTTCCTGCAACCCGGACAGATTATTACTCGGCCATTACGGGTCCTCGGGCGGTGGACATTCGGCCATGCAACCAAAGCCAAGTCCCAGGAACATGCCATCCACAATACAGATCAGATCTTCGATGTTAATAACACCGTCGCCGTTGACATCCGCTTCCTCAAAGCACATCGGCTCCGGTCCGCCGGTGAACATGAAGTCGACCAGACAGACCAGATCGGAGATGTCCATGCCTGCATCCGGCATAGAGCAGACATTACCGCGCTGTCCGCGGCAGCAACTATAACGTGGGAGTATATGGTCCCGGCTCCACTGATGTCCGGCTTGCACGGCAGCCATGAAGTCTGCATAACCGCCCATCGAGGTTGCCAGCACACTCACGATGTCGAGCGTATCATCCGGCAGCAGCGTATGGCCGACCCGATAGGTCATCGTCGAGTGCAGATCGGCGTTCACGGAATCCGAAAGGACAAATCCTTCGCGAGCCGTCATCAAACTGTCCAACTGTTCCGGATCGAAGCCGCCATTCGGATAGACCCAGAGAGCGTTGCTGCCACTATAAGCACCGTAGAAAGACTGGCTCGGATACTCCCCCTCTCCCATAATCTGGACGAGCGAGATACCTCCCAAGCGGTCATCGTTGTCCATGCACTCTTCAGGGTCCTCATCATATTCAGAGCCGACCTGATAGATCATTCGGGTACCGTGGTCAAAACCTGAAAGATTCCGGCTGGCGGAATCGGACGGGATATCCCAGTCGATCACTTCGCCGATTGACAGGTCAGTATGCGTTTGGCCGTCGTTGGAGAAGATTCGCAATCGATGGACCAGGAACTGGCAGGTGTCCGGCTGGTCTTTGGGTGCATACCAGCTTTGCCGCACTCCGACTCCGGAGTCCTGAGTTTGGAACTCGGATTCATAGTACACGAAATCGCCTGAATCGACCGGCGGTTCATACGACACGGGCAAGAATCCGTGTGACAACCATGGCGAGCTTCCGAAGATCGACCAGTTGCACAAAACCGAATCACCATCCGGCCAACAAATCACGGGAGAAGCGTCATACAAGTATACCTGGGAGTAACCGGGGATGGTATCGTCGGGGAATTCAAGGTCATCGCAGTCGCCGTAGTTGAAGAAATCCATATTGACTTTACCGGCTCCCTGGCTGCCGTAGTTGCCGTTGCCTCGCACGATCAGTGACAGACAACCTGTCTCAAGCGTATCAGGCCACAGCTCGTAAGCCTCCGGGATTACATGGCAAACTGCGTCAAAACTGAGCGGACTGTTCTCGAAGGGGCCTTCAAACAAAAGCGTTGCCCTGAGTGTTACCCAAGTACCGGGCTCATTGACGATGCCGCCGGCATTCATGATAAGTCCGACGTCGTATATCGCACCTGCCTGGATCACTCCCGTTTCCGGAAGACCGAACTCCAGCCACCCCGGTGGACCGGTATGGTCAGTGATGGTTAACGTATAATTGGCATCCAGATTACAGTCATTGAAGAAGCTGACCCACTGATAAGAGGGTTGGCCGTGACCGGTGGAGGTCGTATTCGCACCGCTCGTTCCTATACAGGCGAGAAACTCCGGCTCCACACATGGCAAACGGAACCAGCGTACCTCGTTCAACATCCAACTCCCTTCGTCCTGAACTATCACGCCCGGGCTGGGATCGTCGATGTATTGGACATCGAGGAAATAATCGCCGGTGTATCCGGAGCCGGGATCGATAACCACATAGTCCGATCCGGGGAGAGTCTGGTTGGTGCCGAACCGCGACATTGATGGAAAGTGTTCCGACTGGCACCGTCCGCCGGGACCGCCTTCGATGTCACAGTGTGGTGTATAGGTGTTGGTCAGGTTACGCGGCAGGTCCCAGCTAAAACCACCGTCATCAGATACGATCAGGTATATCTCTCCGTTGGCAGAACCGAAAGCATCACCACCGGCGCCGAAAGCCCGTTCGGCACAGTCGTCTTCGATCCCGTTGGCCACATCGTTGAACTGTGTCCAGAGGTAGTACAGGTTGCCATCGCACTCGGACAATGTCATTTTGGAGCCGTTTAGTTGCCAACTGCCACCGTTGCATGTCGTCTGATCCCAGTCCAGTTTGGCCGCGGTGCGAATGATCGCATTGCCGCTGGTATCGAAGCCACCGAAACCGAGATTCTCACCCCAGTAGAACATGCGACACCGCAACAGGCCGGCGTTTCCTCCGCTGTTGGCGTCGGCCGGCCAAAAACGACCGTTCCAGGCGATTCGCAGATTGTTGTCACTCCCAATCAGCGGTGACAGATCAGTGTATGGACGATATCCATCGACTCCGTCGACGTTCATGGTCATGTTCACGCGCGGTTGGAAAGTAGCGCCGTAGTCATTCGATATTTGGTAGTAAACGTCGTTATCCCACTGCGCGAAATTCTGACCGTTTTGGCTGGAACAAGTGTCGCAATCGCCCGGGTCGGGCCGGTTGGCTATCCAGACCAGAGCCATCTTGCCGTCGACATTTGAGCAGGCCACGTCCTGGGCGATATCGAACACTGTATCGACCACATACGCAGGGTAGTCCCAATCGCCGGCACTTCCCACGCCCACTTTCCTACTGTAATAGATGGCCTGCGGATCACCGGCGTCGGGTTCCAAAACCTGGGAGAAAACATGAGTCACCGGAGTCTGGCCGGCGATGTCCTGATAACGCATCTTGGGCCATATTCCGAACCCCACCGAATCCGGGACACACGAATGGTCACCGAAAAAACCGAAGCCCGGGCTGACATCCCAATACACACAGGGTTGCCCGCTGGAGTGGGCTGCAATGACCGCTCGGTTGTCGACAGCAGCATCAATACTGGGGAAGCCGCCATAAGTCGCCGGGTCCTGCACCATTGTCAGTCCCAGCATGCTGTCCGTCACCGAATAGTAGCAGTTGTAAGCCGCGCTTCGATCCGACCCAGGGTAAACCGGCCAGCGCGTCCAGGTGAAGTGCACCAGCACTTGATTGCTGTCATCCCATCCCCAGTCGACCATGCGACCCATCGAACCGTTCTGTTGCAGATCGTACCAGGTGTCGCCGATCAGTTTTCCTGGCGACGTCGATGCGGTCTCTGCCCTGCCCAGCGGTTGTCCCGGCTGGTGAACGTCGGTGCTCAACGGACCGTGACCATGCGCTGTGACATTTGTCGCCGATTTTGCCACCGGCGAGATCGGGCGAGACACCTGTTTGGCCTGTTGAGCGGCCAGCACGGTCGTTGAAACAAAAAAGCACGCTACCAGCATGCCCACCAACGTTCGATACCTCCCTGTCATTGTGTGCTCCTTGTTGTAATCAGTCTCTATGTTGTCTCCAGGCGATAATTTCAGTGTCCAGGTTCGAAACCGGGTTACAGATTCCGGACCATATCATTTTTCGTGCTCTCATTGCGGCGGCTCCGATAGCGGACAGGCCGCCGGTTCGCACTCAGACGGATTGCTGAACATATACTCAACCATACATACGAGATCAGCGATGTCGATTGTGCCGTCGCCATTGATGTCGGTTTCGTCGAAGCAACATAGCGGTCCGCCGGTGAACATGTAATCAACCATCCATACCAGATCGGCGATATCGATCTCATTATTGCCACCGCAATCGACATTGCCGCGCATAGGTCCCACACAACATGGTCCCGATGTTTTGATCGTCGGCCGCCAGTTGGACCCATCAGACATAATGACGAAGGGATGGTGTTCTTCCCTCGTCTCCAGCGAATCCCATGCAATTACGATTTCTCTTTCCGAGCTTGATGGCGTCGGCATGACCAACTCCAACTGAGCCGCGTGGTACCTTCCTGCCCCGATACCCAACAGGCACGACGGATTGAACATATCCACTTGCACTATTCCGTTGGCGGAGTCTCGTGCGTTCTGCCGAAAGGCATCATCCACAGGGTTCAGGTTGGCCGCGGGAATCTCGCCATCGACGCGGACATTGAACGGCATCACGGCGAACCGCAATCCGGGATCGGTGTCCACCCAGACATCCAGCATGATCGTGGTTGTGTTTGCCGGGAAACTGTAGTTGGACAAATAAAGCAAAACGTCTGAAGTGAGTGCCTGGCCCAAAGGCGGTCCGACGCTGTCCGCACAATAAACATCGGGCCAATAGTAGCAAAAGAGTCCCCAGAACAGCAGGTACTTGTCATACAGGGTCCAGCGGTCGTATCCGTCGGTGTCGAATCCTCCTACCGGCCCGGGTCCGCCCGTGTAGATGTAATCAACGATGTATGTCATATCAGACAGGTCATAAGCACCGTCTCCGTTCATATCACCACAGATGGCGTCCGGCGTGCCACCGCAGGTGTCGGGGCTGACGCGCTCACAATGCCAGTCCTGGCCTTCCTGAACGGATGTTATAAAGTCGGCAAAGCCGAACCGGGTGGTTGTCAACATCGTGAAGATATCGATGGTGTCGGTCGGGGCCAGCGTGTAATTGTACTTGTAGGTCATGACCGAATGCAGATCGGCATCGGTCGATGGAGACATGACGTATCCCTCGTTGACACCGATGTAGTGCCAGATGGAATCCGGAACGAGACCACCGGTCGGATACACCTGGGTCGCGTTGTCGGCCGTGTAGGCGCCGTAGGGATCAGTGGTAGTGACTGTGTTGCCGCCGCTGATCTCTCTGATTTCCAGCAGCGAGATGCCGCCATACCGATCGGAGTTTTCCTGGCATTCGATGCCGTCATCGTCATTGTACTCCGACCCTTGTTGATAAATCAGACGCTCAGCCTGCCTAAAACCTGAATTGTTGCGGATACCACTATCGGCCGGAATGTCCCAGTCGACGAATTCACCGATGGCCAGTCCGGGATGTGTTTGGCCGTCGTTGGAAAACACTTGCAGCCGATGGATCAGGTACTGACAGCGGGTGGGTTGGTCCTTGGGTGCGTACCAACTGTGGATCAAACCGAGTCCTGAGTCGCGGGTGATGAACTCCGAACGGTAGAAGTATATATCGCCTGAGTCGACCGGTGGCTCATAAGCCGTCTGTATAAACCCGTTGGGACCGGTGATGCCTTGGCCATAGATCGAGTAATTGCAGCGGATGGTGTCGCCGTCCTGCCAGCAGATCACCGGCGAACCGTCGTATAAATAGATGTCGGTCCCGCCCGGGATGGAGTCGACCGTATCGCAGTCACCCGAGTTGAAGAAATCCATGTTGACCCGACCCATCCCCTGGTTGCCGAAGTTGCCGTTGTTGCTTACTACCAGCGACAGGCAAGCGGTCGAGATCGTATCCGGGAACATATCGACGAACCCGTCGGTGACCCAGCACTCGATGGGCAGTGTGTCGGGGCTACCCACGAAGTTGCCATCGAGAATAAGCGCTCCACTGAGATAGACGTCAGTGGGCGGTTGGTTCACAATTCCGCCACTGTTCAAACTGATCGTGCCTTCAAGAGGCGCTCCACCGGACGGAACGACGCCGCTTTCGAGTCCGCTGGTGGTGAGCCACCCTGGCGGTCCGGTATACTCCCGAACAGTCAATGTGAAGTTGGCATCTTCCGGACAGGGGTTCTCAAGTACCAGCGGTGTATCCAAAGGTACGCCGTGATTCGTGTGAGTGGGCCAGCCGATGCGATACAACGATGAGGCCAGGCACGGAGTCGCATTCGGTTCGATGCACGGTAAACGGAACCACATAACATCGGCTTGCTGCCAACTGCCTTCAAGATACACGATGGAACCGGGGTCTTTGTCTCCGATGTACTGGACGTCGAGGAAATAGTCTCCGGTATAGCCACCGCTCGGATCAAGCACGTAGGCGCCCGACATGTCACCGGACAGGTTGGTACCGAATCGGGCCATCGAAGCCCAATGCTCGGAACGACAAGCACTGTCGACTCCCGCGCCGGGATCGCAGTGCGGCGTATATGTGTTGGTTAGATTGTGAGCTTGATCCCAGGTCAAACCGCCATCAGCGGAGACGGAAAAGTACAGTTCACCGTTGGCCGAGCCGTAGATTTCAGGATTCTCACCGTAGGCGCGCTCGGCGCAATCGTCTTCAACTCCGGCCGGGACATCGTTGAACTGAGTCCACAGGTAATACAGTTTACCGTCACATTCACTAATTGTCATCTTGGCGCCGTTCAGTTGCCAGACGCCGCCGTTGCAGTCGGTTTGATCCCACTCAAGGCTGGAGACGGTACGTATTATCGGATCACCGCCTAAATCATATCCACCCGTACCAAGATTTTCCCCCCAATACTGCATGCGACAGCGCAACAACCCGGCTTCACCCCCTTGATTGGCGTCAGCCGGCCAGAAGCGTCCGTTCCAGGCAATGCGCAGATTGTTGTCGGAACCCATTAGGGCTGAGAGATCGGTGTATGGTCGATAGCCCTCTTCACCGTCGACGTTCATTGTCAAGTTCACGCTGGGTGAAAAAGTCGCGCCGTAGTCATGCGATATCTGATAGTAAATGTCGTTGTCCCATTGCACGAACGGTCGACCGTTTTGGCTGGAGCAAGTGTCGCAGTCTCCCGGATCGGGCAGATTAGCAATCCAGACCAGCGCCACTTTGCCGTCGACGTTAGAGCAAGCCACATCCTGGGCGATGTCGAATACGGTGTCGACCACGAACGGCGGGTAGTCCCATTCACCAGTGTCATCGGACCCGACCTTGCGGAAATAGATGAGCGCTTGCGGGTCACCCTGGTTCTCTTGCCGGACCTGCGTGAACACATGCAACACATCGTCGGCAGGACCTTCCTGGTAGCGAATGGACGGCCAAATGGCCGACTTGAGTGAGTCGGTTGGAGCACAGTTGAGACCGGCGGCTAACACCGAGTCCGGCACGTGACGATTCATTCCGTAGAAGGCGAAGCCGGGGCCGAAATCCCAATAGGTGTGTGCCTGATCGCCGCTGCCTTGATTGTTGTGGCCGCCGAGCACGGCGCGGCCATCGTTGGTAACATCCAAAGAAACATACCCGGCATACTCCCCATCCGGTTGGATCTTCACTTGACCCAGCGTTGTGCCGGCCTGACCGCCTCCTGCGTAGTATACATTATAGGTGTAGTGACGGTTCTCATTGACTTCGGTAGCCAACCTCATCCATTCAAAGTGAATCATGAAGCCAGCACCGCCGGCCACGTCGTTGCCCCAGTCGACCATGCGAGCCATACGACCAAAGTGCTGCTGATCGAAATAAGTATCACCGATTTTCGTGCCTACAAAGGGGCTGGTGAGTGAGGGCGAGCCGAGTGAAAGTCGCTCACTTGGTCGCTGGTCTGCCCAACCGCGCACGGTCTTATCGTGATCCGTATAACCGTAAGTTCCCGACATGATACCGGGCGCCAACGATTGCTCTTTCGTAGGCGGAGATTCTGCTCCAAAGGCGGACGTAATGAGGAGGGCCGCTGCAACCAGCAGGCTATTCACTGGGAGTCTTTTGATAAACATAACACACCTCCGTGCTAACTGCGGTCCGCAGAAACTGTGGGGCCCCTCCCAACGAATCTTGCAGCACATGTTGTGATCGGCCGGAGCACAAGTCGGTCGATCTTCTGCCAGGACGGCAGTGAATGGGATCGGAAGTGGGTTGTCTCGAAGCTGTCTTGAGGAAGAACATCCAGATACAAACCCCGTCTGCCCTGTCTTCCCCTCAGCCGCCGCACTATCACCTCCGGGTTGTGAGGGAACCGGCGATGCCATCGGACTCAGCCAATGCCGTGCATGTACTTACGGCTTCACAATAAAAATAGTCTTTTGAGTCATTGTTGTCAAGCGCTAATCCTGCGTCGGCGGCCAATCATACTGTCAAGGGTTTTGTGTAAATTCTGTATTTGGCATATCCGTTGGGTTGTTTAGTACGTAAGCTATTAGTCCATATATGATTCTCTCGGCACTGCTTTTGTTATTGAATGATCGCATCGGAAT